>JBEGNF010000023.1:6795-79184 GCA_041182625.1 Pseudomonadota bacterium | reverse complement strand
GTCCAGTGCTTCCATGCCTTGGAGACCCGATGCGGTGTTTCAAGCAGACCGGGTCGGTCCGGGTCTTCACCTACGCTTTTCAGGAAGCGTCGCCAGTCGTTCTCGTTAAATTCATCGGACATCAATAAGGCCCCTGAGGTGTTTGGTGGACGAGTGCGTGCAGAAGTGCAGGCTGCTCTCCCCCCGAAGTGCCCGTATTCAACGCCTTCGTCATCGTACCCGAATTTACGGATTCGTTTTGAGAAGCCTGGTCGCGCAGCACTCAGGCTTGGGTTATCCTTTCAGCTCGCTGGGGTGGGCACTCCTGCCCTACCCTGAAAAAACAACCCAAACATCATCAACAGAGACCATGACCATTCCAAGCCTTCTCGCAAGCCGACTCGCGGGCTCGCTCACGCTGACAGTCGCTGCCCTGATCTCCTCTGCTGCTCTCGCAGCACCATTCGCCTATGTGCCGAATGAAAAAAGTGGCACGATCTCAGTCATTGATACCGAGAATGACACCGTCGTTGCCGAGATCAAGGCAGGCGACAAGCCGCGCGGTCTGGCGGCGTCCATCGACGGCAAGACGCTCTATGTGAGCGATCAGCCGAATAATTCACTGGTCAAGATCGATCTCGAGCAACGCGTGGTGTCCGGCACCATCGATCTTGGCGAGTCTCCCGAAGGCGTATCGATCTCACCCGATGGCAAATGGGTGGCGGCGGCATCGGAGATCAGCAACTCGGTGAACTTCATCGCCACGGCCACGGGCCGCAAGACCTTCGCTGTCAAGACGCGGGGCAAAAATCCTGAGCACGCCGTGTTCAGCCCAGATGGCAAGCTGATGTATGTGTCAGCAGAGGAGGCTGACAGCGTGGACGTCATCGATGTGACGAAACGCAAGCAAGTCGCTTCGATCAAGGTGGGCAATCGTCCGCGTGGCATCGCCTTTCGTCCGGATGGCAAGTTTGCTTATGTGGCATCAGAACTAGTCAATACGGTCTATGTGATTGATGTCGCCAAGCGCAAAGTGATCAAGCAGCTGGCGACTGGCAATTTTTGCAACGGCGTGACCGCATCGCCCGATGGCAGCCGCGTGTTTGTCTCGAACGGCAAGGATGGCACGGTCTCCGCGATCGATGCATCGACACAGGAAATCATCGGCAATATCCCGGTGGGCAAGCGCCCCTGGAACATGGCGATTACGCCGGATGGTAAAAAGCTCTATGTCGCTAACGGCCGCTCCAACTCGGTCTCCGTGATCGACGCCGTCGAGCTGAAAGCGATCGGCGAAGTGAAGGTCGGTGAAACCCCTTGGGGCGTCGTAATCCGCTGAACAGGCTGTCGTCAGCCGGTCGCGGCGACGCTGCATTGAACCCGCCTGATGGCGGGTTTTTTGCCTTCTCGACATCGATCAATGCTTGCAAAGCCTCAGGTGCATCTGGGGCAACGCTGCAGTCTGAAACACGACCGACCAGATGAAAATAATTCACTTGTAACCCGATCTTCGGCCAGCCTATATTCGAGGCCCCAACTGCATTGCAGCATTTCTTTCGTTGATCTGATTGCAAAAGAATTAATGAAAGTTTTGCTGGGGTCTTAGTTGTTTCTAGTACTGTCAGTAATAAAAAACTCATCGGAGATTAAATTGGCCAAGTCCACCGTTTTTGTGAAGAGCATCCTGGCATCCGCTCTGGTTGTGGCATTCGCTGCACCGAGCTTTGCCAAAGACGAGAATCTGGAAAAGATCTCGGCATTTAAAAACACCAACACTGCGATCGACATCCCCACCGTTCCTCAGACCGGTGCGAACGTTGAGCAGCTGAAGTCCAACCTGAAGAAGATCAAGCTGCCGGAAGGCTTCAAGATCGAACTGTACGCTGTCGTTCCTGACGCGCGTTACATGGCAGTTGCACCGTCGACCAACATGCTGTTCGTCGGTACCCGCAAGACCACCGTCTGGGCCGTCACCGACCGTAATGGCGACATGACCGCTGACGAGGTGAAGCCTTTCGCTCCTTCGATCAAGTTCAAGAACCCGAACGGCGTCTGCTGGACCAAAGACGGCTTCCTGATCGTGGTTGAGTCGAACCGCGTTCTGAACTTCCCTGCAGCCGAGTACTTCTACGAAGGTCCGGACGTTGCTGTGATCACCGCAGTACCCGAGGGCGGCCTGATCCCGGTTGATGAGCAGTCGTTCAACCATACCGGCCGTACCTGCAAAGTTGCTGACGATGGCAAGCTCTACGTCACACTGGGCCAGCCGTACAACGTGCAGCCGAAAGACAAGATCGACCTGTACAACAAAACCGGTATCGGTGGCGTTATTCGTCTGAACCCGTTCGACGGCTCTGGCAAAGAAGTGTATGCGATGGGCATGCGTAACCCCGCTGGTATGGACATCAACCCGAAAGACAAGACCATCTGGACCACTGACAACCAGGTGGACGGTCTGGGCGACGACGTTCCTCCGGGCGAACTGAACCGCATCACCAAAGCTGGCCAGCACTTCGGTTTCCCGTACTGGAACGGCAAGTACAAGGTCGCAGGCTCACCTGCAGCACCTGAGCTGAAAGACATGAAAGAGCCAGCAGGCGCGATCTTCCCGCAAGTCGAGTTCCCTGCTCACCAGGCTCAGCTGGGCATGTCCTTCTACACCGGCAAGCAGTTCCCGAAGAAGTATCAGGGCGGCATGTTCATCGCATCGCACGGTTCCTGGAACCGTACTGTGCCTAGCGGCTACCTGGTCAACTTCGTTCCGCTCAATGCAGACGGCACCGCTGGCAAGGCAGAAGTATTTGCCGACGGCTTCATTGACATGACGACCCGCCGTGCAATCGGTCGTCCGGTCGACGTGGCCAACCTGCCTGATGGTTCGATCCTGGTGTCCGACGACTACGCTGGCGCGATCTACCGCATCAGCTACGCCGGCAACTAATCGACGGTCGTAAGTGCGCCGGGCCACAAGCCCGGCTGCACCACGTAAGCGCCTGTCGCGGCTGATGCCCGGCGGGCGTTTTTATTGGGGTGTTTAGTTCGGCCCTCTTGTACTTTTTAAATGTGAAGTCATGAAATCAGTATCTTTTGCTCTTGCTGGCCTGCTGTGTGCTGGCCTCTTTAACACTGCGGCGGCGGCGGGAAAAACCGGTGCAGAGGTTGGACAATCCTGTGTGATGTGCCATGGTGAAAATGGTCTGTCATCAATGCCTGGCACGCCCTCGCTGGCGGGTCAGTCGGAAATCTATTTGTCCAGCCAACTCAAGCAATTCAGAGATGGCAAGCGCCACAATGAAGTGATGAACGTGATTGCCAAACCTTTGTCTGATGCGGAGATCGATGCAGTGTCCGCATGGTTTGCACAATTTGAAGTCGTGCTGAAGAAACGCTGATGTCATTCAGCCTGGACAAGCTGAGCCTGTGCAGTGCACAGGCTTTTTTGTTTCCTCCGCTTTGATCAGCGGGGACAGGTATTTATCGGGACCGCTGCTCGAGTATTCTCTTTGCGGCCAGATGTCCAGCTTCATCAGCCATCTGCAACGCGGTCTTGCCGCGATCATCTGTCAGTGCAGGGTCGGCGCCACGATCCAGCAACAGCGACACGGTCTGCTCGTGTCCTGAACCAGCGGCCCACATCAACGCGGTCAGCTCATTCTTGTAGCGCGCGTTGATCTCCACACCCGCCGTCAGCAACCGAGAAACGATCTCGGTATGCCCGTTACCCGCTGCGTAGACCATGGCGCTCTTCTTCAGTTGATCAAGCGCATGAATGTCGGCGTTTTTCGCCAAAAGCTTCTCCACCATGTCAACATCGCCGTTGAAGGCTGCGGCCATGAGCGGCGTGACCTTTGACGTGTTTGGCGTGTCGATGTTGGCACCCTTGTCGAGAAGGTAGTTGGCCATGTCTTTATGCCCGGCTTTGATCGACATCATCAGCAGGCTTTCTCCAGGCCGGTTCCGCGAATTGATATTCGCGCCGTGTTTCTCGACCAGGTCTTTGAGTTTTTGGAGGTTGCCCGCACGGACCGCGGCCAGTGATGCGCTGTGGGGGTTGTCGACCTCTTCGGCGGTTGCTGCGGCGCAAAAAAATGCGGCTGCAACCCATAGGAATATGAAAATTCTTTTGATACTTTTCATGCAAATAATCCCGGGGCAGAAGTGTTTTGTATTGCCAAGCAATTGAACAGGTAATAGGATCAACGGGCGCAATAGTATCAAGGCCATCAAGGCTTATTGCGCTCAAAAAAAGCCCCAGCGGACACACGCGCTCCAGCAGGGCAGCTAGCTTGAAGTTTCTGATTCAGCTGATCCAGCTTTTCCAGATTCTCAACAAGCGTTTGCTGGGATAAAAATATAAACTCAACCAGAGAGGAAGTTCCATGACTCTAAACAAGATGGTGAAGGCGATCGTCGCCACCAGTGTGGTGCTAGCTGGCTCGGCGATTGCGCAAGAACCCATTGCAGGGGCGGGTATCAAGCCTATCCCCATGCCCAATCTTGGCAGCGTTAGCCAGTCCATGCTGGATGGTGCCGCCAAAGACAGCAAAAACTGGCTGCACCCGAACGGCAGCTACGAGCAGACGCGCTACTCCCCTGCCTCGCAAATCAACACCAGCAATGTCTCCAAGCTGCGCCCAGCATTTGTTTTCCAGACGGGCATCGTCGAGTCGATGGAAACCGCGCCTTTGGTCGTCAACGGCGTGATGTTCCTCACGACGTCGTACAACCATGTTTACGCGATCAATGCCAAGACCGGTGAGCAGTACTGGCACTACAAGCACAAGATCGGCCCCGTGTCGACCTACTGCTGCGGCCCGAACAACAAAGGTGTCGCTATCTCCGAGGGCAAGCTGTTCATGGGTACGCTGGATGCGAAGCTGGTCGCACTGGACGCAAAGAGCGGCAAGATGCTGTGGGAAACCCAGATCGCCGATCCTGAGCTGGGCTACTCCGAGACCATGGCACCCGCTGTGGCCGACGGCAAGGTGCTCATCGGTACCAATGGTGGCGAGTACGGCGTGCGTGGCTTCGTCAAAGCGTACGATGCCAATAGCGGCAAGCTGATCTGGACTTTCCACACCATTCCTGAAAAAGGCCACGAGGGTGTGTGGGCAGTCAATGATGCAACCGGCCGCAATATGCACCGCGACATCGCTGCAGAAAAAGCGGCTCTGGCAAAGAACAGCGATTTCTACAAGACCTTGGGCGGCGGTGTCTGGATGACCCCGGCCATCGATCGCAAAACCAAGACCGCGTTTTTCGTTGCGGGCAATCCTTCGCCTGACCTGTACGGCGCAGAGCGTCCTGGCGACAACCTGTACACCAACTCGATGATTGCTGTCGATCTCGATACGGGCAAGTACAAGTGGCACTTCCAATACATCGCTCACGATGTATGGGATCTGGATGCCGTCTCGCCTGTGATCCTGACCGAAGCCAAGGACAAGAGCGGCAAGATGGTTCCTGTGGCTATCCATGGCGGCAAGACCGGTCATATCTACGTTCATGACCGTAACAACGGCAACCTGATCCGCTTCTCCGAAGCGATGGTGTCGCAAGAAGGTCTGTGGAGCCTGCCGACCCCGCAAGGTACCCGCATGTCACTGGGCGCTAACGGCGGTGTCGAATGGTCACCGATGGCAGTGAGCCCGAAATTGCGTCTCGCTTTCGCAGCCAACCTCGAACAGCCAATGACCTACCACGTGGAAGCTTCGGCTTACCCTGGCGGCAAGCTGTGGCTGGGCGGTGCGTTCAAGAACATTCCGGGTGAAGAGCAGTTCGGTAACGTGACTGCCGTGAACCTGGACACCGGCAAAGTCGTCTGGAAGGCGCGCACTGACCAGCCAATGATCGGTGGCGTTCTGGCAACCGCAGGTGATCTCGTGTTCGCCGGTGAAGGCAATGGCTGGTTCAAGGCCTACGATGCAAAAACTGGCAAGGTGCTCTGGCAGTATCAGTGCGGTGCTGGCGTGAACGCGCCACCCACCGCTTACACGATCGATGGCAAGATGTACATCGCCGTGGCTGCTGGTGGTAACACCCAGCTCGACTATAAGCGTGGGAACAGCGTTTTTGTGTTCGCCCTATAATTCGGGTGTATCTGAGAGAGGCTGCCTTCGGGCAGCCTCTTTTTTTGTCAACGAGCGAGTTAAGGTTTCAACATGAATTGTCGTGTAACCCTCACTGCCCTGTTCATGCTCGTCGCCATCAGCTTTGGCGTACACGCGCAGGACATCGAAGCAGGCAAGAAAAAAGCCGAGGCCTGTGTGGCCTGCCACGGCGCTAATGGCAACTCGCCTTCCGGCGCGTTCCCGACCATCGCTGGTCAGAATGCTCGCTACATTTATCTGCAGCTTCGCGACTACAAAGAAGGCCGTCGCAAGAACCCGATGATGTCGCCCATTGCGGCCGGTCTTGAGAAGCAAGACATGCATGACCTCGCGGCGTATTTCGCATCCCAGAAGCAGGCTCGCACCAGTTTCAAGGCGGAGCCGGAGCGCATCAAGGCTGGCGCGGCGAAAGCGGAGGAATCACTGTGCGCAATGTGCCATCTCGGTGGCATGGCCGGACAAAATGAGGTGCCACGTTTGGCTGGTCAGCATCCCGAGTACATCATGACTCAGCTGAAAAACTTCAAGGCACGCGAGCGGACCAATGATGCCGGCAATATGACCAGTCTTGCGCAGACCCTGTCCGAAGAAGACATGACCAACTTGGCGCACTGGATACATTCGTTGTTTTGATTCTGCTCCAGCGCGACGCCATACCGAGCCAGCCATGCTGGCTCTTTTTTTATGTCTTCGACCGAATCTGCAGGACTTCCGGGGGCATCGCATTAAGGATGGCGGCGATGCCCGGATGCTGGATCTTACGTTCGTTCGAGAGCGCATAAATCTGCTCTCGAACCTGAGGAATCGGACCGACCGGAACCGCACCTAGCTGCTCCCTGACATCTTCGGCCAGTGCTGTCGGCGCCGGAAACAATCCGCGCCCATGCTGCCCAAAAGTATTCAGGAGCGCGTTGTCATCGAATTCGCCAAAGATAGTCGGCGTAATATCATGAGAATTAAGCCATTGATCAATGCGACCCCGTAGCGCATTGTTTCGGGTTGGCAGCAGCAAAGGCGCTCCCTGCAAGCTCGCAGGGAAACCTTCGCGATACCGGTCTGCGAGTACCGGCAGGCCGAACCATCCGATTTCAAACTCTCCGAGCAAATGGCTGAATACCCTGAGCGCTGATCCGGGTGGCACCGGACGATCTGTCAGCATCACATCGATCTTGTGCACTGACAGCTTGCCTAGCAAGGTGTCGAACTGTTCTTCAAAGCAGATCAAGCGCACTGGTTGCGGCAAGGTTAGCGCACTCTCCAGCAGTCTCGATGCAATCAACTTGGGCAATGAATCCGAGATACCGACCGTCAGACGCAGCGTCTTGTCCAGATCCACATCGGACAGCGCCTCCAGCAATTGCTCTCCCAGCAGAAAAATCTGATCGGCATAGCGCAAGGCCACCTGCCCCGCTTCAGTCAGTACCAGTCGCCGGCCCTGCGGCCGGAAAAGGGATTTGCCCACGGACTGCTCCAGCGAGGCGAGCTGCGCACTCACCGTTTGCACTGCAAGGCCAAGGCGCTCGGCCGCTCGCGTGACACTACCTTCCTTGGCGACGACCCAAAAGTAATGGAGATGGCGAAAATTAAGATCCACGACGTTTATCCGTATTTTCCGAAGTTAAGCTCTTATTAATCATCCGTTTTTCTGTCATTGTGCCCACTTTTCCATCAGTCTGCACTGCTAGAATTTGGGGCGGTTGCTTCTTGGCATAGATTGTTGGCAGCGCTGTCACCAAGTGCATCGTAGGACGGTACGACCGCGTGCCAGGTGGGCGTGCCGCAACAGCACACAGGTGGGGTAAAGCGACCTCATTCCCACTACCGAGATGTTGATAAAGCGTCGTCGTAAGTCGCAAGGTGTTCGCCTTTTTGCGAGCAGGGTTTTATACAGGAGTCATGCATGCTTGAATTATTGATGGATCCCCAGGCGTGGGCGGCGTTTGCAACGCTGACCGCGCTCGAGCTGGTGCTGGGGATCGATAATGTGATCTTCATCTCCATCCTGGTCGAGAAGCTGCCCGTGGAAAAGCGCGAGATCGCTCGCCGGATTGGTCTTTTCGCAGCAATGTTCATGCGCATTGCGCTGCTGATGATGCTGGCCTGGATTGTCGGCCTGACCGCTCCGCTGTTCACGCTTTTCGGTAATGAATTCTCCGGTCGCGACATCGTACTGCTGCTGGGCGGCTTCTTCTTGCTCTGGAAGAGCGTAGGCGAAATTCATCAAAGCATGGAAGGTGGCGAAGAGGGAACGGCTACCATCGCCGCGCAAAGCTTCTCCATGGTCATCGTACAGATCATGCTGATCGATATCGTGTTCTCGCTGGACTCCATCATCACGGCGGTCGGGATGGTGGAGCAAGTGCCCGTAATGGTTGCCGCCGTGGTGGCATCGGTGGCACTGATGATGCTGTTTGCTGGGGCCATTGGGCGCTTCGTCGCCGCTCATCCTACGATCAAGATGCTGGCGCTCGCCTTCCTGACCGTGATCGGTGTGGTGCTGATTGCCGAAGGTTTTGGACATCATGTACCGAAGGGTTATATCTACAGTGCGATGGCCTTCTCAGTCGCGGTGGAGATGCTCAATCTGCGCCTGCGCAAACGCGGATCTCGACCCGTGGATCTGATCGCATCGGTGGCTGCCGGTGACGAGAAGGGCAAGCACTGAATCAGACCGTACCTTGTTTCACCACCGATCGAGCTGATGACCTCTCGATCGGTCACACTAGCCTGGCGCGTGATAGCTCTGATTTGAGATAAGCGTAGTACACGGGCGCGGCAATCACCCCCGGGATACCAAACAGGGCTTCCATGACCAGCATGGCTGCCAGGATCTCCCACGCACGCGCATTGATCTGTGCCCCGACAATGCGCGCGTTCAAAAAATACTCTAGCTTGTGTATCGTCACCAAGAATACCAGGGCAAGCAGCGCGGTCGACAGAGAATGCGAAAGACCGATCACCACAATCACCGTATTAGAAATCAAATTACCCACCACCGGCAGCAGGCCGGCGAGGAAAGTGATCAGTATCATCGTCTTGACGAAAGGCAGGTGAATGCCCGCGAGCGGCAGCAGCACCGCCAGAAAGATACCGGTAAAAATCGCATTAATAGCGGCAATCTGAACTTGGGCAAATACGATTTGCCGGAAGGCTTGGTGAAGAGTCGCGACACGTTGATGTAACGCGGATGCCAACGGCAAGAAATGATGAACCTGGGTCGTGTCATAGAGCGCTGCCATCGCACCGATGACCATACCGATCAACAGGTGCACCAGCGTACGACCCGTTTGTTCTCCCAGATACTTGGCCTGTCCTGCGTGCGAGCGCATCCAATCGGTCAGGGTTTGCTGCAGAGCCTCGGCACTCTGCGGTAAATAAGCCGCCAGCCATGAAGGTATCTGATGCCTCGACTCTTCAATCAGATCGGCCATTTTTTTCAATAGGACCGGCAGGCTGCCCGCGTCTGACAGAAAAAAACTCAAGATCGCCCACCCACCCAGGCTCAGCGTGATCACGATCAATGAGCCCAACACCGTCACTGCGATCAGGGTGGCGCGCTGACTCCCCAGACGCGAGCTGAGCCGCGGCGCGATCAGATGAACCAACGCGTAAACCAGCAAGCCCGAGTACAACGCCGCCACAAGGCCGGCATGCATGACCAGCCATAAGGCGGCGGCTGCCAGCAGATAAGAGGCGCTTAGGCTGTAGCGCTGTTTTTCTTCTAGGCTTGGCATTCGATCGCAAAAACAAAGACGTGCATAAAAAAACCGCCCGCAGTCTCCTGCAGGCGGCAACAAGAGGATTCGACGACCGCCAGTCTGACGGCTAATCCTCCATTCAGGCTAACCACGAAAAATCATGAACGCGTGCAGCGATCAGGTCTGCTGAAGTCCGGCAAGCAGCCAGCCACCGGAACCAGAAACTGGCTTGGCCAGCACCCAGATTTCGCTGAATGCCTCCGCTGGAACATTCTCGGCTTCACGCACCATGCCCGAGAAGCGAATGCTCGCAATGTATTCATCGCTAGTCGTTTCGATACCCAGCAGCTCGGCATCGAGTGAGACAACATCGGTATGGTTCGACGAGGCACCACGCTCGGTCAGCTGCATCTTCAGCTCTGCAAACATCTCTGGCGTGGTGAACTCGCGGATGTCATTCACATCAGCCTTGTCCCACGCAGCCTGCATGCGGATGAAATTGGTCTTTGCGTGGCGCAAGAATGCTGCTGCATCAAAGCCTTCCGGAACACTCGCAGCCTGACCCGACTGCCAGTTGAGAGGCGCGGGAGTGCTGCTCGTTTGACCCAGATTGGAGCCGATCTCTGGCGTGATGCTGCGCTCCATCGGACCCGCGTACGCCGGCATAGGCTGCGCGGGCGCAGATTTTCGCGTCAGCATGCGGAAGATGAACAAGCCGGCAATCGCAATCAACGCAATCATCAGTACGCTACCGAGCATGCTCGCGAACTCAGCGCCCATACCAAAATGCGACAGCAACGCGCCCAGACCCAAACCAAGCAGGGCGCCGCCAAGGATGCCTTTCCAGGGACTGGATGGCGCCGGTGCTGCCGGCTGCGCGGGGCGCGGTGCGGGGGCTGCCTGTTGTCCGCTCTGCTGCATGGGCGCTTGACGGCTGTAGCTCGGCGAGGATTTGCCCATGGAGCCGCCGCTCCCTAGCCGCTTGGCTTCTGCGTTGCCTATACCTAATGACACACCCAGGATCGCAATCATCAATGCCATCCACAACTTCTTCATAGATCCTCCAGAGGACAAAAGGGCAGGAAAAGCCCGCCGTCAAAGTTTTTTGCAACCCGGATTCTATCTAATCCGGGCCATTAGAGAAAATCGAAGTTTTTTGATACTGCCTTCGGAAAAAAGTGATTGGGGAACCCAGGTCAGACAGCTTCCGCGCCGTCAGACCGCTGACAAGGCTCTGAGTTTCCTATGGCAAGCCAAAAATTCATAGGTTATCGCTATTTAATTAATAAAAACTATCAAATGTACATATCGATTTGTGTTTTCTATGATCTCGCTTGTTCGACGATTTTTCGCGATGTTTACTCAACCCTCGATCAGGAGTTCCAAGCATGTCTCTCATTAACACCACCATCAAGCCCTTCAAGACCACCGCTTATCAGAACGGAAAATTCGCTGAAGTCAGCGATGCCGACCTGAAAGGTAAATGGTCCGTCGTGTTCTTCTATCCGGCTGACTTCACCTTTGTCTGCCCGACCGAGCTCGGCGACCTCGCTGATAACTATGACACCTTCAAGTCACTCGGTGTTGAAATCTATGCGGTGTCGACCGATACGCATTTCTCGCACAAAGCATGGCATGACACTTCCGACACCATCGGCAAGATCCGCTACCCAATGCTGGGCGACCCGACCGGGGCGATCACCCGAAACTTTGACGTGATGATCGAAGAAGCAGGCCTGGCACTTCGCGGTACGTTTGTGATCAATCCCGAAGGCCAAATCAAGCTCTGCGAAATCCACGATGATGGCATCGGCCGTGACGCCAAAGAACTGCTGCGCAAGGTGCAAGCTGCTCAGTACGTCGCTGCGCATCCGGGTCAGGTCTGCCCTGCGAAGTGGACTCCGGGTGCCGAAACGCTCTCCCCCTCGCTCGATCTCGTCGGCAAGATCTAAATTCATTCGGTTTATTACCCCAGCGGCGCCCGACCGGCGCCGCCTCCTCAGGACAAGAGGTCATCATGCTGGACACCACCATCAAAAATCAGTTGCAAGCCTACCTCGTTAACGTGATCCATGAGGTGGAGATCACCGCCTCGCTGGATGACAGCGACAAGGCACACGACATGCGCGCAATGCTGACAGAAATCGCAGAACTGTCGCCTCGCCTCTCTTATCAGGAGCGCCATGATGATAATGAGCGTAAGCCTTCCTTTGCGCTCAATCGCGCGGGTAGCAATATGGGGGTGCGATTCGCCGGCATGCCAATGGGCCATGAGTTCACCTCGCTGGTTCTGGCGCTCTTGCAAGTGGGTGGCCATCCTCCGAAAGCCAGCGACGATGTGCTCGACCAGATCCGCCAGCTGGAAGGCGAGTATCTATTCGAGACCTACATTTCTTTGTCCTGTCAGAATTGTCCTGACATTGTTCAGGCGTTGAACCTGATGTCGGTGATTAACCCGAAGATACGTCATGTGACGATCGATGGCGCGTTGTTCCAGGAGGAAGTGAATGCACGTCAGATCATGGCGGTGCCGACCATTTTTCTTAATGGTCAGCATTTCGGCCAGGGTCGCATGGAGCTTGAAGAAATTCTGGCGAAGCTGGATACGGGCGCCGCAGCGCGCGAAGCGGAGAAAATCGCAAAGAAAGAAGCGTTCGACCTGCTCGTCGTCGGCGGTGGTCCAGCGGGCGCATCCGCGGCGATCTATGCGGCACGCAAGGGGATACGCACCGGCGTAGTCGCCGAGCGTTTTGGTGGTCAGGTGCTGGATACCTTGGGTATCGAAAACTTCATCTCAGTCAAAGCAACCGAAGGACCCAAGCTGGTGGCTGCCCTTGAGCAGCATGTGAAAGCCTACGAAGTCGACGTCATGGGCTTGCAGCGTGCCTCTGCGCTGATTCCGGGCGAGCTGATTGAAGTGCAACTGGAAAGCGGCGCTAGCCTCAAAGCGAAGTCCGTCGTGATAGCCACCGGCGCTCGTTGGCGCGAGCTGAACGTGCCCGGTGAAAAAGAATATCGAAATAAGGGCGTTGCCTACTGCCCGCACTGCGATGGTCCGCTGTTCAAGGGTAAGCGGGTGGCCGTGGTGGGCGGTGGTAACTCAGGCGTTGAAGCAGCCATCGATCTGGCCGGTATCGTCGGCCATGTCACGCTGCTGGAATTTGATCTCAAGCTGCGCGCTGATGAGGTCTTGCAGCGCAAGCTGCGTAGCCTGCCGAACGTGACCATCATTACACACGCACAAACTACCGAAGTGACCGGCGACGGCACCAAAGTCAATGGCTTGCGCTATACCGATCGTCAGACCGGTGGATCAACAACGATCGAACTCGAAGGCATCTTCGTGCAGATCGGTCTGCTCCCCAACACCGACTGGCTCAAAGGCACCGTGGCACTGACCAAACATGGCGAGATCGACATCGATGCGCGTGGTCAGACCTCCGTGCCTGGCGTGTTTGCCGCAGGCGACGTGACGACAGTACCCTACAAGCAGATCATCATCGCGATGGGCGAAGGATCGAAAGCGGCACTCGGCGCATTTGATCACTTGATACGCACGTCGGTGCCTACGACGACCGCGGAAAAACTGGCTGCCTGACGGCTAGCGCGCACTGCATTAGCAAATCGGCACAGGTGGGCACGGCTCGCCTGTGCGTATATGATGAGGTCTCCGGGAGATCGCTGATTAAACACAACGCGAAGCTTTATCCGCTGAGTGACTGGCGACAGTCCCCTGATCTTGCTGGGCCTTGGGTCGCACGGCTACGCTAGCTCGCCATAAAACGTGGATTTATTCAGTGTCTTCCTCACCGCGATATCTTCATCCATGACGAAAAATAACCTGCTCCTCTCGACACTGCTCCTCCTGTCTTCGCTGACAGCCTCCGCAGCGGATAAGCTCATGGAGATTCGGTCCAAGATCGAAGGCACGTATGAATTGATTGAGTGGGATGATGCAGGAGTCAAACTGACGCCGCCCGACGTCGCCGCACGCTACATCATTCGCGATGGCAAAGTCACCTGGATATCGCACAAGAACGCCCATGGCAAGCTGATGAGCAATGCCCTCTACGGGGACTATGTGCTGGGCGAAAGTACCTTTGCCTATGGCTATGGCGAGTGGTTGGAAGTCGTCGTCGAAGACGGCCAGACCCGCGTCAGCCGGGAGCCCAAGCCTGATATGAAATCACTCACCCTGCCCACGATGCGCACCCTCGCACTCACGCTCGAGAATGGGGTTGTCCACGCCATTGGCACGACAACGCGCTTCGAGTTCCGCGACGAGGGCATGACGCAGACGAATACGAACAGCGGATACGCTCGTAAATACAGGCGCGTAAGAAACTGATCACCACACAAAAAAGGCCAGGGTATCGAACCCCAGCCTTTCGTTGGTCTGATGGTGATTACGCGCCCATCACTTCCTTCTTGAACTTCAGGCGCCACGCATGCAGCAGCGGTTCAGTGTATCCCGCAGGCTGCTGCAGACCTTTGAACACCAAATCGCTAGCCGCCTGAAACGCATATGACTTGGCAAAATCCGAGGCCATCGGGCGATAAAAAGGATCACCAGCATTCTGCCCATCGACCACCTTGGCCATACGCTCCAAGGTCTCTTTCACTTGTGATTCGGTCACTACGCCATGCAACAGCCAGTTCGCAATGTGCTGGCTGGAGATGCGCAGCGTTGCCCGGTCTTCCATCAAGCCGACGTTGTGAATATCCGGCACTTTCGAACAGCCCACGCCCTGCTCGACCCAGCGCACCACATACCCCAGAATGCCTTGTGCGTTGTTATCCAGCTCTTGCTGAATATCGGTAGCAGACCAGCTAGGCTTGGCGGCAACGGGGATCATCAGTAATTCATCGCGCAGCTTCTTTAGTTCCGAAGCAGCATCGATTTTTTCCAGATCTTGCTGGACCGCTGAGACATCGACCTGATGATAATGCAGCGCATGCAAGGTCGCGGCGGTAGGAGAGGGTACCCATGCGGTATTGGCGCCCGCTTTCGGATGACCGATCTTTTGCTCCAGCATGGCCGCCATCAGATCAGGCATCGCCCACATACCCTTGCCGATCTGCCCACGGCCACGCATGCCCGATGAGAGGCCGTTCAGTACATTGCTGCGCTCATAGGCTGTCAGCCACGTCGACGTTTTCATGTCGCCCTTGCGCAGCATGGCACCACCTGTCATCGACGAGTGCATCTCGTCACCGGTCCGGTCGAGAAAGCCCGTGTTGATGAACGCAACGCGTGCCGATGCTTCTTTCAGGCAGGCTTTCAGATTGGTCGATGTTCGGCGTTCCTCATCCATGATGCCCAGCTTTACCGTGTTTTCTTTCAGCCCCAACATCGCCTCGACACGCGAAAACAGTTCGGCCGCAAACGCGACTTCTTTGGGGCCATGCATCTTGGGCTTGACGATATACACCGAGCCGGTGCGCGTATTGCCAATCTTTTGGCTGGACGGGCGCTGGAGGTCATGCAGAGCGATGGTCGTGGTGATGACGGCATCCATGATGCCCTCGGGGATCTCTTGGCCATCGGCCAACAGGATCGCCGGATTAGTCATCAGATGACCGACATTCCGCAGAAACAGCAGCGAGCGTCCATGCAGCGTGAAAGGCTGACCATGTGCGTCCCGGTACTCACGGTCGGCGTTGAGCGTGCGATCGAAAGACTTGCCTCCCTTGGTGACGGTTTCGACTAGCGTGCCCTTCAAGATGCCAAGCCAGTTGCCGTACGCGATGACTTTATCTGCGCCATCAACCACGGTGACCGAATCCTCCAGATCGAGGATCGTGGACAGTGCGGATTCGAGCACCACATCGGTGATGCCTGCAGCATCGTCTTTGCCGATCGGTGCCGCGCGATCGATGCGGATATCAATATGCAGCCCATGATTTTTCAGCAGCACCGAAGAAGGTGATGCCGGATCACCCTGGTAACCCGCAAACTTTCCTTCTTCTTTGAGACTTGTAGTGCTGCCATCTGTCAGCGTGACCGTCAGCTTGCCACCATTCACTGCATACGCTGTCGCGTCAGCGTGCGACCCTTTGCTCAGCGGCGCTGACTGATCGAGGAAGTTACGTGCGAAGGCAATCACCTTGGCGCCGCGCACCGGGTTATAGGCCCCCTCGCGTGTGGCACCCTCGGCCTCGGGAATCACATCGGTGCCATAGAGTGCGTCATAGAGCGAGCCCCAACGGGCATTCGCGGCATTGAGTGCATAACGCGCGTTGAGAACCGGCACGACGAGCTGTGGTCCAGCTGTCGACGCCAGCTCCGCATCGACATTCTCCGTCGTTACCTTGACATCGGCGGGGACGGGCTGCAGATAGCCGATGGACTCGAGAAACTCGCGATAGGTGGCCACATCGGCAATCGGGCCGGGATGCGCACGATGCCATTGATCCAGCTCGACTTGGAGGCGATCGCGCTCGGCGAGCAGCGCAGCATTCTTCGGTGCGAGATCATGGACTATCTGTGAAAAACCTTTCCAGAAGCTGTCACTGCTGATCCCCGTGCCAGGCAATACCTGATCCTCGATGAAACGGTGCAGCGCACTATCGACCTGAAGTCCGTGGCAATTCGTACGAGTAGTCATCAGTAAAATCTTTCAGCTAGGTTGAATGAATCCATCAGGCGTCGGCATTTGCCGCTTGCCCGTTTCCACAAAGTCCAATAAATCATTGAGTGTGCTTCCGCTGCCACTGGGTGTGACGCCCAGTTCTTCCATCGGCGCATGCGCACGGTTCACCCAAAAGGTTTGATAGCCAAACCAGGCCGCGCCACACACATCCCATGCGTTGCTGGAGACGAACAGCATGTCCTTGGCCGACAACCCGAACGTGTCAGGCCCAAGCTGGTAAGCCTCAGGGGCTGTCTTGAATTTTTTGACGGCGTGTACCGACAGCACCGCATTCAGCAAAGTTTGCATGCCTGCTGCCTGCACCACGGCGTCGAGCATCTCGGGATTACCGTTGGAGAGCATGGCCAGTTTTTTTCCCTGACCACGCAGTGTGTGCAGCGCCGCCACGCTTTCCGGGAAGGCCTGCAGCTCGGCGTATTGGCCCATGATCTGGCTTTGCGCATCCAGCGTGAGATCGAGCCCGAGCTTGCGGCAACTGAAGATCAGCGCATCCTGCGTGATTTCCCAGAATGGTTTGTAGGTGTTCGACAAGGTGCGCAGCCGTGTGTATTCGATCTGCTTGTCGCGCCAGAGTTCGGCCAGCGCCTTGCCGTCCCCGGGGAACAGCCGCTCGGCGAGCACACCTATCGAATAGACATCGAACAAGGTGCCGTACGCATCGAAAATGATTGCCTGAATGGCCATGATTGGGCGCAAAACGAACAGGCCCACAGTATATTTAGTAGTTAATGCGCAAAAAACTATGGTTTCGTCGATTCACTTGTGCGTTTTAGTAAAAAATCAGACAAAAGACCGCGCTGTCGCGCCAGCGACGATGAGCGTGAGTGGATGAGGGAAGGAGGGGTAGGGAGAGGAAGCAGGCCGACCAGCAAACGCCGGTCAGCCCGACAGAAGCACATCAGACGTCGATATTGCCCGCGGCCAGCGCATTCATTTCGATAAAGGCGCGACGCGGCTCGACATCGTCGCCCATCAGCGTGGTAAAAATCTGATCCGCGGCGATCGCATCCTCGATCTGCACTTTCAGCAGACGGCGAACCGTGGGATCCATGGTGGTTTCCCAGAGCTGCTCAGGATTCATCTCGCCCAGACCCTTGTAGCGCTGCTTGGTCACGCCGCGCTCAGCCTCGTCGCGCAACCAGGCCATCGCCTGACGGAAATCACTGACTGCCGATTCACGCACTTTTTCACCCGTGCCCCGGCGTACCAGCGCGCCGGGTGCGATCAGGCCCTTGAAGGTCGCTGCGGCTTCAGCCAGCACGCCATAGTCCGCACCACGAACGAATTCTGCATCGATCACGCTGATCTTCAGGTTGCCATGATGGCGACGCTCGACGCGCAGCATGTGTTTGGCGGACAGATCGTCGCTGCTCACCGTGACCTTTACGTCCGGATCACTGATCGCGGTCGCAAGCGCCATCGCCGACCTCTCGGCCGCCTCGGCGCTTGACAGATCGAGCGTCACGCCATTCATGATCGCCGACAGCGCCGCGTCATCCATGGCGCGCGACAGGCGCATGATGATCGCATTGGCCGTGTTGTATTTGCGTACGAGCTCCGACAGTGCATCACCAGTGATCGGTGTCGCACCCTCGGCCGGTACCAGTGACGCATCATTGAGCGCGATCTGCATCATGTAGCTGGCTTCTTCGAGGTCATCTTTCAGATAGCGCTCATCCTTGCCATGCTTGACTTTGTAGAGTGGTGGTTGAGCGATGTACACATGGCCGCGCTCGACCAGTTGCGGCATCTGGCGATACAACAGGGTCAGCAGCAGAGTACGGATATGCGCGCCATCGACGTCCGCGTCCGTCATGATGATGATACGGTGATAGCGCAGCTTGTCGATGTTGAATTCATCTGCGCCTATCGAGGTGCCGAGTGTGGCGATCAGCGTGGTGATCTGCTCGGAGGAGAGCATCTTTTCAAAGCGCGCTTTTTCAACATTCAGCACCTTGCCGCGCAACGGCAGGATTGCCTGAAACTTGCGGTCACGTCCCTGCTTGGCCGAACCGCCGGCAGAATCACCCTCGACAATGTAGAGCTCGCACAGGGCAGGGTCTTTCTCCTGACAATCCGCCAGCTTGGCGGACAGGCCCAGGCCATCCATCACGCCTTTGCGACGCGTCAGCTCGCGCGCCTTGCGGGCCGCTTCGCGCGCGCGGGCGGCTTCGACAATTTTCCCGCAGATGATCTTGGCGTCATTCGGTTTCTCCATCAGGAAGTCCGTGAGCGTCTTTGCGACAACCTCCTCGACCGGCCCGCGAACTTCGGAAGACACCAGCTTGTCCTTGGTCTGCGAACTGAATTTCGGCTCCGGGACCTTGACCGAGAGCACGCAGGTCAGTCCCTCGCGCATGTCATCGCCTGCGATTTCGACCTTGGCTTTTTTTGCCAGGTCGTTTTCTTCGATGTACTTGTTGATCACGCGTGTCATCGCGGCACGCAGGCCGGTCAGATGCGTCCCGCCATCGCGCTGGGGGATGTTATTGGTAAAGCACAGCACCGTTTCATTGAAAGAGTCGTTCCACTGCATCGACACGTCCACGGAAATCGTGGTGTTGTTTTCCGACTGGCGCTCACCGGTTGCCTGGAACACGGTGGGATGCAGCACGGTCTTGGCCTTGTTGATGTACTCAACAAAGCCCCGCGTACCACCCTCGAAAGCAAAATCTTCTTCCTTGCCGTTGCGCTTGTCGGTCAGCTTGATATGCACGCCATTGTTCAGGAAGGACAGTTCACGGATACGCTTGGCGAGTATGTCGTAATGAAACTCGACATGCGAAAAAATCGCCCCATCGGCCCAGAAATGCACCTCGGTGCCGCGCTTGTCGGTTTCCCCGATCACCTTGATCGGGGAAACTTCCACACCGTCTTGTATCTCGATTTCGCGGTTCTGCGGCACGCCGCTGGCGAATTCCATGAAATGCACTTTGCCATCACGACGTATCGTCAGCTGCAATTTCTTTGAGAGCGCATTCACGCAAGAGACACCCACGCCATGCAGCCCGCCTGAGACCTTGTACGCATTCTGGTCGAACTTTCCGCCAGCGTGCAGCTCGGTCATCACGATCTCGGCCGCGCTGCGCTTGGGCTCATGCTTGTCATCCCATTTGATACCTGTCGGTATGCCGCGTCCGTTGTCGGTGATGGAAATCGAATTGTCCGAATGAATCGTGACATGAATCTCGCTGCAGTGACCGGCCAGCGCCTCGTCAATTGAATTGTCGAGCACCTCAAACACCAGATGATGCAGGCCCGTGCCATCGGAAGTGTCGCCAATGTACATGCCGGGGCGCTTGCGTACCGCTTCCAGACCTTCCAGGATTTGAATCGACGAGGCGCCGTACTGGTTCGAAGAGCTGCTGTTTTCAGAGGGAATCGCGGACATGGCTACCTTAATCAAGCTATCGCGTAAAAAATCATCACATCAACAAAGGGGCAAAGGGGCCATCCGGCCCCTTCGCATGCTGCTTGTCAGTTGCTCAGATGCGCATAGGCATCACGACATATTTGAAATTCGCATCGTCCGGGACAGTAATCAGCGCCGATGAGTTGGCGTCGCCGAGCGAGATACTGATGTGCTCGCACTTCAGATTGTTCAGTACATCAAGTAGATAGGTCACATTGAAACCAATGTCCACACTATCACCTCCGTAATCGATTTCCAGTTCCTCGACGGCTTCTTCCTGATCAGCATTGGTTGAGCTGATCTTCAGACTGCCAGGGGCGATCATGCAGCGCACCCCCTTGAATTTGTCAGAAGTCATGATCGCGGCACGCTGCAGCGAGCGCAGCAACAACTCGCGGCCGATGGTGAAGTTGTTTTTGTAGGCCTTGGGGATCACGCGCGTGTAATCTGGAAATTTGCCCTCGACCAGCTTGGAGATCAGCTCGATGTCGGCAAAATCCACCTTCACCTGATTCGTCGCGATCTGCAGCGTCACCAGATCATCGGTATCTTCCAGCAGGCGCTGCAGCTCAATGATGGATTTGCGCGGAATGATGACTTCGTGACGCACGAATTCCTGATCGGTGACGACCTGGCTGAACGCGAGGCGATGGCCGTCGGTCGCGACAGTAATCACATTCTTGCCATCGACTACCAGCAGCAGGCCGTTCAAGTAATAACGAATGTCCTGCTGCGCCATCGAAAAATGCACCATATTAAAAAGATGCTTGAGCGTCTTTTGCGGCAGACTGACCGTGGCGCTGTAATGCGTAGCCGGCGCAACGGTAGGAAACTCTTCTGCCGCCAGCGTCTGCAGCGCAAAGCGAGACTTGCCGCACTGCAGAGTCATCCGCTTGTTCGCCACGGACAGCGATACTTCGGATTCAGGGATCGACGGCGAGATCGTCACGTCAGGGCTCGAGGAGCAGCTTGCGCGCGGCGACCGTGGTTGCGCCAGACTCCGAACCCGAGCCTATCGCCGCATGCGTGCTGATCTGTACCTCGGTATCCGTCGACAGCAGGGAGATCGTCTCGCCATTCTTGCGGATGAGGATATTGGCGAGGATCGGCAGCATGTGCCGACGCTCGACAATACCGCTCACGATCTGCAGCGGTCGCAGCAGCGAATCCCTGTGGGTCTTTACCAGTTGCATCGTGGAGTCCTTTCGCAAATCGCTCTCTGGATGAAAACTCTATTGTTTTGCATGATCATGTCTGCCTTGTCGTTATCTGAGTCAAAGGGAATGGTGCCTGTCAGCCCTTCAATGTCTGCTCCAGCACGTGCAGCTCGTGATTACACTCCGGGTTTTTACTGCGCTCTGCGGCGATCTTGCGCACCGCGTGCAGTACCGTCGTATGGTCTCTCCCACCGAACAGCTCACCGATTTCGGGCAGGCTTTTCTGCGTCAGCTCCTTGGCGAGATACATCGCGATCTGACGTGGGCGCGCGATATTCGCTGGCCGCTTCTTCGAGTACATGTCGGCGACCTTGATGTTGAAGAAATCAGCGACGGTTTTCTGAATGTTCTCTACCGAGATCTGCCGGTTCTGCACAGACAACAGATCTTTCAGCGCGTCCTTGACCACGTCAATCGTGATTTCCTTGCCGTGAAAACGCGAGTACGCAAGCAGCTTTCGCAGCGCTCCCTCCAGCTCGCGCACATTGGATCGCAGGTGCTTGGCGACGAAGAACGCGACATCATCATTCAGCACCGTGCCTTCCTGCGTCGCTTTTTTCAATAGAATCGCGACGCGCATTTCCAGCTCGGGGGGCTCCACCGCGACCGTCAGCCCGGAGTCAAAACGCGAGATCAATCGGTCATCCATACCCGTAATCTCTTTGGGGTAGGTATCGCTAGTGATAATGATCTGCTTCTTCGCGGCGATCAGGGCCTCGAACGCGTAAAAGAACTCTTCCTGTGTGCGGCTCTTCCCGCCAAAAAACTGAATATCGTCAATCAGCAGCAAATCCAGCGAGTGGTAGTAGCGCTTGAAATCATCGAATCCCTTGCGCTGGTAGGCGGTCACGACATCGCGCACATACTGCTCTGCATGGATGTACCGTATCTTCACTGCAGGATTGTCTGCCAGCACCTGGTTACCGATCGCATGAATCAGATGCGTCTTGCCCAGCCCCACGCCGCCGTACAGAAACAGCGGGTTGTAGGAGCTGCCCGGATTGCTGGCGACCTGGATCGCGGCCGCCCGGGCCAGCTGATTGGCTTTGCCGGTCACGAAGCTGTCGAAGGTCAGCGCCTGATTGATGCGACTCTGATCGCGCCGGAAGTGGCTTTCCTCGGCTGGCTCGGCGCGCTCGATCATGGATTCCTGGCCAGACGCCGGGGCAGGCTGCGGCAAAGCTGCTGCTTTTTTAAGCGCCCCGTTACGCGGGTCAAGCACGAACTGAACGTCAACGGGCGATTGCCAGAATTCTGCCGCCAACCGGGTGATCCGGTCCGCGAACTGGGTCTTGACCCAGTCGAGCTTGAACCGATTCGGCGCGGCGATCCGAAGACGGCCGTCCTCGAAATCGAGCGGCGCCAGAGGCTTGATCCAGGCGCTGAATTGCTGAGGCGTCAGCTCCTGTTGCAGCCGCGTGGCGCAGGTCTGCCAGAATTCTTCCATTCGTTGAACCCGTTGGGGGAGCGGCGGCGAGAAGCGCACTCCGGATTTATTCGTTGGTTGGATGGCCGAAGCGCGAAGGCTTGCCGCGATGACCGTATTTTACTCCTGAAGGGCAAAGTTATCCACAGGCGGACACTGAAATCGATGTCCGGTTAAAGCTCCCGAAGAACGAACGGATTATGTTTTTAATAACCTCCTTGAAAGTCAGCCCGAAAACCCTGCAAATTAAGCGAGTACGCGCGCTTCCCTCGCCCGCAGCTCGACAAAACCCCCTGTAAGTAATTGACAGATATACAGAAAATACTGTCTAATTCAAGGTTCTCTGCGCTGCGCGCCGCCAGATGAACAGGACGGCGCCGCAACTCAAGATGTACGCCGGGTACGCCCCGGTTTTTTGCTGAGCTTTTTCGATTAGCGAGATCCAACATGAAACGTACCTATCAACCTTCCGTCGTTCGCCGCAAGCGCACGCATGGCTTTCGCGCACGCATGGCTACCCGCGGCGGTCGCGCTGTCCTGAACGCTCGCCGCGCAAAGGGCCGCAAGCGTCTTGCCGTCTGAGACTTGCTGAGCCACTTTGCCTGACAGCTTGCCCGGCCAGCGTCCGGAGGATTACGGCAGGCACCGACGTATCGTAAAAACGGATGAGTTCTCATCCGTTTTTCGTTTGCGACCCGCGTTCCGCACCGAGCATTTCGCCTTGTACCAGCGTCCGAACACGCTGGATCATCCGCGACTCGGGATCGTGGTGGCGAAACGGCTGGCGCAACGCGCAGTTACCCGCAACATGATCAAGCGAATAGCAAGAGAAGCCTTCCGGCTGGCGCTGCTGCCGAATGTCGATTGCATCATCCGGCTGACTGCTCAGGTTGTCGCACGCGGGCAAGTCGCGGCGTCTTCTGCTGACAAGCGCGCTCTGGCGTCTGAACTGAAACTGCTGCTGGACAAAGTCCGGCAATCGGATCTCGCGACTTCCCGATGAAATCTCTGCTGCTGATGATGCTCCGTGCGTACAAGCTGGGAATCAGCCCGCTGCTGGGGCAGCATTGCCGCTTTTATCCAAGCTGCTCGGAGTACGCGCAGCAGGCAATCGCCGCCCATGGCGCGCTGCGCGGCGGTCTCTTGGCCGGAAAGCGTCTGTGCAAGTGCCACCCCTGGCATCCCGGCGGCGTCGATCTGGTACC
Source organism: Pseudomonadota bacterium (assembly GCA_041182625.1). Classification (GTDB taxonomy): domain Bacteria; phylum Pseudomonadota; class Gammaproteobacteria; order Burkholderiales; family Burkholderiaceae_D; genus Pernthalerella. The sequence goes on along the minus strand of JBEGNF010000023.1, from coordinate 55,484 downwards.
ACCGCATTCTTCATCCTGTGAACCTCGCGCGGAATCCCCCGCGCAGGTTCGCCTTTACGAACAAAAGCCCTGACTCACACCTTCCATGGATATCAAACGTACTGTTCTGCTGGTGATCTTCTCGCTGTCCTTGCTGATGCTGTGGGATAACTGGAATCTGTACAACGGCGGGCCCTCGATGTTCGCCGCCGAGTCGTCCATTGCAATCACGAAAACCGCAGGCGACACGCAGACGGAGGCGTCGGTGCCGCAGGCCAGTGCAGCCGCCTCGGCAACGGCCAGCAATGCTGATGTGCCGGGCGATAACGCGGCGGCCGCGCAAGGCGAGCGGATCACGATCACGACCGATCTGCTCAAGGCCGAGATCAGCACGGCAGGGGGTGAGCTGGTCCGCGTCGAGCTGCTCAAGCACAAGGATGGCACCGATCAAAGCAAGAATATCGTGCTGCTTGAATCCGGCGCCGGCCGAACCTATGTCGGTCAGAGCGGGCTCATCGGCGGCAACTTCCCCAATCATCGTTCGATGTTCACTGCGCGCGCCGGCGCACGCACGCTGGAGACCGGCGACTCGGTGCAACTGGTGCTGGATGCCGAGCAGGAGGGCGTCAAGCTGACCAAGACTTACACTTTCAAGCGCGGCGAGTATGAGATCGGCCTCTCGCATCAAGTGACCAATGGCAGCGCCTCGCCCATCGCGCCGTCGGTCTATACGCAACTGGTGCGCGACGCTAGCAAGCTCGACGGCGACTCGCATTTCTACAGCACATTCACTGGCCCGGCCATCTACACAGACGCGGAAAAATTCCGCAAAGTCTCGTTTGAAGATATCGACAAGGGCAAGAATCCCGCTGCCACGCAGACACCCGATGGCTGGGTCGCGATGGTGCAGCATTACTTCGTGTCCGCGTACCAGCCACTCGATAAAACTCAGCATGAACTATTCACGCGCAAGATAGGCAACGGCTTGTATGCCGTCGGCGCCATCAGCAAGATGAATAGCATCGACCCGGGTGCATCGGCTAAGCTCGAAGGCAAACTGTACGCTGGGCCCCAGGAGTCAGCAAAGCTCGAACTATTTGCACCCGACTTCGACCTCGTAAAAGACTACGGCTGGCTGACGATTATCGCGAAGCCCATCTTCTGGCTGATGATGCAGATCCAGAAGCTGCTCAGCAACTGGGGCTGGACCATCATCGTACTGACCATCCTCATCAAGCTCGCCTTCTTTCCGCTGTCGGCCGCCAGCTACCGCAGCATGGCCAAGATGAAGCTGGTGACACCGAAGATGACAGCGATTCGCGAGCGCTACAAGGGCGACCCGCAGCAGATGAACGTCGCCATGATGGAGCTGTACAAGACCGAGAAAATCAATCCGCTCGGCGGCTGTTTGCCCATCCTCGTACAGATTCCCGTCTTCATCGCGCTCTACTGGGTGCTACTGGCCAGCGTCGAGATGCGCCATGCGCCATGGCTGGGCTGGATTCAGGATCTGGCCGCGCCGGATCCCTGGTATATCTTGCCGGTCGTGATGGCAGTCTCGATGTTTGTTCAGACCAAGCTCAACCCGACACCGCCTGACCCGATACAAGCCAAGGTGATGATGTTCATGCCGATCGCTTTCTCGGTGATGTTCTTTTTCTTCCCTGCTGGGCTCGTGCTGTACTGGGTTGTGAACAACCTGCTGTCGATTGCGCAGCAATGGGTCATCACCAAGCAGTCGACGGAAGGCAAAGCGTAAAAGACCTCAAGCACCAGAGCCCGCCTACGCTGCACGCAAAAAAGTCCGTCGCCACTGGCCTCGGACTTTTTTTATTGCGGCTAAAATCTCTGCATGCTCTCTGATGCCTCACCCATCGCAGCGATCGCTACCGCGCCCGGCCGGGGCGGCATCGGCGTTGTCCGGCTCTCGGGCAAGGGGCTGATGTCGGTCGCGCGCGCTGTCTGCCGGTTCGGCGCTGCAGCATCACTGCAACCTCGGCACGCAACTTATCTGGACTTCATCGATGCCGACGGCGGCGTGATCGATTCCGGGCTGGCGATCTGGTTCCCCGCACCGCATTCCTACACCGGAGAAGACGTGCTGGAGCTGCAGGGGCATGGCGGCCCGGTAGTGATGCACATGCTACTGAATCGATGTCTCGAAGCCGGTCAGTCCATCAGCCTGCGGCTGGCCAATCCCGGTGAATTCACTTACCGCGCCTTCCAGAATGACAAAATGGATCTTGCACAGGCCGAGGCCGTGTCCGATCTGATCGAAGCCTCCACCGAGGCAGCCGCAAAACTGGCCACGCAATCGCTGTCGGGTGCGTTTTCCCAAATCATTCACCAACTCGTCGAGCAGCTGATCCAGCTGCGCACGCTGGTCGAGGCCACGCTAGACTTCCCGGAAGAAGAAATCGAATTTCTCGAACAATCCGATGCGCGCGGCAAACTGCACACCCTCCGCGAGACCCTCGATAACGTGATCGCGCAAGCGGCACAGGGCGCGCTGCTGCGCGATGGTCTGAAAGTCGTGCTCGCAGGCCAGCCCAATGTCGGCAAGAGCTCATTGCTGAATGCGTTGGCCGGATCGGATGTCGCGATCGTGACACCGATCGCCGGCACCACGCGCGACAAGATCACCGAAACCATTCAGGTGGAAGGCATACCGATCAACATCATCGATACCGCCGGTATACGGAACGATGCCGAAGCCGATGGCGAGGTCGAGCGCATTGGTATCTCACGCACGTGGGCCGCGGTCGAACAGGCTGATGTCGTGCTACATATCCTCGATGCCAGCCGGGGACCGACGCGCGCCGATGAAGAAATCCTCAACCGTCTGCCGATGCACGTGCCCCTACTGCGCATCTGGAACAAGATCGATTTGTCTGGGCACAAGCCCTCGGTCGATGTCGAGACGGATGTCACGCATATTTATTTGTCGGCATCAGAAAAAGTCGGCATGGATTTGTTACGCAAGGAGCTGCTGCGCATCGCAGGATGGCAGCAGACCGGTGAATCTATTTATCTGGCGCGCGAACGTCATCTGCTGGCGCTGAAAGCGGCGCAAGCACACTTGCAGACTGCCGCAGACCTCGCGAATCAGCGCGACAGCGCGCTGGACCTGTTCGCCGAAGAACTGCGACTGGCGCAGGAAAGATTGGGCAGCATCACCGGCGCTTTTACCTCAGATGATCTGCTCGGTGTGATTTTCAGTCGCTTCTGCATCGGCAAATAAGCGCTGCGATGTCGGGTATGACCGTGGCTCCACAGCGACACACTGGCGAGAAAGCCCGCGTCTGGTATCAAGTATCATCAGGCACGCGCATGGCGCGCGAACTGAATATTTCGGAGAAAATAATCGTGTCAAAGCACTCTCAACCACTCACCGTGCTGCAGCTGGGCGCAGCCCTGATCGCCGGCAGCGTAGCGCTGGCCGCACTGGCTGCCGACGCGGCCAAGATTGAGAACCTGCGCGTGACCAACGCCTGCAAGTACTGCGACCTGAGCGATGCCGGATTGTCAGGCATGGACCTGCGCGGCGCAGACTTCCAGAATGCCAATCTCTCAGGCGCCAACCTGTCGAAGGCCGACCTCTCTCAGCGTCCGATGGAAAAGCGCACGCTCTCTACCAATTTCGAGAGTGCGAACCTGAAAAAAGCCAATCTGGCCGGCGCCAAACTGACTGGGGCTAATTTTCTGAATGCCTTCCTGCGCGACACCAACCTCGAAGGGGCTGATCTGACAGGTGCCAGCTTTGCCTCCGCCAACCTGAAAGGCGCAAACCTCAAGGGGGCGAAGATCGATGGCGCAACACTGGACGAAGCAAAAATCTGCAACACCATCATGCCCGACGGAAGCGTGAACGATAGCGGCTGCTAATCGTTCACCAGACGTCAGGTCAACGTTTGGGCGCCGCTGATTTCATCGAGTGCTTCAGCTTGCGGAAATCTGCCTTGCGTATCAGGCCATGGATGCCCTTGGTACGATCTACCACTTGCGACACATTGAAATCCGTCGCCGCGGACAGATACGCATACGCCACAGCGCGGTCCATGCCCAGCACTTCGCTCAGAAAACGCACGGATTCGCGCACCGCCTCTTTCATCGCTTCGTTCAGATCAGGATGAAGGCCTATCGTTATCCAGTAATCGGGGGTCTCGCCGAACGGCTTGGTCAACGTGCCGGAGGTCGATGGAATGCGCGGATCGCCTTTTTTCAATAGCGTTAAACGAAACGTCGCGCGCATCGAATGCTCGAGCGCAGTCAGTGCCACTTCACCATTGCCCTGTACCATGTGTGGATCGCCTGCATAGAAATTCGCGCCCGGCACGAAGACCGGCAGGTAGACCGTCGTACCCGCGCCAAGATCTTTCACATCCATATTGCCACCGTAGACACCGGGGGGCACTGAGTGAACAGGTTCCGATGTATCCGCTGCGACGCCCATCACACCAATGAAGGGGGCGGTTGGAAAGCTGACCGGCTCACCACGCGCGTTCTTCATCATGCCCACCCACTGGCCGCGCGAATTTTTGCTGATCGGCGTGAAGATCGAGACATTATGAAATTTGTCTGGCTCGGCAGCGCTCGCATCCGGCTCGGGCTTTGCACCTTCAGGGAACTCTCCCGGCAGCGCACCTTTGCCATGACGATTCGAGATCACGCCATAGGGCACGCGCGGCGTGACCGCGAGCACGTCGACTTTCAGCACATCCCCTGGCTCGGCACCCTGAACCGCCACCGGCCCGGTGACGATGTGAGGTCCGTCTTTTGAAAAATCATGCGCGAGACTGGAGCGCGTGATGGCAGCCGCGTCCTTCAACACCATGCGCGCCGGGACGCCATGCTTCCCAAAGTAGGCGATCGGATCGCGACCCTGATCTTCCAGAATGCCCTCGTGCGAGACCGTATCAAAAACCACCGTGGCGCCCGAGGGCACGGTCAGCACCGGTGCAGTGGTCGCGTTCGGCAAATATCCCCACTGAATGGTATCGAGCGTAGAAGGTACATAGAAGACCTTGCCAAGACCGTTGATGGAAAGGCGCCCAGGCTTGTCTGCCAGCGGCTGCAAAGGGAACGTCGATGAGGCCGACAGTGCCGGCGATGAGAGAACGGCGATTGCGCCGGCCAGTACAAGGCCGAACATACGGTGCTGGTTATTCATGAGGTCCCGTTAGCGAATGAAAGATGGCTGGCGTAAATTATCCAGCATTTTCATTTCAGACTCAGTCAGCGCGCTCGAACACACCGACCGCGCGGTTCTTGCGAACCTCATTCCAAGGGAATACCTGGGCATGCATGGCAATCCAGACGCCCGGCCTGGATACATGCGCAGCGGTGATTGCGGAGCCCAGGTTGAACATCGCATCCGAGCCAGCAAGCTGATAGGGAACCATCGCGCCAGTCAGCACAATGGTCTTGGGTAACTGGGCCCCGGCGATCACGGCGGCCGTCTCGCGCATCGTGTCCGTACCATGCACGATCACGATCCTGCTCTCGGCAGCGCGCTTGCACGCGGCCAGTATCTGCTCGCGGTGCTGGTCTTGCATGTCCAGTGAGTCGATAGCCATCAGCGGCTCGAATGCACACGCCTCGGTGAGCCGGGCGCGTTTCAGTGCTTCTGGCAATACGCTCTCGGCAAATCCCAGCGTGCCGGCGATCGGATCGTAATGTTTGTCAAAGGTGCCGCCAGTGGCAATGATGCGCAAGCTCATGATGTCCCGGTTGAATTGCTGCGATAGTGTTGGTGGGTACATCATAGCCTGAAGGCCAAGACGGCGAGTCATCATGACTCTGCTGCGGTGGCACCGGCGAAGAACGGCGAAAAAAAGGAGTGGATCCGAATGAATCCACTCCGAAAGTGCAGGGCAAGCAAGGCGAGGAACGACCTGATTGCCCGCCATCCGAGACAAGATGGACCTGCATAGTAAGAGGATCCATTCGCTTTAATCCAATGCTATGTTGGCATGATCTTATGCATGATTTGCAGCACGGGAAGTTGCGGAGGTTCAGCTGTCAGAATGCTCCGAAGCTCTCTATCAATTTTCGGAGCGATCGCTCGATAAACGCTCGGCAGTCGGCGCAGAATGTCGGATACACTGTCGTCTGTTGTATGACAACCCGAGTTCATTCATGAAACCCGTTGCACCCGGCACTGTGATCTTCCATCGCTATCGCGGCTATGGCGTGGTGACTGCCGTCAATCTGATGACGGGATGGATCTCGGCACGCTTTGCGAGCGAAGGAAGAACCCTGGACCTGAATCTCTCTTGCGATCAGGTACAACATGCGGATGGCGAACCAATCCAGTTTCGTCGTTCGTCACCAGATCGCATGCCGCATGGTCGACTGATGGGGATGATGCGCGAGCTGCACAAGGCGGGGTATCAGCGCCTCTATCTCTATAGCTGGCCCAAGCCCTCGGGCTTGCACTGGCGCTGGCATTTGTTTACCGGTCCGCGTCAATGGATGCAGCGAAGCTGGCGCGAGGGCTGGTACGGTTCGGGCGCTGAATACAATTTGAATCCTGTGATGGGCTGGGGTGATGCGCCCGGCGCCACGGCACATGAGCTGGTGTCTTCGCTAGCGCGCTTCGATCCGCAGGGCTTGTCGCGCGCGCTGGGCCGCGATGAAGATCACTCCCAATGGTTCGCTGATGTTTGCGAGGCGCTGCTGCCCAACTACACCTACTCGCTAGGCTGGGATGTGCGCGACGGCGCGGTACCGGATCATTTGCCTGTCATCCCGCTGCGCAGTCATGTGGCACCGTACTCCGGCCCGGCGTTGCCATGGCCGCCGGGATGGAGCAAACTCTGGCGTCACCTGCCGCATGCGAACCACGCGTCGCGTCTGATCAGAACAAGTCTCGTTGACGTCCCTTCAGACGCCGATCGTTGATCTGCGCAATGCTGAGCTCGCGCTGACCGGGTAAGAGCATCATGTGTTCGCCGGCGCGCAATACACCCGTTTGAATCACTCTCAGGTAGACGCCGGTATAACCCGATTGCAGCATGTGCTTGAGCGCCTGCGCATAACCCATCACTGTTCCGAATTTGTAGCAGGGTGAACGTGGCTCGGTCACTTCGAGAATCACCTCGTCCATCTGCAAACGATCGCCGACCCAGAGATCGGTCTCCAGCACGCCTGTGGTCGTCAGGTTTTCGCCCATCGCCCCTGGCAAGAGCTCCGTAGTTTGCTTGAGCATGCGTCCGCGAGCGTCGTTCCAGAACGCGTAATGCTCATGCGGGTAGAGGTACACCGCCTTGTCCAGTCCACCATGTACGCTGAGGTCGGCTTGCTCGTCACCAGCGATTCCCAATGAACTCACGCCCATCGGGGTTCCCATCGCTTGCTTGCGTATGCCCGACATGATGCGATGGGTGGTCTCTCCGTCTTTCACGAACAGGGGCGACACCTTGGCGACATTGATGCTGACGATTTGCCTGAGCGGCGGCGCTTGAGAGGTCATCTTGTCATTTGGTTTGCGCGATATTGTTCACGGGCTTGCCCTGAACGAAATCGACGATGGCTTCAAAGGCCGGACGGAAGTAGCGCTCATAGCTGTCGGTCTCGACGAAACCGATATGCGGGGTGGCCAGTACATTGTCCAGCTGGAGTATGGACGCATTGATCGGCAACGGTTCGATCTCGAACACATCCAGCGCGGCGCCGCCGGGCCGCCCCTCGCGCAAGGCTGCCTCAAGGGCGCCCGGCGCAATCAGTTCTGCGCGGCTGGTATTGACGATCAGCGCGTCCGGTTTCATCAAGGACAAATCCTCGTACTCGACACCATGGCGTGTGGCGTCGGAGAGCCGCAGATGCAGACTGAGCACATCGGACTGGACGAACAAGGCTTTCTTGCTGTTTGCCGCGCCAAAGCCGTCCGTGACAGCCTGGTTGCGGCTGGCTTCGCTGCCCCAAACCAGCACCGTCATGCCGAAGCTTTGCGCGTAGCGCGCGATCCGTTGGCCTATGCGCCCATAGCCCCAGATACCCATCACACGCCCGTGCAAGGCGCTTCCCAATGTGCTGCGCGCAGGCTCGATCGCACTGGCTTGCCACAGTCCTTGCTTTAGTAACGACGCGTATTGCGGGATCTTCCGCCGAGCAGCCAGTATCAGTGCCCAGGTGAGCTCCGCAGGCGCGACCGGATCGCCGCTACCTTCGACGACAGTGATGCCGCGCGCTGCGGCAGCCGCCAGATCCACATGCGCTCCGATGCGTCCTGTCTGAGCAATAAACTTCAGCTTGGGCAGTTTCTCGATCAGCGCGCGGGTGATCGCGGTTCGCTCACGAATCAGCACCAGCGCCTCCACGTCGGCCAGGCGTATCGCCAGCTGGCCCAGTCCTTTTGCACTGTGGTTGAACACTTTGACATCCATTCCCTCGAGCAGACTGAAACAGGGGAGATGGCGGACACGGTCCTGGTAATCATCAAGTAGGGCGATTTTCATCGGTAAACCTTGGGCGTGATATGAATAACTGCTTATCCCCCTACAATAAGGCATCTGCTTGTTTTGCAGCGACTTAATCTATCCCCTGAGGCTACTACACAGGGGCGCCACTCCCACCGAATACTGTTCCAGAGAACGGCCGGGATGATGTGCGGAATTGAGTAAAATCCGCCGTCGAGATGTTCCTCTGTGCTTCCTTGCTGACTTGGCCACGGCTCAAATGCACCCACCAATTCCACCCCTGCCCATGCGAGACGGCGTGTCCGCCAGCAGGGTGGGGCTGCCCCATGGTCACTGGAAGACGCTGGGAGAGTTTTTTGCTGTCCGTTTTCCTGACGTGCCGGCGCATCGCTGGGGTGAGCGCGCCGCGCGTGGCGAGGTGGTGGATGAGCAGGGCCAACGCCTGTCTCCCGAGAGCCCTTATCGCGGCGGTGCCTCCGTCTATTATTACCGCGAGCGAGCACTCGAAACGCGTATTCCGTTCGACGAAAAAATCCTTTTCCTGAACGATGAGCTACTCGTCGTCGACAAGCCGCATTTTTTGCCAGTGACGCCGGGTGGACGGTTTTTGCGCGAGACGCTACTGGTTCGCTTGAAGAAATCGACGGGCATTGAGACATTGACACCGATTCATCGTCTTGATCGCGAAACCGCGGGTGTGATGATGCTATCGGTAAATCCCGCAACGCGCAGTCTTTGGCAATCACTGTTCCGACGACGGTCTGTAGAAAAGCGGTACGAGGCCATTGCTGCGGTTCCTGCTGATGCAGGATTATCGTTTCCGGTCGAACGACACAGCCGTATCGTGCGCGATGAGCAATTCTTCAGGATGCGCGAGATCGATGGCGAGCCCAATGCGCTCACCCGCATCGAACGCGTCTCGCACTCGGGCGATCTTGCGCGCTACCAGCTATATCCATTGACCGGGAAAATGCATCAGCTCAGAGTTCACATGAACGCGCTGGGTTTGCCGCTGCTGAATGATGGGTTTTATCCGGTTCCTCGGCCGGCTGGTGCGGATGATTTCACCAAGCCGCTGAAGCTGCTGGCAAAATCGCTCCGCTTCATGGATCCGGTCAGCGGCGAACAGCGATGTTTCGAAAGCGAGCAAAGTCTCTGATCCCGATACTTCGCGCAACCATAACAAGGCGCTGTCCCGTCGTCTGCGATGCGGCAGCCGTATAAAAGAAAGCGTGCTGTGACTGACACTACCCGATCTTGGTCTGAGCACACATTGCCGCCGGTGATCCGCCGCGCGATCATTGCATTGGCCGTTGGCGCGTTTGGGAGTGGCATGTCGATGCGGGTCGCCGACCCGATGTTGATCCGGCTCGCTGATGAATTCGACATTGGTATTGCACTGGCCTCCTGGGTAGTCACCGTATTCGGTTTTGCCTACGGTGTCTCGCAGCTGTTGTTTGGCCCCCTGGGGGATCGCTATGGCAAGGTGCGTGTGGTCGCACATGGTTGCGCTGCTTGCAGTGTGACGGCCTTGCTTTGTGCATTCATGCCGGACTTCACAGCCTTACTAGTCGCTCGCGCGCTGGCAGGCGCGATGGCGGCGTCGGTGATCCCGCTGTCGATGGCATGGATCGGCGATGTGGTCCCATACGAGCATCGCCAGCCGGTGCTGGCAAAATTTCTGATCGGTCAAATTCTTGGGTTGTCTGCTGGCGTCGTGGTCGGCGGCTTGAGCGCTGATTACTTTGGCTGGCGCTTTCCGTTCTTTCTGATTGCGGTGTGGTTCGCCGCCACTAGTGTCGGTTTGCATGTCATTAACCGCTCATTGCCCGCGCATGCGCGTGTATTGCATGTCATCGAAGCGTCCGGCTTTCGACGAATGTTCATCGAGTTCCGTCACGTGCTGCGTGTGGCGTGGGCACAGCAGGTGCTGCTGACCGTATCGCTCGAAGGAGCTGTCATCTTTGGCGCCTTGGCCTTCGTTCCCGCCCATCTGCACTCGGTATACGGCCTGTCGCTCGCGTCGTCGGGGTCGTTGGTGATGCTGTTCGGGATAGGTGGTCTGATCTTTGCGATGCGCTCTCCGTATTTAGTCAGCCGTCTCGGGGAAGTGGGCTTGATCAATGGGGGTACGCTGCTGGTGGGCGTATCACTCTTGCTGCTGGCGCTGACGCCCGTCTGGTGGCTGGCGTTCCCTGCGTGCGCGGGTTTCGGCTTGGGCTTTTACATGCTTCATAACACGCTGCAAATCAATGCAACGCAGATGGCGCCGGAGCGGCGTGGCGCTGCGGTCGCTGCTTTTGCGTCGTGTTTCTTCCTCGGTCAGGCACTGGGTGTCGCCGCTGCCGGCGCCGCGCTGGCTGTCGTGGGTACGCGAGGGGTGCTCGCTGCATGCGCAGCACTCGTCGTGCTAGTTGGTCTCCGGTTCGGGCGGGTCAGACGTCGTAGGGACGTGGCAGCCGCAGAGACTACGCGTTGGTGAGCGACACGGTCCGTCTTAAGAGCGGGCCACGAAATTTCGCAATTCTGCGGCCAAGTTGGGCTGGCTGGCTTCCAGATCGCGTGCCATGCGCTGCAGTGCATGAATGTGGTCGACGCGTTGCTCAAGACTGGGGTTGCCCGCGGATTGGCCCTCAAATAAACCACTAAACCAGTGCGATAAGCGGAGAACGGCTGCGGTTGAAGCGAAGGGAAAATGGGTAGTTTGCATAAATGGTCTTAGGTAAGTGTAAGTATGTTGCGCCGCAGTATAAATCAGGGCTAAGATATAAATACAATTATATTTTTAAATGTCGGCAATACTTTTTGCGTATAACATGCGCATAGCCGCCTATTCTCTAGCGCCTGGATAAAAAAATGAGCTTTTTGACATTGGATTTGAACTTGCTGCGGGTGTTCGACGCCGTCATGACTGAGCAAAACCTGACCCGAGCGGCCAGCCGGTTAGCCATGACTCAACCAGCCGTATCAAACGCGGTAAAGCGGCTGAGAGATGCACTGGGCGATGAGTTACTGATACGTACCGCACACGGTGTCAAACCGACCGCTCGCGCGGAATCGTTATGGCCCGCTGTCAGGCGCGCACTGGCAGACCTTGAAGAGGCCGTCGCGCCGCGTAGCTTCGAACTCGCAAAAGCGCATGTGACGTTCAGAATGGCGATGGCCGATGCAACCGCTGGCTTGCTACTACCGCCATTGGTGCGGGTGATTGAAAAAGATGCGCCAGGTATTGATATCCGCATGATGCCCTTGACGACACGCGAACCAAGGCCATTGCTCTTGCGAGGAGATATTGATCTGGCGATCGGTTTTTTCCCGGGAGTGGTAGCTCAACTGCAAGGTGCTACAGAAACCCCGATTCGTCATGAGCGTTTGTATACCAGTCAATACGTCTGCGTCATGCGCAAAGAACATGCACTGGCAAATAAAGATCTTTCGCTCGAGGCGTATTGTCAGGCCAACCATCTGCTCGTGAGTTTTTCGGGCCGAGCTCGCGGTTTAGTGGATGATGCCTTGTTATCTCTCAATAAAGAGCGCCGCATTCTGCTGACGGTGAACCAGTTTTTCACCGCTGGCAAGGTCGTCGCACACTCCGATCTCATCATGGTGCTGCCACACCACCTCATTGCGGCGACTGGGATGACCAACGCATTGGTGGCAAAAGAATTACCGTTTCCTATGCCTGAAGTTCATATTGACATGCTGTGGCATGAGCGTGATGCGAGAAGTCCGGGGCATCAGTGGTTGCGCGAGCAATTGCGTAGCTCAGGGGCGTTAAGCCCATTTTCGGAGTCGTACTGAGCTGCGCGATCCTGCATGCCGAACTAGGTGAACGCTTTGTGGCAGCGAGACTGGTACTACGTGTCATCAGAAGTTTAGCCCATATCGCGCACCATACCATGGCGGTGTTATTGTCGTATCGGCTGGGTTTATCAACAAAGTATCCACGGTTTGTCCAGAGCGTTGTCCACGCCCTGTTTTTCGTTTCGATGCAGGGTGTTCAATTCATCTTGTTTGTTAAAGCTTTATTTCAAATTAGTAGTAGTAGATAAGGTAGGGCGTTTTGTGTGGATAACTGGTATTTTCCCTTCTAGCTCAGATGACTAGCGAAAAGATAAAGTCTGAATAGGGGTACGGTAAGCACAGGACAGCTTCTGCATAAAAATCAGGGAAACTTCAAACCATGGGGTTTTCCACTTTACCGACCACAGTTGTCCCTAGCTTTTTCCACAAGATCAGCTCACTGTCTAGTGTAGTGGCGCGTAGCAGTGTCAAGTCTCGCGGTACTTATCCATCAGCCCGGGTCCGGAAGCCATGACGGTGTTTTGGTTGCTGTGTGCGTCAAAGACAGAAGACGAAGCGGCATGGGTTCAACGTGAATCTTGGTCGAAACTTTATAATGGGCTCCCAGGTAGTCATTGATACTGACTCACGGAATATGCGAAAGCTCTCTGGGCTACTCTGCAAAAAAGTCATTACAACGAAGAGGAAAACTTATGACAGGCAGGCGGGCAGCGGTTTCTCATTACATCAATGGCCAGATCGTGGCGTCTACCAGCGGTCGGTCTCAGCCGGTATTCAATCCCGCGACCGGCGTCGACATTGCTGAAGTGGCATTGGCCAGTGAGGCCGAGGTGAATGCTGCGGTCGCGGCCGCGCAAGCGGCTGCCCCTGCATGGGCAGACACCGCACCGTTGAAACGGGCACGCGTATTGTTCAAGTTTAAAGAGCTGATAGAGAAGCATCATGATGAATTAGCCGCGTTGATCACCCGTGAGCATGGCAAGGTGTTCAGCGATGCAAAGGGTGAAGTGGTCCGTGGCCTGGAGATCGTTGAATTCGCTTGCGGCATGCCTCAGCTACTGAAGACACAGTTCACGGACAATATTGGCGGTGGGATCGACAATTGGCAGCTGAGGCAGCCGTTGGGGGTGACTGCCGGTATTACACCTTTCAATTTTCCTGTGATGGTGCCCTTATGGATGGCACCTGTGGCGATCGGCTGCGGGAATACCTTTGTGCTGAAACCTTCCGAGCGGGACCCGTCCCCGTCATTGATGCTTGCGGAGCTTTTCAAGCAAGCGGGCTTGCCGGATGGCGTGTTCAATGTGGTTCAGGGTGACAAGCTTGCGGTAGACACCTTGATTCATCATCCGGACGTCAAGGCGGTGTCTTTTGTCGGCTCGACGCCGATTGCCGAATATATCTATACCGAGGGCGCTCGCCGCAAAGGCGCGTATCCGCTGCGCGTGCAAGCGCTGGGCGGCGCGAAAAATCATCTGGTCGTCATGCCGGATGCCGATCTTGATCAGGCAGTCGATGCACTGATCGGCGCAGCTTACGGCTCGGCGGGTGAGCGTTGCATGGCGATTTCGGTGGCCGTGGCCGTAGGCAGCGTCGCAGACAAGTTGGTGGATGCGCTGGTGCCACGTGTGAAGGCGCTCAAAGTCAGAAATGGCATGGAGCCGGATGCCGAGATGGGCCCCGTCGTGACGGCGGCGCACAAGGCAAAGATTGAATCCTATATCGAGCAAGGCGTGAAGGCAGGCGCAAAGCTCCTGGTGGATGGTCGCGGATTACAGGTGCCGGGCCATGAGCAGGGCTTCTTCCTCGGCGGGTCTTTGTTCGACCAGGTGTCTACCGACATGTCCATTTATCAGGAAGAGATCTTTGGTCCCGTGCTGTGTGTGGTGCGGGTTGCTGATTTGGGTGCAGCGATTGATCTCATCAACCGCCATGAGTTCGGTAATGGCGTATCGTTGTTTACATCGGATGGTAATACCGCCCGCGAATTTTCTCGCCGCATTGAAGCAGGCATGGTGGGTGTGAATGTGCCTATTCCTGTGCCGATGGCATGGCACTCGTTCGGAGGTTGGAAGCGGTCGCTGTTTGGTGATGCGCACATCTATGGCGAAGAGGGCGTGCGTTTCTACACGCGGTACAAGTCCATCATGCAGCGCTGGCCGGAGTCGATAGGCAAGGGCGCAGAGTTCACGATGCCAGTCGCGAAGTAAGCGCGGGAGGTCGAGATGCAAGCGTCTTCATCGCCGCAGTCTGCGGGCAAGTACGACTACATCATCATCGGCGCAGGCACAGCGGGCTGCGTGCTGGCGAACCGGCTGACGCAAGATCCCGGTGTCTCGGTGCTGCTGATCGAGGCCGGAGGGAAGGACGACTATGTGTGGATACACATCCCGGTCGGCTACTTGTACTGTATCGACAATCCGCGTACCGACTGGCGTTATCGCACCGCACAGGATCCCGGCCTGAATGGACGCAGCCTGATCTACCCGCGCGGCAGGGTGTTGGGTGGTTGCTCGTCGATCAACGGCATGATCTACATGCGCGGGCAGACGCGTGACTACGAGGCATGGGCCGAGCTGACCGGTGATGACAGCTGGCGCTGGCAGAATGTGCTGCCGATCTTCAAGCAGACGGAAGACTATCATGCGGGCGCCAACGGCTTTCATGGTGCAGGCGGCGAATGGCGTGTTGAGCAGCAACGGTTGCGCTGGGAGATCCTTGATGCGTTTCGTGAGGCGGCAGCGCAGACGGGCATTCCGACCATCGACGATTTCAATCGTGGCGACAATGAAGGTTGCGGTTATTTTGAAGTGAACCAGCGCAGTGGCATACGCTGGAATACAGCGAAAGCATTTTTGCGTTCGGTGAAAAGTCGCCACGGCAATCTCGACATCATGACCGGCTGCCATGTGCACAAGCTGCGCATCGAAAAAACCGCGCAGGGGGCGATCTGTCGAGGCGTCGAGTTCACCGGCGGCGGTCAGCATTGGTTTGCCGAGGCGGCGCACGAGACGCTGCTGAGCGCCGGCGCGATCGGGTCGCCGCAGATACTGCAGTTGTCGGGCGTGGGATCCTCGGCGTTGTTATCGCAGCACCAGATCCCGGTGGTCACGCCATTACCCGGCGTGGGAGAAAACCTGCAAGACCATTTGCAGTTGCGAATGGCGTTCAGGGTACAGGGCGTGAAGACGCTGAATACGATGGCGAACAGCTGGCTCGGCAAGCTCCAGATCGGTCTGGAGTATGCGCTGAATCGCAGCGGCCCAATGTCGATGGCGCCATCGCAGTTGGGCGCGTTTACAAAGTCTGATCCATCGCAAACGTCAGCGAACATTCAATATCATGTGCAGCCGCTGTCGCTGAACAAATTCGGTGAGCCTCTGCATGATTTCCCTGCATTCACGGCAAGCGTCTGCAACCTTCGGCCGACCGCGCGAGGACATGTGCGGATTGTCAGCGGCGATCCGCAGACAGCACCGGTGATCGCGCCCAATTACCTGAGCACCGCCGAAGATCGACAAGTGGCTGCAGATTCCTTATCGATCACGCGTCGCATCGTTCGCGCACCGGCCCTGCAACGATACGCGCCGGAAGAGTTCATGCCGGGGCCGCAATTCCAAACCGATGAAGAACTTGCGTTTGCGGCGGGGAATATTGGAACCACGATTTTCCATCCGGTCGGCACCTGCAAGATGGGCAGGGAGGACGACGCCATGGCCGTGGTCGATTCCCGTCTGCGCGTGCGGGGTGTGGCTGGGCTGCGAGTCGTCGATGCGTCGGTGATGCCACTGATTACGTCGGGCAATCCGAACTCGCCGATTATCATGATTGCCGACAAAACCGCGGCGCTGATCCGTGCGGAGCGCCAGGCTCATGCGGCACCGTTGCCCGCCACCCTGTCTACATAGCCGACCAACAAAAGAGAATCGCGATAGTGCTCACTAACAATCGCGACATCATCGCCATTCGGGGGCGTGCCATTTGGAAATCCTGACCAGCGATTACCTGTTACTTGGGCTCGCGGCGGTGCTGGCTGGGCTGATTGATTCGGTCGTCGGCGGCGGTGGCCTGATTCAACTCCCCGCGTTGTTAAGCGTTTTCCCACAAGCCGCGCCCTCGACGCTGTTCGGCACGAACAAGCTGGCGGCTATCTGGGGCACGGCGTTTGCCGCCCGCAGCTACGCGAAACGGCTGACCTTGCTCTGGAGCATCGCGCTTCCTGCGTCCGTGGCTGCGCTGGTGTTCGCATTTTTGGGCGCGCGCGCCGTATCACTGTTTCCCCAAGAGATCTTACGCAAAGCGCTACCGTTTATCCTATTCGCAGTGGCGGTGTATGTTTTCCGCCGGAAATCTTTTGGCAGTGAGTCTTTGGCAGACGGGCAGTCTGACAAGCGCCTAGGTTTGGCCTTGCTGACCGGGGCACTGATAGGTTTCTATGATGGATTGTTTGGCCCCGGCACCGGCAGCTTTCTGATCTTTATGTTCGTCCGCTTTTTTCACCTCGATTTTCTGCAAGCGTCAGCCATTGCCAAAGTCGTCAATGTCGCCTGCAATTTTGCTGCGCTGACTTGGTTTGCGGCGGCGGGATACGTGATCTGGCCATTGGGCTTATTCATGGCCTGTTGCAATATCTTTGGATCCATTATCGGCACGCACCTGGCGTTGAAGGGCGGCACAAGCTTTGTCCGCAAGTTGTTCTTGCTAGTGGTCGGGCTGTTGATCATCAAGACGGGCTACGACGCATTTTTCAGAGGCTGATGGTTCCACGTGAAACATGTGGCGAGCCTTCGGGCGGAGCGATGTTTGGGTTCCACGTGAAACAATCGCGGCAGCCCATCCGCTTATGCACAGCTGATCCACAGGTCATCCACAACAAATTCACAGCCTATTCACAGCACATCCCTGGCTAACCATCCGTAGGAGGGCGCTGATCGAGGAAAACCAGTACATCCGCTGCCAGCGCAGCGTCCCCAAGTCCTTGATGTTGCTAGGTGCCGTGTGGCACCGTCGCACTTCCTTGTCGTAACACAGGGAATCATTTGGCGTTTCCCGAGCAGAATTTTGGTCTGAGCAGCGCGCGGCGGGTTTGGCTCAGACAAATGCCCTTATAATCCAGCCTCCGCATTTCCTCCTTGCGCAGCCGGGCTCCATGGAATTTCCCTCTGAATTTGATGTGATTGTCGTTGGCGGCGGCCATGCGGGTACCGAGGCGGCGCTGGCGGCTGCGCGAACAGGGCAAAAAACGCTGCTCCTGACGCATAACATCGAGACCCTGGGGCAAATGTCGTGCAATCCGTCGATCGGCGGCATAGGCAAAGGGCATCTGGTGCGCGAAGTCGATGCGATGGGCGGCGTGATGGCGATTGCCACCGATGAGGCAGGTATACAGTTCCGCATCCTGAATTCGTCCAAAGGCCCGGCCGTGCGCGCAACCCGGGCGCAGGCAGACCGCTTGCTCTACAAGCAGGCGATACGTTCCAGGCTCGAAAACCAGCCGAATCTCTGGCTATTTCAGCAGGCCGTCGACGATTTGATGGTGGAGGGCGACCGGGTCACCGGCGCAGTAACGCAGGCGGGCATACGTTTCCGATCGCGCGCGGTGGTGCTGACGGCAGGTACCTTCCTCGACGGAAAAATTCACATCGGCCTCAATCATTATTCTGCGGGCAGGGCGGGGGATCCCCCTGCCATGTCGCTCTCCGCGCGCCTCAAAGAGTTGAGTTTGCCGCAGGGCCGGCTGAAAACCGGTACGCCGCCGCGTATCGACGGCCGCAGCATCGATTTTTCGGTGATGACCGAGCAGCCGGGCGACCACGATCCGGTGCCGGTGTTTTCCGTCATGGGTAATGCGCAGATGCACCCGGAGCAGCGGCCGTGCTGGATTACCCACACCAATCTGCAGACGCATGACATCATTCGCGGCGCGCTGGACCGCAGCCCCATGTTTACCGGAGTAATTGAAGGCGTCGGGCCGCGCTATTGCCCCTCGATCGAAGACAAGATTCATCGGTTTGCGGATAAGGATTCCCATCAGATCTTCCTCGAGCCTGAGGGGCTGACGACGCACGAGTTCTACCCGAACGGCATTTCGACCAGCCTGCCATTTGATGCGCAGCTGGCGCTGGTGCGCTCCATGCGCGGCCTGGAAAATGCCCATATTCTGCGGCCCGGTTACGCGATTGAATATGACTACTTCGATCCGCGCGGCCTGAAAGCCTCGCTCGAGACCAAGGCCATCCGCGGTTTGTTCTTTGCCGGGCAGATCAATGGCACCACCGGCTATGAAGAAGCGGCCGCACAAGGCTTGCTCGCCGGGTTGAACGCCGCACTGCAGACGCAGGGGCGCGAGCCCTGGTTGCCCCGTCGTGACCAAGCCTACCTCGGCGTGCTGGTCGACGACCTGGTGACCCAGGGCGTCCAGGAGCCGTACCGCATGTTCACCAGTCGCGCCGAGTACCGGCTGAGTCTGCGCGAGGACAATGCCGATCTTCGGCTGACCGACATCGGCCGGCGGCTAGGGTGCGTCGGAGACGCGCAATGGGAAGCATTCGAACGTCGCCGCGAGGCCATCGCGCGCGAGCTCGAGCGCCTGAAATCGACCTGGGTCAATCCCAAGATCATTGCCGATGCTGAGGCAGAGCGCGTTCTGGGCAAAGCCATGGAGCGAGAGTACGCACTCACAGACCTGCTGCGTCGGCCGAATGTCCGTTACGACAGCCTGATGAGCCTGACCACGGTCGATGGCCGCCGATTCGATCATCCCGGGCTTGATCCGGCAGTAGCCGAGCAAGTCGAGATCCAGGTCAAGTATGCCGGCTACATCGATCGACAAGCCAAAGAAGTCGAGCGCCACGAGCACTACGAAAACCTCAAGCTGCCAGACGAACTGGACTACATGAGCGTGCACGCGCTGTCCATGGAAGTCCGCCAGAAACTGCAGCAGCACCGTCCCGAGACACTGGGGCAAGCCTCGCGCATCGCTGGCGTTACCCCCGCCGCGATTTCGCTGTTGCTGGTGCATTTGAAGAAGGGCGGATTCCGGCAGTTTGCCGCAGCCAATGACAATCCGGATGCCGCTTGAATGGCCACCGATATCGAGGCATTGCGAGAACCCCTGAGGTCCGGTGCGATCGACTTATCGCTTGCGCTGAGCGAGTCGCAAATCGAACAGTTGCTTGCGTATCTTGCGCTACTGGCCAAGTGGAATGCGGTCTACAACCTGACCGCCGTGCGCGACCCGCAACAGATGCTGACACAGCACCTGCTCGACTGCATGGCCGCGCTGCATGCGTATGTCGGCGCGACGCGCGTGCTCGATGTCGGATCAGGTGGCGGATTGCCAGGCCTCGTGCTGGCTATCTGGGCGCAGCAGGCAGCGCCGCAGATGCAAGTGCACCTGATCGATACCGTGCAAAAGAAGACGGCCTTTCTCACGCAAGTGAAAGCAGAGCTTGCACTGAACAACGTGCAGGTACATACCGGTCGCGTGGAGCAGCTAAAAGATGACAACAAATTCGACGTGATCACTTCACGCGCTTTCGCGGAGCTGAAAGATTTCGTCGACTGGTCAGGCCATTTGCTGGCAGAGCAGGGGCAGATTATCGCGTTAAAAGGCCAGGCAGAAGTGAGCGACACCGAACTTGCCGCCTTGCCCGCAGGATGGGTGCTGCACAACATTGAACGCTTGCAGGTGCCAGGCATGAAAGCGCAGCGGCATCTGGTGTATCTGAAAACACAGCGCGCGTGACAAAGCAAACCAACACGTAACAGGCGCTCCACGCATCACCATAAAAACCAACCACGACAATCACTATGGCCAAGATATTCTGCATCGCGAACCAGAAAGGCGGCGTCGGCAAAACCACGACCGCCGTCAATCTCGCTGCCGGACTCGCAAACCTGAAAAAGCGCGTGCTACTGATCGACCTTGATCCGCAGGGCAATGCGACCATGGGCGCCGGCATCGACAAAGCCGGTCTGGGAAGCTCGGTCTATCAGGTCTTGCTCGGCATGGGTCATGTGCGGGCTGCGACAAAGACCTCAGAGACTGGCCATTTTGATGTACTGCCAGCCAATCGAGAACTCGCCGGTGCCGAGGTCGAGATGGTCGAATTGGAGCAGCGCGAATTACGACTGAAACAGGCGCTCGCTGCCGTGAAAGATGAGTACGATTTCATTCTGATCGATTGTCCGCCGGCGCTGTCTATGCTCACACTGAATGGGCTGTGCGCAGCGCATGGCGTGATCATTCCCATGCAGTGCGAGTATTACGCGCTGGAAGGATTGTCCGACTTGGTCAACACCATCAAGATCGTTCACGCGAAACTCAACCCTGATCTGCAAGTCATCGGTCTGCTACGCGTCATGTTCGACCCGCGCATGATGCTGTCCCAGCAGGTCTCTGCGCAGCTGGAGCAACATTTTGGTGACAAGGTCTTCAAGACCATCATCCCGCGCAATGTACGCCTAGCCGAGGCGCCGTCTTATGGTGTGCCCGGCGTGATCTTCGATGCCGCTGCAAAAGGTGCACAAGCCTATATCGCGTTTGGTCAGGAACTCGTCGAACGCATAGGCTGATACCGCCATGACCGCCACCCGCCTGCGCATCGATAAAACCTACGGAAGAAAGAAAAGGAAGACATCAACCCATGGTCAGTAAAAAACCCAAAGGCCTCGGCAGAGGCCTTGAAGCCCTGCTCGGGGGCAGCGCCGCCGACTTCAGTCCTGAGGCCACGAAAGTCACCGCATCCACTGCCACCATGCCGGTCATGGCGCTACAGGCGGGCAAATACCAGCCGCGCACCCGCATGGATGAAGGTGCGCTCAACGAGCTCGCCGATTCAATTCGTGCGCAGGGACTGTTGCAAGCCTTGCTGGTGCGTCCCATCTCCCATGGCACGAACGGCGTGACGCACGAGATCATTGCCGGCGAGCGCCGCTTCCGTGCAGCGCAGCTGGCCGGACTCACCGAAGTGCCGGTGATGATCAAAGAGGTCGATGATCAGGCGGCTGCGGCAATGGCGCTGATCGAAAACATGCAGCGCGAAGACCTCAACCCACTGGAAGAGGCACAAGGCATTCAGCGCTTGATCCAAGACTTCAGCTTCACGCATGAACAAGCCGCAGACTCTGTCGGCCGCTCTCGCAGTGCGGTCTCGAATTTGCTGCGGCTGTTGAATCTTGCCAAACCCGTGCAAGCGATGCTGATGGCGGGCGATATCGACATGGGCCATGCACGCGCGCTGCTGGCCGTGGATTCGGCGACGCAGATCGCACTGGCCAATGAAATCATCGCCAAGCGCATGTCGGTGCGTGACGCAGAAAAACTGGTGGTGCGCACGACCACCGGCCAGACCACCACAAGCAAGGCCACGCCCAAAGAAAAATCCCGAGATCTCGCGCGCCTCGAAGAAGAACTTTCCGACGCGCTTGCCACTTCGGTAAGCATCAAGGCGAATGCGCGGAACAAAGGTGAATTGATCCTTGCCTTTGCCAACCTCGACCAGCTCGACGGGCTGATAGCCCGCCTTCGTTCGCAGTGATCCTTGGCGGCCCAACCCTCATCAGCGCAGTTCAACAATGACAAGGGCGAACACGCGCGGATGTCACGACAACCGGGTGACAAGTTGACCGCGCGCAAGCCTGTCCAGTGGGCAAGTATTTGACGCGAATTATCAAAAGCTCGTATAATCTTGCGGTTTCACGGGACACATTCCACCTCGAGGCCCTTCCGCACCAACCCGAAGGCGCGCCAGAGATCTCCGGACCGACAAAAACGTCACCATGCTGCGCCTGGTACTGACCCAGCTGGCAACGACCCTGTTTGCTGCCGCGGTGGCCGGTCTGGTTGGCGGAAAGCACGCTCTGCTGTCGGCGCTGCTGGGAGGACTGTGTTGTGTGGTGCCAAACGCCTTGTTCGCGCTCCGCCTGTATATCGGCGTGATGGGGCCGGGAAGCCTGAGCCCGTTGACGTTTTTCTTCGGCGAGTTCACCAAAATTGTACTGACGGTTGCGCTGCTCGCCGCAGTCGTCTGGTGGTACCGCGATCTGAACTGGCTGGCGCTGATCGCCGCCTTCATCGTCGCGCTGAAAAGTTACATCATCTTATTGTTTAGGCACTGACATGGCAGCAGAAACGGCAGCAGACGGAGCGGCGCACGCACCCACCGCCTCTGAGTACATCGTTCATCACCTGGGCCACCTCTCCACCAAGCACCAGGACAAAATCGTCGACTTCAGCATCATCAACCTCGACACCGTGTTCTGGTCGGTGTTGATGGGCGTGGTCGGTCTGAGCCTGATGATCTACGCCGCGCGCCGCGCGACCGCAGGTGTGCCGGGACGCTTCCAAGCCTTCGTCGAAATGATCGTCGAGATGGTCAACGATCAAGCCAAGAACATCGTGCACGGCGATCGCAGCTTCATCGCTCCGCTGGCGCTGACCGTGTTTGTCTGGGTATTCCTGATGAACTCGCTCGACTTTCTCCCGGTTGATCTGTTTGCCGGCATTTTCCGTTTGTTCGGCGCTGACCCGCATTTCCGCATTGTCCCGACAGCCGATTTGAACGGCACGCTCGGCATGGCGGTCGGTGTGCTCGCGCTCATGCTCTATTACAACGTCAAGATCAAAGGCCTGGGCGGGTTCATTCATGAACTGTTCTGCGCACCATTTGGCGCACATCCTGCGCTGTGGATCGCCAACCTCGGCCTGAACATCATCGAATTCGTCGCCAAGACGGTGTCGCTGGGCATGCGACTGTTCGGCAACATGTACGCCGGCGAACTCGTGTTCCTGCTGATTGCGCTGCTCGGCTCGACCGCCACCTGGTGGGGATTCGGCATGCATATCGTGGCGGGTTCGATCTGGGCGATCTTCCATATTCTGATCGTGTTGTTGCAGGCTTTCATCTTCATGATGCTGACGCTGGTGTATATCGGCCAGGCACATGAGGGTCACTGACCGGTTTTGCAGTATCCGGGTTTTGCTTTTGAATTTTTGACTTTGACTATCTAAGGAGTTTTCATGACTAACGTCGCTCTCGTTGCACTGGCATGCGGTTTGATCATCGGTCTGGGCGCTATCGGCGCGTGCATCGGTATTGGCATCATGGGTGGCAAGTTCATCGAAGCATCCGCACGTCAGCCTGAGCTGATGAACAGCCTGCAGACCAAGATGTTCCTGCTCGCAGGTCTGATCGACGCTGCGTTCCTGATCGGCGTCGGTATCGCGATGATGTTTGCTTTCGCAAACCCGTTCGCTGGTTAATTTCTGAATTCTCATCGTGCCGGGGATATGCCCCGGCGTCTGTCAATTTGAGAAGGAAACTACCGTGAACTTAAACGCAACTCTGTTTGCGCAGTTTGTCGTCTTTTTCATCCTCGCGATGTTCACCATGAAGTTTGTGTGGCCACCGCTGATGAAAACGCTCGACGAACGTGCCAAGCGCATTTCGGAGGGCCTCGCTGCGGCAGAACGCGGCAAGCATGAACTGGCCGTGGCCGAAAAGCGCGTGCAGGTCGAACTGCAGCAGGTCCATGAAGAAGGACAAAAGCGCATCGTCGACGCCGAGCGTCGCGCCGCCGAAATCGTCGAAGAGGCGAAGAAGCACGCCATGGAGGAAGCTGCCGGCATTATCGAGGCCGCACGCCATGAAGCCGCTGCGGAAGCCATTCGCCTGCGCGATCACCTGCGTGACGATGTCGCTGCGCTCGCCGTCAAGGGCGCAGAGCAGATTCTCCGCCGCGAGGTGAACGCCGCAGCCCATGCGGATCTGCTGAATCAACTGAAAGCCGAGCTGTAATCATGGCCGAACTCGCAACGATTGCCCGTCCTTATGCCGAGGCGCTGTTTCGCGTCGCACTGCCCGCCAAGCTGAACGCCTGGGCCGACCTACTCTCCGAGATGGCGCAGGTCGCCGCCGTGCCCGATTTTCAGGACATGGCGCACGACCCGCGCGTGCCGCGACAAGTCGTCATCGAGACCTTCCTCGCCGCGCTCAAAACAGCCGTCGATGCCGAGGCGAGAAACTTCATCGGCATGCTGGCCGACAACGGGCGTCTTGCGCTGCTGCCAGAAATCGAACACCAGTTCCATGACCTGAAAAACGCTCACGAGAGCACCGCGGATGCCGAGATCGTCAGCGCCTATCCGATGGACGCGACGCAGGTGAATGAACTGGTGACGGCACTCGAAAAGAAATTCGGTCGCAAGCTCGTCGCCACCGTATCCGTGGACAGCAGCCTGATCGGCGGCGTGCGCGTCACCGTCGGCGATGAAGTGCTCGATCAGTCCGTGAGCGCGCGCCTGCAGCGCATGCACACCGCGCTGGTGGCCTGAGCTAGGGCTAAAACCATTTTGACATTGCGAGACAGCGTACCGCGCCGATCTCAACCAATCAGGAGCTAACATGCAACTCAACCCGTCTGAAATCAGCGAGCTGATCAAGAGCCGGATTCAGGGCCTCGGCGCGGGTGCCGAAATCCGCAATCAGGGCACCGTGATCTCCGTGACCGACGGTATCTGCCGCATCCACGGGCTGTCCGACGCGATGCAGGGCGAGATGCTCGAATTCCCCGGCAACACCTTTGGTCTCGCGCTGAACCTCGAGCGCGACTCGGTGGGCGCCGTTATTCTCGGTAACTACGAGCACATCTCCGAAGGCGATACCGTCAAGTGCACCGGCCGCATTCTGGAAGTGCCCATCGGCCCCGAACTGCGCGGCCGCGTTGTCAACGCGCTGGGTCAGCCCATTGATGGCAAGGGCCCGATCAATGCCAAGCTGTCGGCTCCGATCGAAAAGATCGCTCCCGGCGTTGCCCATCGGCCGTGGCCAGCGCGAGCTGATCATTGGCGACCGTCAGACCGGCAAGACCGCGGTCGCGATCGATACCATCATCAACCAGCGCGGCCAGGATGTCACTTGTATCTACGTCGCGATCGGCCAGAAGGCCTCGTCGATCAAAAACGTCGTGCGCGCGCTCGATGAGCATGGCGCTCTCGACTACACCATCGTCGTCGCTGCGTCCGCTTCCGAATCCGCAGCGATGCAATACGTGTCCGCGTATTCCGGCTGTGCGATGGGTGAATACTTTCGTGATCGCGGTCAGGATGCGTTGATCATTTATGACGATCTCTCCAAGCAGGCGGTGGCGTATCGTCAGGTGTCGCTGCTGCTGCGTCGTCCCCCGGGCCGTGAAGCTTTCCCCGGCGACGTGTTTTATCTCCACTCGCGTCTGCTCGAGCGCGCCGCGCGCGTGAACCCCGAATACGTCGAGCATTTCACTCACGGCGAAGTCAAGGGCAAGACGGGTTCGCTGACCGCGCTCCCCATCATTGAAACGCAGGCCGGCGACGTGTCCGCCTTCGTTCCAACCAACGTGATCTCGATTACCGATGGTCAGATCTTCCTCGAGACCTCGCTGTTCAATTCGGGTATTCGTCCCGCGATTAACGCCGGTATCTCGGTGTCGCGTGTCGGTGGTGCGGCGCAGACCAAGGTGATCAAGGGCTTGTCCGGCGGTATCCGTACGGACCTCGCGCAGTACCGTGAACTCGCCGCGTTCGCGCAGTTCGCATCCGATCTTGATGAGGCGACCCGCAAGCAGCTCGATCGTGGCGCACGCGTGACCGAACTGCTGAAGCAGGCACAGTACGCACCGCTGCCCGTATCGCTGATGGCCGTGTCGCTGTTCGCGGTGAACAAAGGCTTCCTCGACGATATCGAAGTGAAAGACGTACTCGGCTTCGAGCATGACCTGCACAAGTTCCTGCAGACCAGCAATGCCGAACTGCTCAAGCGTATCGAAGACAGCAAGCAACTGTCCAAAGAAGATGAGGCTGTGCTGACCACGGCGATCGAAAACTTCAAGAAAACGTTCTGATCTCAACCCGGGAGCATAAGCAATGGCTGCAGGTAAAGAGATACGCGGCAAGATCAAGAGCGTAGAAAATACGAAGAAGATCACCAAGGCGATGGAAATGGTCGCCGCGTCCAAAATGCGCAAGGCGCAGGAGCGGATGCGGTCGGCCCGTCCGTACAGCGAAAAAATCCGCACCGTCTCGGCGCATTTAGCCCAGGCGAATCCGGAGTACACGCATCCCTTCCTCGTCAAGCACGAGAAGAGCAAGAAGATCGGCATCATTGTCGTCACGACCGACAAAGGTCTGTGCGGCGGCCTGAACACCAACGCGCTGCGTCAGGTGACGAACAAAATGAAAGAGTTCGAGGCCGCAGGCAACAAGATCGAAGTCGTCTGCATCGGCAACAAGGGCCTGGGCTTCATGAACCGCATCGGCGCGAAAGTCGTGTCGCAGGCCGTCAACATGGGCGACACGCCGCACCTTGAGCAGCTGATTGGCCCGGTGAAGATCATGCTCGACGCCTATGACGATGAGCAGCTTGATGCGGTCTACATCTGCTACACCCGTTTCATCAACACCATGAAACAGGAGCCGGTGTTCGAGCAGTTGCTGCCGCTGACCGCCGACAAGATGGAGCCGATCAACAGCTACTCGTGGGATTACCTGTACGAGCCCGATGCCAAGTCCGTGATCGACGAGCTTCTGCTTCGCTATGCCGAAGCGCTGGTCTATCAGGCCGTGGTGGAGAACATGGCCTCCGAGCAGTCGGCGCGCATGGTGGCCATGAAGGCCGCCACCGACAACGCCGGCAATGTGATCGCCGAGCTCAAGCTGGTCTACAACAAGACCCGTCAGGCCGCCATTACCAAAGAGCTGTCCGAAATCGTCGCTGGCGCGGCAGCGGTGTAATCGCTGCCACCGGATTTTCAAAGAATCGAAACCTAATTTTTAATTGAAGGAACGAAAATGGCTGAAGGCAAAATCGTTCAGTGTATTGGCGCTGTGGTTGACGTTGAATTTCCGCGCAATGCGATGCCCAAGATCTATGACGCACTGAAAATGGACGGCTCAGAGCTCACGCTCGAAGTGCAGCAGCAGCTGGGTGATGGCATTGTGCGCACGATTGCGCTGGGTTCCTCCGACGGTCTGCGCCGTGGCATGGTCATCAAGAACACCGGCGCACCAATCAACGTGCCGGTCGGACAAGCGACCCTCGGCCGCATCATGGACGTGCTCGGCAATGCGATCGATGAGCGCGGTGCCGTCAGCATGGAGCGCTCCGCATCGATCCACCGCGCCGCCCCAGCCTATGACGAATTGTCCCCTTCCCAAGAACTGCTCGAAACCGGCATCAAGGTGATTGACCTCGTGTGCCCGTTCGCCAAAGGCGGCAAGGTTGGCCTGTTCGGTGGTGCGGGTGTGGGCAAGACCGTGAACATGATGGAACTCATCAACAACATCGCCAAAGCGCACTCGGGTTTGTCCGTGTTCGCCGGCGTCGGTGAGCGTACCCGTGAAGGTAACGACTTCTATCACGAGATGATCGAAGCCGGCGTCGTCAACACCGATGACTTCACCAAGTCCAAAGTCGCGATGGTGTACGGTCAGATGAACGAGCCGCCGGGCAACCGTCTGCGCGTCGCGCTGACTGGCCTGACCATTGCAGAATCCTTCCGCGACGAAGGTCGTGACGTGCTGTTCTTCGTCGATAACATCTACCGCTACACCCTGGCCGGTACCGAAGTGTCCGCGCTGCTCGGCCGTATGCCTTCCGCCGTGGGTTATCAGCCGACGCTGGCCGAAGAAATGGGTCGTCTGCAAGAGCGTATTACTTCCACCAAGGTGGGCTCGATCACCTCGATCCAGGCCGTGTACGTGCCTGCGGATGACTTGACCGATCCATCGCCTGCAACCACCTTCGCGCACCTTGACTCCACCGTCGTTCTGTCGCGTGACATCGCTGCGCTGGGTATCTATCCCGCCGTCGATCCGCTGGATTCGACCTCGCGTCAGCTCGATCCGAATGTCGTCGGCCCCGAGCACTACGACACCGCACGTGCCGTTCAGGGCACGCTGCAGCGCTACAAGGAACTGCGCGACATCATCGCGATTCTGGGCATGGACGAACTCGCACCGGAAGACAAGCTGGTCGTGGCACGCGCGCGCAAGATGCAGCGCTTCCTGTCGCAGCCTTTCCATGTGGCCGAAGTGTTTACCGGTTCGCCGGGCAAGTACGTGCCGCTGAAAGAAACGATCAAGGGCTTCAAGATGATCGCTTCCGGCGAGCTCGACCATCTTCCCGAGCAGGCGTTCTATATGGTGGGCACGATCGACGAAGCCATCGAAAAAGCGAAGAAGATCCAGTAATGCCCCTGTCCCGCTGCCGCATGCGGCGGGACAGCCCATGGCTACAACGCTGATCGATTCATACGCACTGGCTTCAACAAAGGCTTTTTATGGCAAACACAATTCAGGTTGATGTGGTTTCTGCTGAAGAGCAGATCTACTCGGGTCCTGCGGAATTCGTCGCGCTGCCGGGCGAGGCAGGCGAGTTGGGCATCTATCCGAAGCACACCCCGCTGATCACCCGCATCAAGCCGGGCGCAGTGCGCATCCGCGTACCGGGTCAGGCAGAAGAAGAGTTCGTCTTCGTCGCTGGCGGCATTCTCGAAGTCCAACCAAAGACCGTGACCGTCATGGCCGACACCGCCATCCGCGGCAAGGACCTCGACGAAGCCAAAGCCAATCAGGTCAAAAAGATGGCAGAAGAAGCGATGACCAATCGCGAATCCGATATTGACTACGCGGTCGCACAAGCTGAGCTGGCGATTGCAGTGGCACAGCTCGCCGCGATTCAAAAATTGCGCAGGAAGCACTGATCCCACAGGCTTCTCACGAAAGGCGGCTATCGGCCGCCTTTTTGTTGCCTGCCCGTTTGACTCAGATCATTTGCCAGCATCAAGGCGCCTAAGAAAACCCCGTCAAAGGAACCCGCGAGAACACCACGTTCCACAAGGCGCGCATACCCACCGGTACATCGCTCAGAAAGGAATCGTGATGGATCGTAGTTCGCGCATCAACAGTTCAAGGTATGGGGTCCCTTCAGAACCTCTCGCCCGCAGCAGCGCGATGGAAAATTTCACTCAAGCGGTGTCGCTGGCAAGGCAGCTTCAGCCCGAGCAAAGATATGCGCACCTTCAACACCAGCTCGACAAAGTGTCTTCCCTGGGTGCGAATGAACGCGCCGACGCCTTTGAGGATCTCGCGATGATGGCCTCCCTGCTTTCTTCGGATGATGCGCTACAGCTGACCGATTCCATCCTGGACAAATTTCTGCGGCTGAGCGATGAAGCGACGGCCGACCAGCGTGATGACGATGCTCGACAAATCGCTTTTGCATTGCTGAGTGCGGGTGAATTGCACGATAGGGACACCATGATCAAACTCATCGTGAAATTAGGCGGCGTGAGTCGAACGCTCGGCACGGACCGCCTTGCCAAGCTATTAGTGGAGGAGGTCCAGGATCATCTACCCGATACCCACCCTGAGGTCATGGGCCGCCGACTAGTGCACGCCGCCGCCCTGGTACCTCATCTGCCCGCCGCCTTCACGCAAAGCTATCTTGAGATGCTGAGCGCACATCTACCGCAGGATCACGCCAGCCAGTGTCTTGTCTTGCCAGAGCTACTGAGTGTCATTGAGTATGCGCCGGCCACGGAAGAACGGCTGCAGCTGTTTTCACGGCTGAATCAGCAGCTCTACCGCAGCCGAATCGAACAGACCGCAGCGCACTGACGTTTGCTTGTCGTTACTCTGCCCAGCGGCTTGATCGCTCGATCGCCGCTTTCCACACAGCCAGTTTGGCCTCGCGCTGAGCGGCCGGCATCAAGGGCTCGAAGCGCCGCTCCACATGCCACTGCGCAGCGATCTCTTCCTGCGTAGACCAGTAACCCACCCCCAGACCCGCAAGATAGCCTGCACCTAATGCCGTGGTCTCGGTGACCTCCGGTCGCACCACCGGGACATTCAGTATGTCGGCTTGAAACTGCATCAGCAGATTGTTGCGTGCCGCACCGCCATCGACACGTAATTCTCGAATCGCCGTGCCGGAATCCTTTTGCATCGCGGCGATCACATCTGCTGTCTGAAACGCGATGCCTTCAAGCGCCGCACGCGCGATATGCCCAGCGGTCGTGCCACGCGTAATGCCTAGCAGGGTACCGCGCGCATAGGCATCCCAGTGCGGCGCACCGAGCCCCGAAAAAGCAGGCACAAACGTAACGCCGTCGCTGTCCGGTACCGACGAAGCCAGTGCTTCCACATCGGTCGACTGTTTGATGATGCCCAGGCCATCTCTGAGCCATTGCACGGTCGCACCCCCCATGAACACCCCACCCTCAAACATGTAATCAGTTTTGTTGGGTGAGGAATGCCCGGTCGTCCATCCCACGGTGGTCAGTAACTGATTATGCGAGTCAACCGCTTTACCCGTATTCATCAGAATGAAACAACCGGTACCGTAGGTGCTCTTCACCATCCCTGGATGAAAACAGGCCTGGCCATAGGTCGCCGCTTGTTGATCGCCCGCGATACCAGCGATAGGAATACGCGCCCCAAAAAATTCTTCCGCTGCATAAGCGGCCGTGCCGCTGCTGGGCACCACGGTCGGCAGAATCGCGCGCGGAATGCGCAAGATCTCCAGCAGCTCATCATCCCAGTCCAGCGTATGAATATTGAACAGCATCGTACGCGAGGCATTACTGGTGTCCGTGATGTGTTCGCCCGAGAGTTTGTAAATTAGCCAGGAATCCACCGTGCCAAACGCCAGCTCGCCTTTTTCTGCGCGCGCGCGCGCTCCCGCGACATTGTCCAGCAGCCAGCGGAGTTTGGTGCCAGAGAAATACGCGTCAATGACCAAGCCCGTCTTCTTGCGGAACAAATCGCTCTTGCCTTCCGATTTCAGCGTATCGCACAGCCCGGCAGCACGGCGGTCCTGCCAGACGATGGCGTGCGCCACCGGCTCACCCGTCTTCCGATCCCACAGGACCGAGGTCTCACGTTGATTCGTGATTCCGATGCCAGCGATATCCGAGGCCGTGAGATGATGATCCTTCATCACCTGTCGCGCGACCGCAAGCTGAGAACGCCAGATCTCGTTGGCATCATGCTCGACCCAGCCCGGATTCGGGAAAATCTGCCGAAACTCCTGCTGCGCGATACCGTGAATGCGACCGCTGCGATTGAACAGGATCGCGCGTGAACTGGTGGTGCCCTGGTCTATCGCCAGAATATATTGGTCTGCCATGCCAACCTCACAAAATCTCAGAGATCACAGAGATAAAAAATGCGCGGTTAGAGAGATTCTCTAATCGCGCATTCGGGACTCAGGCTGAGCGGCGCAGAGAGAGATCATCTCTGCGCCAGCTCATTGCGCAAAATTATTTTACGCGACCTTCTTTCCATGCCTGGAGCAGCTTCTCGTAAGCGATGGTCTCGCCCTTCGGCTTCTCGTTGGCCAGCTTCTTCCACGGAGCGTTGGTATCCGACAGCCACTTGCTCGGATCGCTCTTCTCGTTCAGCTTCGGCGGGCAGTTCTTCATGCCAGCACGCTGCAGACGCTCCATGACCTTGTCCATCTCGTCAGCGAGGTTGTCCATCGCTGCCTGAGGTGTCTTCTCGCCGGTGACCGCAGTCGCGACGTTCTTCCACCAGAGCTGGGCCAGCTTCGGATAATCCGGCACGTTGGTACCTGTCGGCGTCCATGCGACGCGCGCCGGGCTGCGGTAGAACTCGATCAGACCACCGTACTTGTTGGCATTCTTCGTGAAGTACTCATGACGGATGTCCGAGTCACGCACGAAGGTCAGACCCACGATGGACTTCTTCAGCGAGGTGGTTTTCGCATTGATGAACTGAGCGTACAGCCAGGCTGCCGACTTGCGCTCGTTTGGCGTCGACTTGAAGAAGGTCCAGGAGCCGACGTCCTGATAACCGTTCTGCATGCCTTCTTTCCAGTACGGGCCGTGCGGGCCAGGTGCCATGCGCCACTTCGGCGAACCGTCGGCATTGTTAACCGCCGGTGCCTTGCTCATCGACGCGGTAAACGCGGTGTACCAGAAGATCTGCTGAGCGATCTGACCCTGACCTGGCACCGGACCGGCTTCAGAGAAGGTCATGCCCATGGCTTCCTTCGGTGAGTACAGCTTCATCCAGTCGATGTACTTGGTCAGCGCATAGACCGCCGCTGGCGAGTTGGTCGCACCACCACGCGACACCGAAGCGCCTACCGGTGTGCACTTGTCTGCGCCGACGCGAATGCCCCACTCATCGATCGGCATACCGTTCGGGATGCCCTTGTCGGCAGTACCCGCCATCGACAGCCATGCATCGGTGAAGCGCCAGCCCAGCGATGGATCTTTTTTGCCGTAGTCCATGTGGCCGTAGATTTTCTTGCCATCGATCTCTTTCACATCATTCGTGAAGAAGTTGGCGATGTCTTCATACGCCGACCAGTTCTGCGGCACGCCCAGCTCATAGCCATACTTGGCCTTGAACTTGTCCTGCAGATCCTTGCGCGCGAACAGATCGGCACGGAACCAGTACAGGTTGGCAAACTGCTGATCAGGCAGCTGATAAATCTTCTTGTCCGGCCCAGTCACGAAGCTGATACCGATGAAGTCTTTCAGATCCAGGCCGGGGTTGGTGAACTCCTTGCCAGCGCCGGCCATGAAATCCGACAGTGGCTCGATCGCGCCATAGCGGAAGTGAGTACCAATCAGGTCGGAATCCGAGATCCAGCCGTCATAGATCGACTTACCCGATTGCATCGAGGTCTGCAGCTTCTCAACCACGTCACCTTCCTGAATCAGGTCATGCTTGACCTTGATGCCCGTGATCTCTTCAAAGGCCTTCGCCATGGTCTTGGACTCATACACGTGCGTGTCGATGGTTTCAGACACGACGTTGATTTCCGTGACACCCTTGGCCTTGAGCTTGGCAGCGGCATCGATGAACCATTTCATCTCATCGAGCTGCTGCTTCTTGGACAGCGTGGAGGGTTGGAATTCATCATTCACCCATTTTTCTGCGGCCTTCATGTCAGCCCAGGACGCGCCTGAGGCCAGCATGGCGGCGACAGCAATCGCACTTAATTTAAGTTTCATCTAGTCTCCTCTTCGCATCTTCCCGGACATACAGACTGACACCGGTGGGAAGAAAACCCGGGGCCAGGATGAATCGAGGCTGACTCAGTATGCTTCTACGTTCAGAACTAACCCCAACGCATCATTACCAGCAACACCAGAAAACCAATGGCGGCCGCCACCCACTGGGTGATGTCCGTCAACCCTGCCCACGCCAGATTCACATAGGCCGCGGATAGCAGCCCGATGAATAGCCGGTCGCCGCGCGTCGTCGGTATCGGCAAAAAACCTTTCCGTTCCACACTCGGCGAGCGGAGCTGCCACAGGGTCATACCGATCAGCATCAGCACCACGCAGCTGAAGAACACCGCGATCTCGATCGTCCAGGCCATCCATGAAAACGCATTGCCCATCTCAGACCCTCCCCATCGCAAAGCCCTTGGCGATGTAATGCCGGACAAACCAGATCACCAGCGCACCCGGCACAATGGTCAGCGTGCCCGCCGCAGCCAGTACACCCCAGTCCATGCCAGCGGCGGACACCGTGCGCGTCATCGTCGCGGCAATGGGTTTCGCATTCACCGAGGTCAGCGTGCGTGCCAGCAGCAGCTCGACCCAGCTAAACATGAAACAGAAAAAGGCTGTCACGCCGATGCCCGATTTGATCAGCGGCAGGAAGATCTTCACGAAAAATTTCGGGAAGCTGTAGCCATCGATGTAAGCGGTTTCATCGATCTCTTTCGGGATACCAGACATGAAACCTTCCAGAATCCAGACCGCCAGCGGCACATTGAACAGCAGGTGCGCGAGCGCCACCGCGATATGCGTGTCCATCATGCCGAAAGTCGAGTACAGCTGGAAGAAGGGCAGCAGGAAAACCGCAGGCGGCGTCATGCGATTGGTCAGCAGCCAGAAGAACAGGTGCTTGTCGCCGATGAACGAGTAACGCGAGAACGCATAGGCGGCTGGCAGCGCCAGCAGCACCGACATCGCCATGTTCATCGCCACATAGATGATCGAATTGATGTAACCGCTGTACCAGGACTCGTCAGTAAAGATGGTCTTGTAGTTGTCAAAGGTCAGATGCGTCGGCCACATCGTCATCGCGCCGAGGATTTCCTCGTTCGTCTTGAGCGACATGTTGAACATCCAGTAGATGGGCAGCAGTGACAGCGCAAGAAACGCCGCCAGCAAAAAGCGCGAGAGATTCTGACGCATCATGTTTTGTCTCCTGTGCCCACGCGCAGCATCCAGTTATAGAGCACGAACGAGAACAGCAGAATGATCAAGAAGTAGATCAGCGAAAACGCCGCTGCCGGGCCCAGATCAAACTGGCCCACGGCTTTCTGCGTCAGGTATTGCGATAAAAAGGTCGTCGCATTGCCCGGGCCGCCGCCGGTCAGCACGAAAGGCTCGGTATAGATCATGAAGCTGTCCATGAAGCGCAGTAGCACCGCGATCATCAGCACATTGCGCATCTTGGGCAACTGAATGAAACGGAACACCGCGAAGCGTGATGCGCCATCGATCTTCGCCGCCTGATAGTAAGCATCGGGAATCGCGCGCAAGCCCGCGTAGCAGAGCAGCACCACCAGCGGCGTCCAGTGCCAGATGTCCATCAGCAGCACAGTCAGCCAGGCATCCATCGAATCGCCCGTGTAGTTGTACGAGATGCCGGCATCATTGATCAGCTTGCCCATCAGGCCGATATCGCCACGACCGAAGATCTGCCAGATCGTGCCGACCACATTCCAGGGGATCAGCAGCGGGAGGGCAACGATCACCAGTGACAGCGACGCGCGCCAGCCCTGATGTGGCATGGTCAGTGCCACCCCAATGCCCAGCGGGATCTCGATCGCCAGCACCGCCAGCGAGTACCACAGCTGACGGAAGAATGCGCCGTGCAGGTCTTCATCGCGCATCACTTCCTTGAACCATTCCATGCCGACGAACACGGCCTGATCCGGCCCGAGAATATCCTGCACCGAATAATTCACCACCGTCATCAGCGGCATGATGGCCGAGAAGGCCACCGACAGAATCACGGGCAGTACCAGCCACCAGGCTTTGTTGTTGTGCGTTTTCATGCCACGCGTCTCTCATTCACGTAATACAGGATGCGCTCGTCAGGCAGCCTCACACCGATCGCATCACCGGCATGCACCGGATGCAGTGCGCGCTGCTTGGCGGCGATACGGTGCTCGCCGAGTTGGCAGTCGACCAGCCAGTGGGTGCCCATGTTGCGCGCCGCAATGACTTGCGCGGGCAGACTGCCGCTCGTGCCTGCAGGAACGCACTCGACGAACTCCGGACGAATGCCCAGCGTCAGCGTCTCGCCCATGCGTAGACCGCGGCGCACCGGCAGAAATTCGTTCACGCCAGGAATGCGCACACCATCCGCACTAAATGCCGCCGTGATCAGATTCATGCCCGGGTTGCCGATGAAATAGCCGACAAAGGTATGCGCTGGTGCTTCAAACAGTTGCTGCGCGCTACCGATCTGCACGACTTCCCCTTCGGTCATGACCACCACCTGATCAGCAAAGGTCAGCGCCTCGATCTGATCGTGCGTCACATAGATCAGCGATAAATTGAGCTCGTGATGAATCTCTTTCAGTTTGCGGCGCAGTAGCCATTTGAGATGCGGATCGATGACTGTCAGCGGTTCATCAAACAGCACTGCGGCGACGTCGGGGCGCACCAGACCCCGGCCGAGCGAGATTTTTTGTTTGGCATCCGCAGTCAGGCCACTGGCGCGATGCTTCAAGTCGCCAGTCAGCTCCAGAATCTCGGCAATCTGCGATACGCGCTTGTTGATATCCGCCTGCTTCCAGCCACGATTCTTCAGCGGGAAGGCCAGGTTCTCTCCGACCGTCATCGTGTCGTAGATCACCGGGAACTGAAATACCTGCGCGATATTGCGCGCTTCAGTCGGCAGATTCGTCACGTCCTTGCCATCAAACAGGACCTTTCCCTGCGACGGCTTGACCAGTCCCGAGATGATGTTCAAGAGCGTGGTCTTGCCACAGCCCGACGGCCCGAGCAACGCATAGGCGCCGCCATCAGTCCAGGTCATGTCCATCGGGCGCAGCGCATAGTCCGACGCTTGCGAGGGATTTGATTTGTAGCTGTGCGCGAGGCCAGCGAGCTCTATGCGTGCCATCTCAGACTCCTGCCGCGCCGGGCGCGTAAATCAATACGCCGTCCGTATTGAATATGAACAGCTCGCCCGGCTGGAAATGCATGGTCGCGGCAGAGCCCAGCGCCAGCTCGTGCACCCCAGTCAGTTGCGCGACCAGCGCTAGGCTGCCACGCTTCATGTGCACAAAGGTTTCCGAGCCGCTGATCTCCGCAAGATCAATCGTGCCTTGCAGCGCGAAACCTTCTGCCTGGGGTGTCGCATGCAGACAGTGCGCGCGCAGGCCGAGGGTGACGCGACTCAAGCCCGTCAGCGTGGACTGTTGTTCGCTCGTGAGTGGCACTGCAATACCATCCGATAGATGGGCGACGCCAGCCGACACCTCGGCCTCGAACAGATTGATCGGCGGATCACTGAACGTGCGCGCGGCCTGCACCGACATCGGTCTGTGGAAGACACTCAGCGTCGAGCCATGCTGCAACACGCGGCCTTCATGCATCAGCAGCGTTTGCCCGCCGAGCTGCAGCGCTTCCAGTGGCTCGGTGGTGGCATAGACCACCGTGGTCTCGCCGGAAGAAAAGAGTTCTGTCAGCTCTCGACGCAGCTCTTCGCGCAGCTTGTAATCGAGGTTCACCAAGGGCTCGTCCAGCAGCAAGAGGCTCGCTTCCTTGATCAGCGCGCGCGCGAGGGCGGTGCGCTGCTGCTGGCCGCCAGACAGAGCCGAGGGCGAGCGATCCAGATAGGCCGAGATGTGCAGACGTTCCGCCATCTCGCTGACTTTCTTTTTGATCTGATCTTCAGACAGCTTGCCCGCAATGCGTAGCGGCGAGGCGATGTTCTCGAAAACCGACAGCGAGGGATAGTTGATGAACTGCTGATAGACCATCGCCAGATTGCGCTCGCGAACGGGTACGCCAGTGACATCAGCACCATCGACGATGATCTTGCCTTCGGCGGGGCGATCCAGACCAGCCATTACCCGCATCAGCGTTGTCTTGCCGGCCAGCGTAGGGCCGAGCAGCACATTGATCGCGCCGGACGCGAGCGCGACCGTGGTCGGGTAAAGATGGGTGTCAGCGCCAACCCTGACGCTCACGCCTTGCAATTCGAGACGCACTCTATCTCCTCAATGCCGGCCCCGGACAGCGTCCGGGTCGCGTTGGCATTCATTGCCATTTTTATATTGATCGAAGGCTTGATCGCTGCTGTGCGATCCAGTCGTCGATGATCTGCGCCGTCTCTGGCGGCACATGAAGGCCGAGCTTGCTGCGTCGCCAGAGTATATCGGCGCTCGACGAGGCCCATTCAAAATTCATCAGATATTCCAGCTCAGCCGGGTACAGCCCGGCCGCCAGCGGCTCGCCCATGTCCTCCAGCGATCGTCGTCCATCCAACAGCTTGTGGATGCGCGTACCGTACGCGCGCGCGTAGCGACTGATTACCTTAGGTGCGAGCCAGGCATACTGCTTCTGCAATCCATGCACATAGGCGTCGAACTCCAGCACCGAACGATTTTGCGGTGTACTGCCAAACAGGTCGCCGCCGGGAAGACAGGCGTCCGCCGTCCACGCACCCTGGTGATTGCCGAGCCGGGGCGCGATCATCTCCACCGCTTCTTCGGCGAGCTTGCGGAAAGTAGTGATCTTGCCGCCGAAGACGCTCAGCAGCGGCGCCGTGTCGCCATCCATGGCGAGGTTGTAGTCGCGCGTGATTTCTGATGCATTGGAGGATGCATCTTCCAGCAGCGGACGCACGCCTGAATAAGCCCAGACCACATCTGAGGGTGTCAGCGGCTTGCGGAAATAACGCTCCGTGAGATTGCACAGATAGTCAATCTCATCCTGATCAATGGCGACGTTGTCGGTGTCGCCCGCGTATTCAATGTCGGTCGTTCCGACCAGCGTGAAATCCTGTTCGTAATCGATGGCGAACACGATGCGCCCATCAGGATTTTGGAAAATGTAGGCATACGGATGATCGAACAACTTCTTGACCACGATATGGCTGCCCTTGATCAGTCGTAGCGATTTTGCGCTGGGGCGATGGGCAGCTTGCTGCAAAAATTGCGCGGCCCAAGGGCCGGCCGCATTGACCAGCCCGCGCGCGTGCACCGGTATGTCGCTGCCATTGGCCGTGCGCAGCGTCGCATGCCAGTGATCCCCCTCGCGTAAGGCCGAGGTGCAGATCGTATGCGTGAACACCTTCGCGCCTTTTTCTGCAGCATCCATCGCATTGAGCACCACCAGGCGCGCATCATCGACCCAGCCATCCGAATAGATAAAGCCTTTGGTGAATTCTGGTTTCAGCGGCTCGCCGGCCGCATGCAGGCGCAGATCGATGCTGCCCGAGCCGGGAAGGATTTCTCGTTTGGCCAGATAGTCGTAGACCAGCATCCCTGCGCGAATCATCCATGCTGGGCGTTGCCCTTTATCGTGCGGCATCACGAAGCGCATTGGCCACATGATGTGCGGCGCTGAGCGCAGCAACACTTCGCGCTCGATCAGCGCTTTTCTGACCAGACCAAACTCATAGTGCTCGAGATAGCGCAGTCCGCCATGAATCAGCTTGGTGGAGGCCGACGACGTGTGTGCGGCCAGATCATCTTTGTCGCAAAGCACGACAGACAAACCGCGCCCCGCCGCATCACGTGCGATGCCCGCACCATTGATGCCACCGCCGACGATCAGCAGATCACAGTGAAGAGGTGTGGAGGAATTCATTCTCGCGGCGCAAGCAGAAACAAGGTTCAACGACAGGTCGGAGCGGATTTCCCCTGAAAAGATCGGGCCAATGAAACACCAGTGACAACACCAGTGAAACGCCGGCCAGGGATGGGTGGGCCAGCGACTGCGTCAAAAAGCGGGTGACTTTTTTCGCAGGAATTGCCAAGTGAACTTGGTCTGACGATAATGCGAATAAAGATAGACGCTAAACGAACAAAAAGCAACAAATAGGCCGCCTAAAAAGTTCGTTTGCTTTCATTATTTCGCTTTTGCTATGCCCGACGCGGGCTGGAGCCTGACCATGACCCTGAACCCTCGCCAGCGACGTCTGCTGGACGCGGTGCGGCGCCAAGTAACCGTCTCGGTGGAGGATCTAGCGCTGGAGCTCGGCGTCACTCCCCAGACCGTGCGGCGCGACGTCAAACTGATGGAGGAATCTCAGTTGCTGGCTCGCTATCACGGCGGGGTCGGCTTGCCATCCTCCGTCGAGAACATCGATTACAGCCAGCGGCAGGTGCTCAATATCGACGCCAAGCGCCGGATCGCCGCGGCCGTCGCCGGGCGCGTGCGTCCCGGGTGTTCATTACTGATCAATATCGGAACGACAACCGAAGAGGTGGCGCGCGCCCTCGTCCATCATCAAGGGCTGCATGTGGTCACCAATAACCTGAATGTCGCGGGCATTCTGTCTGGCCAGCCGGAGTGTGAGGTCATCGTCGCCGGCGGCGTGGTTCGGGGTCGCGACCGCGCCATCGTTGGCGAGGCCACCGTAGATTTCATCCGTCAGTTCAAGGTCGATATTGGCATCATCGGTGTATCCAGCATCGAGCCCGACGGCACGCTGCGCGATTTCGATCCGCGTGAAGTCAAAGTCGCCCAAGCCATCATCGAGCAATCCCGCGAGGTCTGGCTGGTGGCTGACCGCACCAAGTTCGACCGGCAGGCGCTGGTGCGCATCACCCAGCTGTCGGAGATCGACAAATTGTTTTGCGATGCGCCACCGCCGCAGGCATTGATGCGCTTGCTTCGCGAAGCGGATGTTGAGGTGATTGTCGCGCCCTGAGGCAGGCCCGGAGATGCGGTCCCGTTGCGCTGGTGATGACAATGCAATTGCATTACCTCCTGAGAATCGCCTACAATGACAGCGTTTGATCTCTCAGGAGGCTGCCCATGGCGCCGAACCCCATCCGG
Organism: Pseudomonadota bacterium; assembly: GCA_041182625.1. Taxonomy (GTDB): domain Bacteria; phylum Pseudomonadota; class Gammaproteobacteria; order Burkholderiales; family Burkholderiaceae_D; genus Pernthalerella. The sequence continues at coordinate 15,225 of JBEGNF010000023.1, read as the reverse complement.
CTTCAATCCACATTGACCGACCGCTACCAAACCACCGTGCCCGAGACGGTGCGTCGCGCGCTCAACGTCAGCAAACGCGACCGAATCCAGTACACCATCAAGCCGGATGGTGAAGTGGTCATTGCCCGGGCCGAACCCGAGGGCGACGATCCGGCCTTGGGCCAGTTTTTAGCATTTCTCGCTGCAGATATCGCCGCGAATCCGCAGCATCTGGTGGCCCTGGATTCTGCGCTCGCCAAGCAGCTGCAGTCACTGACCGAGTCCGTCGTTATCGACCTTGATCAGCCACTTGAAGATGAAGGCGAATGAACGTCGTTGTCAACGGCTGGAGTCTTTTTCTGCATCCGCTTTTCCACGAACAACTGACTCAATTACGCGAAGAGGTCCATAAGCTGCGCCAAAAAGATCCGGTTGGCTATATCAACAAGAACGCATCCAAACGGCTGGCGGCTGTCACGCGCTTGATGTACGAGATTATTCCCCAAGATCCTGGCAGGCCAGAGTATCGACAAGGACTAAGCTTGGGCAGCGAGCACAAGCATTGGTTCAGAGCGAAGTTTTTCCAGCAGTACCGATTGTTTTTTCGCTTTCACACGAGCGCCAAGATCATTGTCTATGCATGGGTAAACGACGAGACGACGCTGAGGGCCTACAACAGCAAGGATGATGCGTATCTCGTGTTCAAAAAAATGCTGGATAGCGGCAACCCGCCCGGCAGCTGGGAAGCGTTGCTGGCCCAGTCGCAAGCCTGATTTTCTTGGGGTCGTCCAAGTCTTTCGGCGATAATACGACCCTCTCCGAACATCGCCACAAGGACACGGATGTCGACCACCTTCGCCCCGCTGCAGAACGATACCTTCTTGCGCGCGCTGCTGCGCCAGCCGACGGATTACACCCCCTTGTGGTTGATGCGTCAGGCAGGACGTTATCTGCCGGAATACCGCGCGACGCGCGCCAAGGCAGGCTCTTTCATGGGGCTGGCGACCAACCCCGATTACGCAACGGAAGTCACCTTGCAGCCGCTCGATCGCTACTCGCTCGATGCCGCCATTCTTTTTTCCGACATCCTCACCGTGCCTGATGCGATGGGCCTCGGGCTGTCGTTCGCCGAGGGCGAAGGTCCGCGTTTCGCGCATCCCTTGCGCGATGAAACGGCGGTGCGTGCGTTGCGCGCTCCCGATCTGTCGAGCCTGCAGTATGTGTTCGATGCCGTCACGCAGATACGCAAATCACTGAACGGTCGCGTACCGCTGATTGGTTTTTCCGGCAGCCCCTGGACACTCGCTTGCTATATGGTCGAAGGCGGCGGCTCAGATGACTTCCGTCTCGTGAAGACGATGCTCTACGATCGCCCCGACCTGATGCGTCACATTCTCGATGTGAACGCCAAAGCCGTGGCTGCCTATCTGAACGCACAGATCGATGCCGGTGCACAAGCCGTGATGATCTTCGATACCTGGGGTGGTGCCCTCGCCGACGGTGTGTATCAGGCGTTTTCGCTGCATTACATGCGCGAAGTGATCAAAGGCCTCAAGCGCGAGCATGATGGCCAGCGCATTCCCTGTATCGTCTTTACCAAGGGCGGTGGCTTGTGGCTCGAGGAAATCGCCGACAGCGGAGCCGATGCCGTCGGGCTGGATTGGACAGTTAATCTTGGCAAGGCGCGCGCCGCGGTGGGTCACAAGGTCGCGCTTCAAGGCAACCTGGATCCGAATGTATTGTTCTCCAAGCCCGAGCAGATCCGCGCCGAGGTCGAAAAAGCCCTTGCCTCATTCGGCAAGCACGGACCCGGCAGCGGGCACGTCTTCAATCTCGGGCATGGCATTTCCCAGTTCACCCCGCCAGAGTCGGTCACCGCCATGGTCGAGGCCGTGCACGAGATTAGCCGGACGATGCGTGGTTGATCTGAAAACCCGCTCTCCGAGAACAGCGGGTGGGTGGTGACTACCTCGGCAATCCGCAGTTATGCACACTCGTGCGGCCCCCGCACGAATCAATGACTTGGAAAAACAAGTCAGAGCGGATCATAAATATGCGCTGTAAGTCGTTGATTTTAAAGTTTGTGAGATGGCGGTAGCCGACATGGTTCGATGATCGGAATGATCTCTGCCACGCTTGACATCCCGACGAAGTCTGGTTTGTTCACAAAGATATCCACAGAATGGTGGAAAGTTTGGTAGTCCTGTGCAAGCTTTGTTGAGCCCGTAAAACACGTCGAGTCAGGATGTGGCCGTCTCGGTATTTCAGTACCTTGCTGCCCTGGCCGAGGCCATCCTGGTGCCCGAATGCGGCGCTTGGGAAAAAGATCACGGATTTCCCCGGCTTGCAAGCCCGCCGATACCGGACCGGCCCACTTATTCACAAAATCTCACCTTGTCAAGACGGCCAGAAAATAAATTCACCCCATTTCCTTGATCCGCCGAAGCGTTTCTAAGTAGTTGATTTTATTAGGGTCAAGAAGCTGCATTCCCTATGTGCAAATTGTTGGGAGCCGCATGAAATCTCGCTTTTGGCTTGTCAAGCCCCAGTTGCGCACAAAGTTATCAACAGAAAATGTGGATAGTCCAAAAACGCTTTGCCCGACGCAGATTTAGCCGCGCTTTTGAGGAAGTACTTTAACTAGCAGTGTGAAGAAGAAATCCGGAAACTTGCAGGGATATTTTGTTTTGCGCGACGACGTTTTACGACAATCGTTTGCAAATCTTCACTGAAAAAATTTTTTTGAAAAAAAATTTTTTCGTTTTTTGAAAAATTACCGCTAAAAATTTTCTGTCGTGTTGAAAAAATTTCTGACAGTCGCCATCGATACGCCGCTTGACACTGTCTTCGACTATCGCTGGACACAGACAACGACAGAGTCTCCGCTGCCGCAGGTTGGGCAATTCGTTCGCGTGCCGTTCGGTCGACGTGAAATCACCGGTCTCGTGCTCAAAGTACAAGACACTAGCGACGTCGACGACGCAAAGCTGCGCGACGTGATCGACCTACGGCACCAGATCACGCCGCTGTCGCCGCAGTGGATCGCGCTGTGTCAGTTCGCTGCAGATTACTACCAGCGTCCGATCGGAGAAGTTGCGCTGCCCGGTGTGCCCAAGCATTTGCGCGAGGCAAAGCCAGCCTCTATCGAACGGGCCTTGAAAAAAATTCGCGCGTCGATACCCGACGCCGAACGTGCGCAGTTGTCGGGCAATGCAGGTGACAGCGATCCCACCCCCGAGTTGAACCAAGAACAGCGCGCAGCCGTCGCCGCGATTGCGGAATCCGCCGGTTTTGCCAGTCATCTGCTGTTTGGCGTGACCGGCAGCGGCAAGACCGAGGTCTATCTGCATGCCGCGCAGGCGGTGCTTCAGCAATCGCGCGCCACCGGCGAGCGCGCGCAGATTCTGCTGCTGGTGCCCGAGATAAATCTCACGCCTCAGCTCGAGCATCATGTGCGCGCGCGTTTTCCGCAATTGACCGTGGCTACGCTGCACAGCCAGTTGTCCGAGGGCGACAGGCTGAGGCATTGGCTGTCAGCGCATGAGGGTCATGCCGAGATCGTGCTGGGCACGCGCCTGGCCGTGCTGGCGTCGCTGCCCCATTTGAAACTCATCGTCATCGACGAAGAACACGATCCCTCGTACAAGCAGCAAGAAGGCTTGCGTTACTCGGCGCGCGACCTCGCCGTCTGGCGTGCGCGGCAGCTCAACATCCCAGTCGTGCTGGGTTCAGCGACGCCCTCCCTGGAGAGCTGGTATCACGCCAGCAGCGGTCGTTACCGCAGACTCGATCTGACCCAACGCGCCATCGCCGAGGCCTCGCTGCCGCGCGTCGGGCTGATCGACATGGAACGGAACAAGGCCCCCGATGGCCTGTCGACACCCCTGCTGGATGCCCTGCGCGAGCGGTTGGCGCGGGGTGAGCAGTCGCTGCTGTTCCTCAACCGCCGCGGCTACGCACCGGTCATGCACTGTGATGCCTGCGGATGGATCAGCCACTGCCGTCGCTGCACCGCCTTCATGGTGCTGCACAAACCCGAACGCAGACTGCGCTGCCATCATTGCAGCCTCGAGCTTCGAATACCCGCCTCTTGTCCGACGTGCGGCAATGTCGATCTACAGCCGCTGGGTCGCGGCACGCAACGCATTGAAGAATATTTGCACACGATTTTTCCCGACGCGCGCATCTTGCGAATCGATGCAGACTCCACCCGTCGCAAGGGCAGCGCGCAGCAAGCCTTCGAGGCCGTGCATCGCGGCGAGGTCGACATCTTGCTTGGCACGCAAATGGTCGCCAAAGGGCATGACTTTCAGCGACTGACACTAGTCGGCGTGATCAATCCCGATACCGCCCTGTTTTCGCAAGACTACCGGGCAGGCGAGCGCTTATTCGCGCAACTGATGCAAGTCGCCGGCCGCGCTGGCCGCGCCGCGATGCAAAACGGACGACAGAGTGAGGTGCTGCTCCAGACGCGATATCCACAACATCCCTTGTACCGCACGCTGCTGGCGCATGATTACATCGGCTTTGCAGCCGCCACGCTGGAAGAAAGACAAGCCGCCGGTCTACCCCCCTTCATCTTTCAGGCGCTGCTGCGCGCCGAGGCGAAAACACTGGACACCGCGCTCAGCTTCCTCCAATCCGCGAGCGACCTCATGCCCCACGACGGTGTCCGCATCAACGAGCCCGTACCCATGACCATCACACGTATCGCCGGCATGGAACGCGCACAGCTATTACTCGAATCCTCCTCCCGCGCCCAACTTCACGCCTTCCTCAAGCCGTGGATGCAAGCACTACGCGCCACGAAAACCCGCGCACGCTGGTCATTAGAAGTCGATCCCGTCGATATCTGATGAATAAATTCTACAAAGGGACACTCACTTTGTAGCGACGGGCAGTAAAGCAATGCCGAAAAGCAAAACAGCCTTACAAAGGGACACTCACTTTGTACGCGTCCCTAGGAAGCACTCTACAAAGTGAGTGTCCCTTTGTAGGGGCGGAAGGGGCGCCACAGAGTGAGTGTCCCTGTGGGGAGGGGGGAGGAAGATTTTTTTGGGGCGTCTTTACTGCAACGGCGCGTCGAGCTGTCCTTCGGCGGCTAGCTGACGAATCATGCGGATCGTATCGATATCCGCTTCTTTGTACGCCTCACGACGAAACCCATTGTAGAAAGCCGCCTCGTCGCCGTCGATATCGGGTTGATGGTCGTCGTATTCGAAGCGAACGAACAGTGCGCCCGGGTGCGGCTCTTCCACGGTCATGGTCAGATCAGACGTTGGAATATCCTCCTGCTCGGGCACGTGGTAATGCACCTTTTGCAGCGGTGCGAAGCGGACTTCGTCGCGCACGGTCAGCTGCCCGAACTGCAAAGTCCGTGAGAGCGCCCGTTCCGAGCGCTCTGTGATCTCGCACGCATCGAGACCCATCACAAACAGCGTGGGTCGCTCCGCGCGTAGCACCAGGCCTCGCCAGAGCTGTTCTCGGGACAGTGGCACGATCAGCGGATTGTCTGGCGCATTAATCTCGATCAGGTGCGTAAATTTCATCGGAGGGGTGAGGGTAAGCTTTGGACCACGCGTTGGATCACTGTATCACGCACCGGCAAGCGACTGGCGAGATTCGCTACAATGCGGGTCTGCCAGATGTCATCTGATCCGTCATCCCACGAAACCCACCGGATTCATCACAACGCTCCCGAATGCAGCATGGCCTGAATGCGCCTCAGCGCGCCGCAGTCAATTACACCGACGGACCTTGCCTTGTGCTGGCGGGTGCGGGCTCGGGCAAGACGCGCGTGATCACGCAAAAGATCGCCTATCTGATCGAATCCTGCGGCTACGAACCCAAGAACATCGCCGCGCTGACCTTCACCAACAAGGCCGCTGCCGAGATGCGCGAGCGCGTAGCCAAGCTGCTCAAAGAGCCCGCGATGGCCAAACAGCTCACGGTATCTACCTTTCATTCGCTGGGCGTACACATCTTGCGCCGCGAAGCAAAGCATGTCGGTCTGAAAGAGCGCTTTTCGATTATGGATAGCGATGATTGTTTCGCGATCGTGCAAGACCTCTCTGCGACCACCGACAAGGCCGTGATACGTCGCATACAACATGCCATGTCGCTGTGGAAGAACGCGCTGCTGACGCCCGATGAAGCGATCGCTCAGGCCAAAGACGAGAACGAAGCGCAGGCCGCACGCATTTATCGCAACTACCTCGCCACCCTCGCCAGCTATCAGGCGGTCGATTTCGATGATCTGATCCGTCTGCCCGTGGAGCTATTCCGCCATGACGAAGCCGCGCGCGACCGCTGGCAGCGCCGGTTGCGCTACCTGCTGCTTGATGAGTATCAGGACACCAACACCTGCCAATACGAACTGGTGAAGCTGCTGGTGACCGGCCCCGGCAAGAAGCCGATGTTTACCGCCGTCGGCGATGATGATCAAGCCATTTATGCATGGCGTGGCGCGACCATGGAAAACCTGCGCACATTGCAAGAAGATTTTTCGGATCTCAAGCTCATCAAGCTCGAACAAAACTACCGCTCCAGCACGCGTATCTTGCAAGCCGCGAATGCAGTGATTGGTAACAACCCAAAATTATTTGAAAAAACCCTGTGGTCCGAGCTTGGCACCGGCGATCCTATCCGTGTGATGGCCATGGACGACGACGAGGCCGAGGCCGATCAGGTCGCCATCATGCTGTCGGCACACAAATTTGAGCGGCGCGCCAATTTTTCTGACTACGCGATTCTGTATCGCGGCAATCATCAGGCACGCATCCTCGAAAAAGCCCTGCGCCGAGAGCGCATACCGTATGTGATGTCGGGCGGACAAAGCTTCTTCGACCGCGCCGAGATTAAAGATATCGTCAGCTACCTGAGACTGATCGCCAATGGCGACGATGATCCTGCGTTTATCCGCGCAGTGACCACACCGCGCCGTGGCATTGGTCAGGCCACGCTTGAGGCGCTGGGCGAATTTTCCGGGCAGTGGCAGTGCTCCTTGTTCGACGCGGTGTTCAAGGGTGGTCTCGAGGCCAAGCTGAACGAACGACAGCTGATTCCGTTGAGAGAGTTCTGTGACTTCATCAACCAGCTCGAAGCCCGCGCCTCGCGCGTTGGCGCAGCCGGCACCAGAGAGAATGCGGGCGCCGTGCTCGACGATCTGATGAAAGCCATCGACTACGAAGCCTATCTCTATGGCACCTTCGACGAAAAACAGGCGCAGGACAAATGGCAAAACGTGCTCGACTTCATCAGCTGGCTGAAAGAAAAAGGCAATGGCGGCCGCGACGGCACCGATGCTGAAAAATCATTACTCGAACTCACCCAAATGGTCGCGCTGATGGGCATGCTCGAAGGCCGCGATCAGGAACCTGACGCGGTGCGCATGTCGACCTTGCACGCCGCCAAGGGCCTGGAGTTCGGCCACGTATTCATGGTCGGTGTGGAGGAGGGCATCTTGCCCCACAAGGGTGATCCCGATGCATCGCCCGATGACTACGCGCAGCGCATCGAGGAAGAGCGCCGACTGATGTATGTGGGTATCACCCGCGCACAGCGCAGCCTCACCATCACCTGGTGCAAGAAGCGTAAGCGAGTGCGCGAAAGCGTTCCCTGCGAACCCTCGCGCTTCATCAAAGAAATGCGACTAGATGAAGGCGACGCCGTGCCCACCGACGACGAGACACTCACGCCGCAGGATCGTCTCGCCAATCTCAAAGCCTTGCTGCAAAAACCCAAGGCCGCCTGAGCCAGCGCACCAGACCATGGGAGAACGCAAAACATCCGGCGGGGGTTTCCGCAATCCTCACAATTTGCCCGTGAAGATGTGCGCCGTCTGTCAGCGGCCGTTTACTTGGCGCAAAAAATGGGCCGCCAATTGGGATCAAGTGCGTTACTGCTCGGACGCCTGTCGCACTTCGGCCGGCAAAGCGCCTTCCGGCAGCAGTGCTTAGCTCGAGAGCGCGCTATAAAACTCGTCATCCCGGCGCCCTCAACACCCTCATCCCGGCGCTCTCAACACCCTCATCCCGGCGCTCTCAACACCGTCATCCCGGCGCAGGCCGGGATCCATGGTGAATTTGGCAGCGCCTTGTTTAATCGGAGGTCGGCGGCGCACAACGATGGATCCTGACTTTCGTCAGGATGACGATTCAAGGGCCGGCAGACCTCAGCATCGTCATCCTGGCACTCTCAACACCGTCATCCCGGCACTCTCAACACCGTCATCCCGGCGCAGGCCGGGATCCATGGTTGCTCTGGCAGTAACTCGTTTCACTGGGAATCGGTAGCGCACAACGATGGATCCTGACCTTCGTCAGGATGACGATTCAAGGGTCGGCAGACCTCAGCATCGTCATCCCGGCACTCTCAACATCGTCATCCCGGCGCAGGCCGGGATCCATGGTTGCTCTGGCAGTAACTCGTTTCACTGGGAATCGGTAGCGC
>JBEGNF010000023.1:0-6741 GCA_041182625.1 Pseudomonadota bacterium | reverse complement strand
TTCGTCCCGCCGACTTCCATACCGTCGCGCCACCACCCTCAACACCGTCGTCCCGGCGAAGGCCGGGACCCAGCGTCTTTTGCCGAGTATCAGCAACTCTACGCTTAGCTGCCTCGCGTTCGACAAAAGCTCAACTGATACCGCTTCGGGCCATTTCCTCAGAAAAGAAATATGCTACTATTTTCTGTAGAAAGGAAGTGAGGATGATTTCTGCGCCAGAACAAAGTCTTGCCCAGGCCGACGCCCGACATAAAGCGTCGGTGCTGACCAAGGCCGTCGCCCGCGCTGCAGAGCAGCTGGGGTTGTCGCGCAGCCTGCTGGCGCGCGTGCTCGGGCTGAGCCCGGCCACCGTGACGCGTCTGTATGCCGGCGACTACCAGCTCGAAGCCAGTCGCAAAGAATGGGAGTTTGGCTTGTTGCTGGTGCGGCTGTTCCGCGCACTCGACGCCATCGTCGCCGACGAACCCAGCGCGCGTACCTGGCTGGCCAGCGACAACCGGGGACTGGGCGGCCGGCCCATCGACCTGATCTCACAGACCGAAGGACTCGTGCGTGTCGTTCACTACCTGGACGCCTCTCGCGCTGCTGTCTAGCGCGCGCCAGTGGCGTGGCAGGGTGTGGCGCATCATGGATGCGCAATACACGGCGGGCGCCATGAAGCTGGTCGACACCAGAGAAGAGCAAGATATCCTCGACGGGCTCCTCGATCAGCAGCAGAGAACGCTTCCCGACGCATTTCGCGAACTCGACCCTTTGCTGGCGGCGCCGTTCCGTGCCAATCCTCTGCGCACCGGTTCACGCTTTCGCGCGGTGACCGATCCTGGTGTGTTTTACGGCGCGATCAACGTGGACACCGCCTGTGCCGAGCAGGGCTACTGGCGCTGGAAATTCTTGCGAGATGCGCCTGAACTCCCCGATATCAAACCCGTCGCACACACCGCCTTCGAGGCCGATATCGCGACGCTCGCTATCGATCTGAGAGAGACCCCCTTCGCGCGCGATGCCGCGCAGTGGAACCATAAGTCGAGCTACAGTGCCACCCAAGCCCTCGCGTGGAGCGCCCGCGCGGCCAATCTCGGTGCGGTACGCTATGCCTCCGTGCGAGACCCCGAGCGAGGTGAGTGCGTCGCAGTGCTGACCCCCGCAGCCTTCTCCGCGCCCACGCCTCGGCCCGTGCGTCAAACTTGGTGGTTACGCGTACGACGCAGCGAAGTCTTGTGGCGCAGCGAGCAGCGCTCGCTGGTGTTTTCATCAAAAGAATGGCAATAGTCAGGACGTCATGGAAAAAGAACCCGAAGAGCGCCTGATCGCGCTCGAAAGCAAGCTCGCCCATCAGGAGTATCTGCTGGACGTATTAAATCAAACTGTCTACCGTCAGCAGAAACAACTCGACGCGCTGGATACCCTTTCAGCTGCACTGGCCAAGCGCCTTGCCGACTTGCGCGCGAACCAGCCTGATACCGCACTTCCACACGAAAAACCACCGCATTACTAAGCAGTTCTTTTCACCATGATCAATGAAAAAATCCTTGCGGCATTGCGGCAAGAAATCAATGAACAGACCGCGCAGATGCGATGGTCAGAGTTGGAGCGCTTCTTTGCTGGCGGCAATGTGATCAGCGTTGCTCCCGAACTGGATCTGATCGATGTAGGCGCAAGGATCGCCGCCGATGACAAGGCCAGTGTTGAAGAATGGATGAACGCCGGATTGATGTACCGCACGACCGATGCACAAGCCAGCGATTGGGTAGCCAGCGATACGCTGCTATGGGCAGTTGTGGTCAAGCCCTGGATACTAGTTCAGCACGGCAGAAAACAACCACCGTCCACCGCGCAGTAAATCGTCGGCAAAGGGCTCTACAAAGGGAGATATACAAAGTATACAAAGGGACACTCACTTTGTACGATCTACAAAGGGACACTCACTTTGCAGGATCGGGATGGGATCTACAAAGGATCTACAAAGGGACACTCACTTTGTAAGATCGGGATCGACTACCGGCTATCAACCCACACGATTCTACAAAAGGACACTCACTTTGCAGGATCGAGATCGACAAACGTCCGTCTACAAAGAAACACTCTACAAAGTGAGTGTCCCTTTGTAAAAGCGCCTTTGTAAAAGCGAGTCCCTCAATCACCATTCCCAAAAAACCGACAATATTCGGTCAATCGCGCTTATCACCGACCAGCCAACAAGCCTTTGCAACTAATGTGATGCATTCGCTGCATGCTGCTGGCTTCTGACGATCGGCTTGCATACGTTGGGCTCTTCCTAACCCAATGGTTTGCTATGACACGATCCCGATCCGAGCTAGTTAGCCCTGAAGATACCCGTTGGTATCATTGTGTTTCACGATGCGTGAGGCGAGCTTTTCTATGCGGCAGTGAGCCATCTCAGGGCCGCTCGTTCGATCATCGCCGCGCGTGGGTCATCGACAGGCTGAAAGAGCTTAACAATACCTTCGCTGTTGATATCGCAGCTTACGCAGTAATGAGCAATCATTATCATCTCGTGCTGCATCTCAACCCAGAGCGCGCGGCCCACTGGAGCGACCGCGAGGTCTTGCGGCGCTGGACCGCGTTATTCGCCGGCCCACCCATCGTTCGCGAGTATCTTGCCAGCGGCGAAGGATCTTCCAACCACGCCATGCGCGAGGTCGCCAGCCAATTCGCTGACACTTGTCGCAAGCGCTTGCAGGATTTGTCGTGGTACATCCGTCTATTAAACGAATCAATTTCGCGCAAAGCGAATCTCGAAGACCAGTGCAGCGGCCGGTTTTGGGAAGGGCGATTCAAAAGTCAGGCATTGCTCGACGAATCCGCGCTGCTGGCAGCAATGGTCTATGTCGACCTCAACCCAGTGCGCGCTGGACTGGCCGCTACTCCCGAGCAATCGGCATACACGTCCATCCATGAGCGGCTGAGTCTGCTTCAGGGAAATCAGTGCGACACCCTGCTCATGCCTTTTGACCCTGCGGGCAAAAATCTCTCAGCGATACCCTTTGCTTTGAAAGATTACCTCACCCTCGCCGACTGGGCAGGCAGACAACACAGAGATGGCAAGCGAGGTGCGATCGCGCAGCAACAGCCACCTATTTTGCAGCGAATAGGGATGAACGAAGACGCATTTTTGACCATGTCCGGCCAGCTACTAAAAACATACGGCAGCGCAATCGGGTCGCCGGCAACGATCAGCCAGTTTTGCAAGCGTAGGGATTTACGATATTTGCGCGGGACCGTCGCGGTTCGCCAGGCCGCCAAAAGAACGGATCCCACTCATACAAAGTGAGTGTCCCTTTGTATCCTCCCTTTGTATCCCAAGGACCCTCTACAAAGTGAGTGTCCCTTTGTAGAAGGTCGATATTACAATGGCGCTCAACGCATTTCCTTGGTTAACCATCGCGACCGATGAATCCGCATTGGCTCATCACGAACTGGCTGGCTGCATTGATCCTTCCGCCCATGGGTTTGATCTTGCTCGCAGGCGTCGGTTGGCTGATGGCACGCCGATGGCTATATCTCGGGCGCGCGGTCATCGCGCTCGCTGTCATGATGCTGATCGGCCTGTCCACCGAGGCGGGTGCCAACTGGCTGGCACGACCACTTGAACAGCAAGCAGTCGCTGCAAAACATACCGGCAAGCCGCAAGCGATCGTGATTCTCGGCGCTGGGCGCATGCGCCTGGGGCTCGCGCCAGAGGCGCCTGATCAGGTCGGCCTCTACACCTTGATGCGCTTGCGAACCGGTGCCGAACTGCATCGCGACACGCGTTTGCCTATCCTGGTCACTGGCGGCGCCCCCGACCGACCGGGAGAGCCCGAAGGCTTGTTGATGGCGCGCAGTCTGAAGCGCGATTTTTCGGTGCAGGTGCAATGGACCGACGATCAAGCCGCCAACACCGCCGAAAACGCCTTGCTCGCATCACGTATTCTGCGAACCCATCAGCTCACCCGAGTCTGGCTCGTGACCGACGCGGTGCACATGCCGCGCGCGATGATGGCCTTCGAGCGTGCAGGTATCGAGGTAATCCCCGCGCCCTCGACATTCATTGCAACGGGGACGCTCAGCCTTGCCAGCTTTATTCCTACCGCGCAGGCGCTACGGCACAGTCATTACGCGCTCCATGAATGGCTCGGCTTGCTCTGGTATCAGATCAGCCTGGGCGCGGTGGTCTGAGACATTCCCTACAGAAACTTTAACTCGCCATTATTTGAGCGAAGTACAGGGGCTTTGTGGGCTGTACACCCGCTTCGGGATACCATGGATTTTCGTATAACGTCACCGGGAGTCGCCATGCTCGAATCCAATATCAATACCGTCCGCGCCGATCTCAAAACCTTGATGAAAGACGCGCAAGATCTCTTTGCTGAAGCCGCGAATGCCAGCGGCAGCAAAGCCGAAGAGTTGCGCGCGAAAGGCATGAAGCTGCTCGATAGCGCGATCGATGGTGCGCATCATTTTCAGCAGGCTGCCATTGAAAAAGGCAAAAAGATCGCGCACGACACCGATACTTATGTGCACGAGCACCCATGGCGTGCGATCGGAATCTCAGCTGCTGTCGGCGTGCTGGTCGGCATGCTGATCGCTCGACGCTGATCTTTCAACCGACATCATCATGAGCGAACCGAGCATGGAGCCGCCCGCCGGTTCTGCTGGCGTGACAGGCAGTCTTCGATCAGTGATCCGACATGCTGCGGGTCTTTTTCAGGTGCGCCTGTCACTCGCATTGATCGAACTCGCCGAGGCGCGCGACGCTTTCATCACCGTGTTCGTGCTCGCGATTGCTGCGATAGTTGCGGGCAGCCTCACGCTGATCGCCGTATCAGCGTGGATCATCGTGCTGTTGTGGGAGCCGCTCGGCGGCTGGATCATTTTGATACTTGCGCTCATCTATGCGATGCTCAGTGTGCTGCTGGGTCGCGCAGCGATTCGTCTGATTCGCGAGGGTCGTCTCGGTTTGCCACAGACCATGGCCGAGTTGCGGCAAGATCGCGACGCACTGATGACCGAGGATGTGCGATGAATCGCGAAGCGCGCAAAAAAATGCTCATCGTCGAAGGCATGATGCACCGGCTTGAACTAGCCGAGGCCACCCGTCAGCTGAAGCAAGATATTCGACCGGGGAGAGTAGTGTCCCGCTTGCCCGCGCTGCTCTCGATACTCGCACAGAGCAAAGCCTTGCCTTTGCTGGGTACAGCGTTGACCCTGCTGAGTGGCAAAGGCATCGTGTCGCGTCTGCTTCGTCGGGTGGTGGTGATCGGCGGCTTCGCCTCGGTGCTGGCCGTGATTGTCAAACGGTGGAAGAGCCGAGCAGAGGCGGGCCAGTCATCGCATCCGTTTTGAAACGGCGTTTGATGCAAAACGACGGCGATAGTCAGGTGCCATTGAATATTGCAAAGACACTGGATCCCGGCCTTCGCCGGGATGACATTGCCAAGGCCTGCTGCCCGTTGAATCGTCATCCTGACGCGGGTCAGGCTCCATCCTCGTGCACTGCTGACAGCCAATAGGACGAGTGACTGCCAGCTTAAGCTTGGATACGCGCCCGCACCGTAATGACTGCATAGGCGCTATCAGCCACAGCACCGTCGTCCCGGCGAAAGCCCTGACCCAGTGTCTTTTTTCTAAATGGGGATTTTTTTCGCTTAACTGACCAGCATTCAGCGCCGGACCGGCGAGGATGGCGTTGTAAGCAGTGTCACCTACAGCACCGCCGCCCCGGCGAAGGCCGGGACCCAGTGTCTTTCTTCTGAATGGGGATTTTCTAGATTAACTGACCAGCATTCAGCGCCGGACCGGCGAGGATGGCGTTGTAAGCACCGTCACTCACAGCACCGTCGTCCCGGCGAAGGCCGGGACCCAGTGTCTTTCGTTCTGAATGGGGATTTTCTAGATTAACTGACCAGCATTAAGCAACGGACCAGCGATTCTGCAAACAACAGAATCATCCGTGCTTCGATTACTTCTTCGCTTCAGGTTCCTTGAACGACGCGCCAGCGGAATTCGCCATGTGCACGACAGCGCGAGCGACTTCAACATCATCCAGATCCGGATTGCCACCCTTGGCCGGCATCGCGCGTATGCCTTTGATTGCATGCGACACCAACGTGTCATAGCCCTGCTTGATACGTTTGCCCCATGCACCCGCATCACCAAACTTCGGTGCACCCGCAGCACCCGCGTTGTGGCAGGCGGCGCAAGCGGCGTTGTACACCTCCGCACCCGCTTTCAGCGTGCGCGGGGCGCTAGCGTCAACCAGCGTGAAACCTTCATCCGCCACCGGCTTGATGCGTGCGGCGATCGACTCCGGCGACTGCGAATTCGAACCCGCACCAGTTTTCGGCGTGCTGCCCACATACGTCACCAGCAACACGATGACAACAATCGGCACCACAAAGCCAGCTACAACAGCGGCGATGAGTTGCTTGGGGGTTTTAATCAGGGAATCGTGCTCGTGGTCGCTCATGGTTTCCTCGGAACTGAATAATCTGAAAGCTATGACAAAGCCTTGGATTATAGGGGAAACAACGTGTATTCACCTCAAACCAACCGCGTCCGCGTGGACTGCCCGACCGAAACCCGGTATCCTTGCGCCTCTCCCGTCCTCCGGACCCCGCGGCTGTAGCTCAGTGGATAGAGTATTGGCCTCCGAAGCCAAGGGTCGTGGGTTCGATCCCCGCCAGCCGCGCCAAACCCCCGTTCGTTTCCAAACTGCCAGCCCTCCATCTTCTACAAAGG
>JBEGNF010000022.1:0-40407 GCA_041182625.1 Pseudomonadota bacterium | reverse complement strand
GTCCCAACATGTGGACCTACCGCGAGGTGATCGAGACGTGGTTGGACTTGGGAGTTTTGGAGGAATGGCCAAGTAACAAGCTCCCCGGATTTGTCGACCGATTGTTAGCAGTGTTGCCACAAGTCGCCGCGCATCGGTGCGGGGTTGGCACGGACTATGGCTTCCTCAAGCGGCTGCGCGAGGGCACCTGGATGGGCCATGTGATGGAGCACGTGATCATCGAGCTGCTCGAACTTTCCGGGATGGAGGCCGGCTTCGGTCAGACCCGAGAGACCACCCGCTCTGGGGTCTACCGCATGGTGTTCAAGGTGCCCGACGAAACCGTTGGCCGCACCGCGCTGGCCGCCGGCCATGAGCTGATGCACGCCGTGCTGAACGAGCGCCCCTATGATCTGGAGTCCTGGCTCGCAAAAATCCGCAAGGCGATTGATGAGTGCTATCTCGGCCCCAGCACCGCGCATATCGTGGCCAGTGCCAGCAAGCGCAAGATCCCGCATATCCGCCTCAACAAAGGCAGCCTGGTGCAGCTTGGTTATGGCGCCCGGCAGAATCGCATCTGGACCGCCGAAACCGATCTCACCAGCGCAATCGCCGAGGGCATCGCCGGCAACAAGGACATGACCAAGCGTCTTCTGTCCAGCTGCGGCGTACCCACACCGCAGGGCGTGGTTGTGCACAGCCCGGAGGAAGCCTGGGCAGAGGCGCAGGACATCGGCTTGCCAGTCGTTGTGAAACCCCGCGACGGCAACCGTGGCCGCGGCGTGATGCTGAACTTGCAAAATGAAGAAGAGGTCATCGCCGCCTACCATGTCGCGCGCGCCGAGGATATCGACGTGATCGTCGAGCGCTACATCGAAGGCCATGAGCACCGGGTGCTGGTGGTCGGCGGCAAGGCGATCGCCGTTTCTCGGGGCGAGAGCGTCTGGGTCACGGGCGATGGCCAGTCCTCCGTCGAGCAACTGATCGACCTTCAAGTCAACAGCGATCCACGGCGTGGGAATGCCGATATTCATCCGCTCGAGACGCTGATCCCGCGCCAGAACAGCGTCATCCAGGCCAATCTGCAGCGACAGCGGCTGAACCTGGACGCCACGCCCGAAGCAGGCCGTCGCGTGCTCATCGTCGGCAATGGCAATCACTCGATCGATTGCACCGACCAGATCCATCCCGAGGTCGCCCATGCCTGCGCGCTGGCCGCCCGCATTATCGGGCTCGACATCGCCGGTATCGATCTGGTGTGCAAAGACATCGGGCAACCGCTGGAACAGCAACGTGGCGCGGTGGTAGAGGTCAATGCCGGCCCCGGTCTCCTGATGCACCTGAAACCTGCACAGGGCAAGCCGCAGCCTGTCGGCGACGCCATCGTTGGTCATTTGTTCCCCGAGACTGAAGACGGACGCATTCCGATTGTGGGCGTATCCGGTAGCCGTCACACCACCGCGATCGCGCGCTTGGTCGGCTGGCTATTGCAAGTCGCGGGCTATCAGGCGGGCGTCGCCTGCCGCGATGGCTTGTTCGTCGGCGCGCGTCAGCTGGAGAAGCAGAATGCCGCCCACTGGGAACCCGCCCAGCGGCTGCTTATCAATCGCAACGTCGAAGCCGCGGTGTTCGAGAACGACCCGATATCGCTGCTCACCGAAGGCTTGGCCTACGACCGCTGCCAGATCGGCATCGTCACCGATAGCTTGCCCGTGCCCGGCCTCGACGAGCAGCTAATGACCGAGCCCGAGCATCGGTTCAAGATCATGCGCACGCAGGTCGATGTGGTGCTGCCTTCCGGAACCGCAGTGCTGAATGCCGCCGATGCCACCGTGCTCGAGATGGCCGAGCTGTGCGATGGCGAAGTCCTGCTGTATGCCACCGATGCGAGTCACGAGGCCTTGCAAAAGCACCGCGAGGCTGGCAAGCGCGTGCTGTTCGTGCGCGACGGCACGCTGGTGCAAGCCGATGGCAGCCTCAGCTTCGATCTGGTCAGCCTGACCGAACTGCCAGTTGCCGTGCGCGATCTCCCTCCGGATGTGCTGCTCGCAGCGATCGGCGCCGCTCTCTCGATGGGCATCGACATCGAGACCATCATCACCGGACTCAACACCTTCGAGACCACCGGCGCCGAGCGCCGTGTGTCTGCCTGAACAACCAGAACACCAGCGATTCATGGAACTCATCAAAACCCGGGCCCTGCGCGGCCCCAACCTTTGGAGCCGTCACACCGTCCTTGAAATCGAGGTTCAGTGCAGCGCGCAGGAACGCGCACTCGGCACAGTCCGCGGCTTCATGGAGCAGCTGCGCGGGCTCTGCGCTGACATCGGCAATCTGGGCGCGCCCGGTTATCAGGGTCCGCTAACCTTGGCGCACGCACTCGAAGCGACGCTGCTCGCGCTGCAGGCACAGGCCGGTTGTCCTGTCAGCTTCAGCTGCACCAGCGCGACACCCGAAGAAGGGCTGTATCAGGTCGTCGTCGAGTACAGCGAAGAAGATGTCGGTCATCTGGCACTGAAGATGGCGCGGCAGATCGTCGGGCATGTGTGGGAGTCCGTCACCGGCTCGCTGCCGCCCGAAGCCGCTGCGCCGAACGTCACCGCCATGCTGGCCGAGCTGCGCGAGATGGACGAAGACTTGCGACTCGGCCCGAGCACCGGCTCCATCGTGGCAGCCGCCGTGGCTCGTGGCATTCCGTTCCGCCGGCTCACGCAGGGCAGTCTGGTGCAGCTAGGCTGGGGCGTGCGGCAGCGCCGTATACAAGCTGCCGAGGTGGATTCCACCAGTGCCGTGGCCGAATCGATCGCGCAAGACAAAGATCTCACCAAGCGCCTGTTGCACGCTGCCGGCGCACCCGTGCCGATGGGCGCGCCGGTGCATACCGTTGAAGAAGCCCGGGAGGTCGCGCAGCGAATCGGATTCCCGGTCGTCGTCAAGCCGCAGAACGGCAGCCAGGGCAAGGGCGTCACCGTCAACATCCTGACGCGCGAGGCGCTGGAGCAGGCCTTCCCCAGCGCGACCGGCAAAGGTGCCGTGCTGGTCGAAAAATTTTTTCCTGGCAGCGACTATCGCTTGCTGGTGGTTGGCGACAAGCTGGTCGCGGCGGCGCGCCGCGATCCACCGCAAGTCATCGGTGATGGCGAGCACAGCGTGCGTGCGCTGGTCGATAACGTCAATGCCGATCCGCGCGTCAATGCCGATCCGCGTCGCGGCGATGGCCATGCGACGGCGCTGACCAAGATACGTTTTGACGAGATCACCATCGCCTGCCTGGCGGGACAACACCTCACGCCTGAGTCCGTGCCCGAGAAAGGTCGCCGCGTCATCTTGCGCAACAACGCCAACCTGAGCACCGGTGGTTCAGCAACGGACGTCACCGATGATGTGCACCCGGAAGTCGCGGCACGTGCCATTGATGCCGCCGGCATGATCGGGCTGCATGTGTGCGGCGTGGATATCGTCTGCGAAAACATCATGCGACCGCTGGAAGAACAGAACGGCGGCATTATCGAGGTCAACGCGGCGCCAGGGTTACGCATGCACCTCAATCCTTCCTATGGCAAGGGCCGCAACATCGGCGCTGCCGTCATGGATCTGATGTTCGGTCACGGCGACGACGGGCGCATTCCGGTGGTCGCCGTGTCAGGCGTGAACGGCAAGACCACCACCACCCGCCTGATCGCGCATATTCTGTCCGAGAGTGGTCTGTGCGTTGGCATGACCAATACGGATGGCGTGTATGTGGGCGGGCGCGAGACCGATCGTGGTGACTGCAGCGGACCCAAGAGCGCGCGCAATGTGCTCGGACATCCGGATGTTGAAGCCGCCGTTCTCGAAACGGCGCGCGGCGGCGTGCTACGCGAGGGACTGGGTTTCGACAAGTGCGCGGTGGCCGTGGTAACCAATATCGGCGAGGGTGATCACCTCGGCCAGAGTCACATGCATACGCCGGAGGATGTCGCCCGCATCAAGCAGATCATCGTGCAGAACGTCGCACCGAATGGCCATGCCGTGCTGAATGCTGCTGACCCGCTGGTGGCCGCGATGGCGCCGCACTGCGCGGGCAAGGTGATTTTCTTTGCGCAGAGCGCGCAGCATCCGCTGCTGGTCACGCATCGCGCGCGCGGCAACCGTGTGCTGTTTGTCGAGAACGGCCACATCGTCGCCGCCGATGGGGCGCAACAACAGCGACTGCCGTTATCCGATGTGCCGCTGACGCGCGGCGGTCTACTGGGTTTTCAGGTGGAGAACACCCTCGCCGCCGTCGGCGGCTGCTGGGCGCTGGACCTACCATGGGCGACGATTGTCGAGGGCGTCTGCAGCTTCAACAATGACGCCAAGAACGCACCGGGCCGCTTCAACCTGATGCATTACCGCGATTCCACCATCGTCGCCGACTACGGCCACAATCCGCATGCGATGCGCGCGCTGGTATCAGCGTTCGATGCACTGCCCTGCACCGAATCCACCAAACGCACCGTCGTCATCAGCGGTGCCGGCGACCGCCGCGACGAAGACTTGCGTAACCTCACCCGCGTGCTGGGCGATGCATTCGACAATATCGTGTTGTTCGAGGACGCCTGCCAGCGCGGACGTGCTGACGGCGAAGTGATCGCCCTGCTGCGCGAAGGCTTGCAGGGTGCGCAGCGCGCCTCGCACGTGGAAGAGATTCGGGGCGAGTTCATCGCCATCGACCGCGGACTGGAAATGCTCAAACCTGGCGATCAATGTCTGGTGCTGGTCGATCAGGTCGAGGAAGCACTTGAGCATCTTCAGAAACGGATTAGCGAAGGCTGAATTCCGCCGAGCGCATCGTCGGGCCACTGAATCCGAACACCACGGCTTAGGGATAGACGCTCGACATCCTCGCGGGTGTCGAGGTCCAGCGTGAAATTCGGATTGCCGGTGACGTAGCGATGCACTGCCTCGGGATGCGCATCGATATAGGCGCGCAGTCCGCCCTTCAACCCTCCGGCCAGCAGCTGCGCGATCAGCTCGCCCGAGAACGCAACCGGATTGCCACGCTGCCCGTCCACCGTGGGCAGCACGATATCGGTACCGGCGGGACGGTGCCGGAATGCCCAAATCAATTCCGACAATTCTTCGCTGCTGACGCCCGGCTGATCGGCGAGCGCAACCAAGATCAGATCAAAATCAGCACCCAGCGCCTGCAAGCCGATGCGTACCGAGGACTGCTGACCGGCTTCAGGCGAGGGGTTGCGAACCACCTCAACTGACCGCGTCGACGGCATGGCCGCCAGCTCGGGCTCGATAGCCTCGGCGTGGTAGCCGGTCACAATGACGGTGCGCGCCACACCCATCGACAACATCGCATCCCGCAAGCGGCGCAGCAGTGTCTGACCATCCATGCGGATCAAACACTTCGGCACGCGCCCCATGCGCGCCCCCTCCCCGGCTGCCAGTATCAGCGCACCGATGTGCAGGGCGTGATTCGCAGTGTTGTTCATGCTGTGCTCATCGTTACGCGTCGTTGAATCCATCTTGTGTGGTCGTTGCGGCAAAGCCTTGCCGCTCCCCGGGCAAACGATTGCCGGTCCATCGCCGGAATGCGCGGTATTTGCTCGTGGTACGAATATTGCGGTACGAGGTGCATTTCCGAGTTGCGTCCTTCAACGGACGAAAAATACCATGGTCACCAGCGTCAGCAGCACTACTGCGGCAAGCGCCGCCAGCGCGACTCCGTCGATTGCGCAAATCCGCTCTGAATTGACGGCCGCGCTGATCGCCGCTGGCGTGTCGGATGCCAAAGTGACCGACTCTACGCCGAAAGGTTTTCCGGCGGACGTCAACTGGGCAGATGCCTACAGGATGGTGACAAGGCGGGTCGAAGACAATAACCCCTCAACACCGGGTAGGCTGGTCTTGTCACCCGAGATGCTGAAAAGAACACTGGCCGGCACCAAAACGCTGGCTGAACTGGGCGTCACCAGTCTGGCCCGTTATCCGCGCGGCACCAGTGTGCAGGCGGCACTCGACCAGTTATTCTTGAACCGATCGACCGGCGCATTGTCCTCGGCACTGGCCAAGGGCGGTGTCTATGATTTGTCCGCTTTTCCGAGAGGGACGACCGCGTATCAAGCCTTTAAGCTGATCGAAGATCCCGACAATCCCGGCAAAGTCTCGACTGCTCGTTATGCCGAGTACAAGGACGCGTATGCCGCACTGACCAGTCTGGGGATTACCTCGCTGCAGAACTTCCCTCGCGCCAGCACCGCGATCGATGCGAAAAACCTGCTGGAACCCAAGGCCGACCTCATGCTCAAGATGGTGGGTGTGGAAAAATCGGTGCTCAAAGACCCGAATGTCTCATCGCTGAACGCGCTGGCACTGATGACCAAGCTCCCGGACTCGATCGCTCAGTTCAATGACCTGCCTGCCGGCACGACCTCGCAAGGCTTGGCTGCGCAGGCACTGGCGGCAAAGAAGCTGGTCGCCATGGGCTATGACAATTTATCCGCATTTGCAGGAATGAATGCGTTCAAGGCCGGTGGCGCGACACCGATGCCACTCGATGCGGTGAACGCCCTCAAGCAAGTAATGCGCTCACCAAAACCGACCGATCTGCCCAAACCCACGTCACTCAGTACCGAGCGCTTGTTTCAGAGCACGCTGGTCGAGGAAAAGAAGAGCTATGGCTCGCCCGTTCGGATCAGCAAGAGTGTGCTGGTGAAGCCCGTCAGCGAGCGCGTGACGCCGAACCCCATTCCTCCCACCCGGGTGGTCACCGCGGCAGAGGTGCTGGCAGCGAATGTCGCCTACTGGACAAAAAAACCGGCCTGATCTTTTTCGCGGCTGCAAAAATAAGTTATTCATTTTGCATTCTCGTGAAGATCTGCTCTCTCGAAGAGTGGCATGCATGAAGCAGTTTGCACATTTAAACACTTCCAAAAGTTTAAATAAGCAACGCCTTCCCCTATACTCGCCCGACGTATGTGGACTACCCATGGGGATTATCAATGAATAAACATCTGATCGCGGTCGCCCTAGCCTTTGCCGCCTGCGCCGCCCACGCGGAAGCTGAATATAAGCCTTTCGTCATGTTCGACTACGGACAGGAAAGAGACGAAAAACACGACGACGTCGCGCGTGATTACATCAACGCGAATGTGACCGTCGGCGTCAAAGGCCCCAACAAGATGGAATACTCGATCAAGGGTGGCCTGAGCCAGAGTAATCCCACTGACAGCACCAGCAAGACAACCAGCAACAACATCGAATTCAAAGTCAAAAAATCGTATCAGCTGACTGACTGGGCGCAGCCCTACGTGTCACTGCGTTTGGGAGAAAAAATCAAATACGATGGCAAGCACTTTACTCACTATGCCGTCGATGGCGGTGTGAAGTTCAAGCTTGCCCAAAACCTCGCTTTCGACACCGGCGTCCGCTACCGCAACAGCCTCAGCAAAGCCGATTTCGAAAAATACGAAGGTAGTTCCGGTGAGGGCTATTCTTACCAAAGCGTCCGATACCATGGCATGCTGTTGTTCGATGTGGACAAATCCAACACGGTCGGCTTGCGCTACACGCGATCCAATGCGGATTACTACAAGGAAGAACGCGAAGGTTGGCGAGTACATTACCAGCACAATTATTGAACCAGGCTTGTCCTGAATTTTGAATGCAACGAAGAGGGCCTGCAGCAATGCAGGCCTTTTTCTTTTCAAACGTCTCCACTCACATTGAATAACACTTGGCTCGGGTCCATGTGAGGTGCCCAGATTCAAGGCCCGCCAGCGCCGTTTGCGGGCCTTAGCGCCGACACCTGGCCCACAAGAGACCTCGCCTCAAGAGATTGGGGCCTGGATCGTGCGTAATGCACGATTGTCACAAAATAGTGTAAAGTTCAATTGACGAAAGTGCCAGATTGGCCTCGTCGGCTTGCCCTCCCATCCCAACTGCGGCCCTGCCCGCGTAGCCGGATGGGCCGTCCCGATCCCTCTTTACGGGAGTGACCATGAACGCCTACATCGCATTTTTCCTGATGACGGGTGCCTTTTTCGGTGCCGCGACTTTCACGATTCGTCATTTGTTCAGCGAGGGTCCGCACGCGCCCGAAGCTACACTGCAACCCCCATCGCTCGCCAGTCGGGCCTTCTGGGTGATGGTGTGCACGTTCCTGTGGCCAATCATGCTCCTCACCGGCGTAAATACGGCCTGGATCCTCACCAAGCGCAAGCGTCAACGCAGACTAAGCGAAAGTTAATCTGGCCGACTCCACTCGGGATAGGTTTGTTCTCACCGGTAAGCTTCGGTACTGGCGCTGTATCACTGGCATTTTTCACCGCGCATCTCTTTCTTGCGCATTGGCATGGTGTCAATCAAAGCAAAAATGTCTTCTAGGGCGACAGCCGTTGTGTGGAGTTTTATTTTGCCATCCTTGCCGATGAGGACAAGCTTGAAATCCTTGCCATCCATGGCAAAACGCTGGCTGAGTGATTGGTAATCTGCCGACCCGGAGATGAGATCAATATGCACCAGATCTCTTTTTCTGAACTCGCATGGATACTGCGCAATCTGCTTGAGAAGGAGTCGTCTTTCAGGCGCGGATTCATTCGCAGAAAAAGTGACGATAACTCTGTTAGTCCAGAGATAGTCACGGAGCACGTCCACCGAGGCTGTCGCTGATGCTGCGAGTAAAACTGCACCAGCCACAAGCTGCCTCAAAAAAAGAGAAAAAACCTTCATTTTTTATAATTTTAATAAAAGGCTGACATCCGTCCGGGTGCCGCAATAGTTGCCTGTTGTCTGATTGATCTATGCTGACGGCGCTGATCCTGTCACATTTTGCATGGGCCCGCATGACATTGAACCCGCCAACGCAAAACTTTTTAACCATGACCATGAACACTAGCACGACTAAAGCGCCTGTGGCGCTCGGCACGTGATCGGCCTTCCGTTGTAAACCGCCATAGCTGATTATTTTCCAAGCTAGCCCATGAAATACACTCACCGGGAGATTGCCTTTCTTACTCAGCACGGCAAGGACCAGTTGCTGCAACCGCTCTTCAAAGAAGCGACCGGATACTCGCTTGTTCGCGCGACGGGCTACGACACCGATCAGCTGGGAACATTCACCCGAGATATCCAACGTCCGGGGAGCCAGATGGCTGCCGCTCGTTTCAAAGCGCACAAAGCGATCGAGCTCACCGGACTGCCGGTTGGGCTTGGCAGCGAAGGGACATTCGGTGCGGACCCCGTGGGTGGACTGCTACCCTGGAACAGCGAGGTACTGGTCTGGTATGACAGCACCAGCAAACTCGAGATCATCGGTGTGGCTCAGGGGCCGGGCGGCGGATTTCAACAGACGGTCAACTGCGAGGAAGATTTGCTGGCCTTTGCAGAGCGCGCGGGATTTCCATCCCACGGATTAGTGCTCAGGCCAGACGATGCCAACAATACGAACATCTATAAAGGATTAACAGCGAAGTCAACGCTGATCACTGCCTTCCGGGCGACTTTGGCCATGTCCAAGACCCGACAGGTATTCGCGGAGGTCGATCTACGCGCCCACATGAATCCGACTCGGCAGCAGATGATAAAAAGAGCAGCCGAGGATTTGATAGCGAAGCTGCGCTCTCCCTGTCCTCGTTGCGACGAGCCGGGGTTCTCGGAAAAAGACCGCATCGCTGGCTTGTTGTGCGCCCTCTGCTCGAACCCGACGCGACTGCCGGCAGCCAAAGTCTGGCGATGCGATGCGTGCGGATTCTCAAAGAAAACAAACGCCGCCGACACAGAAAGAGCCGATCCCAGTCAATGCGACTTGTGCAACCCCTAGGATTCAACATCACTCGATCTTGGCCAGCCAAATCCTGCTCGGCCCACACCGGACACCCGTAGACGGCACTCCCCCGGACGCGGATCGCAGGCCGCACGTTGGCGAGCGAAATGCCGACTTGTATCGTACTATTGAATGAAAAGCATGCTTACCTGATCCTGGTGCCGTTGGTAAGCGGTTCTGGTAGTGAGCGTGTTCAGCAGCCCGCCATAGCGCTGATGACATAAAAACTTACGGTGGATGATGAGCCAACTTGATGACCTCCATGCCAAAGTAGCGACGCTTAACGAGACTGAGCGCGTTGAGTACAACCGGCGCCTGCAAGCGGCAAAGGCAACCAAAGAATTCTCGGCACAACTCGCCAATGATGTAGAGCAGCTCGATCGCTCACTCGGAAAGCTGACAGCAGCTTCCACGATCGTACGTGTCATTTTTTTTGTGTCGATCGTGATTATCTCGCTCGCGACCGAGGGACGTCAGCTCTGGCTGGGACCGGTCGTCGGTTTTGGTGTGATCGTCTTGCTGATTGATAACCAAAAAAACAGGCATCTGACTCAACGCACCATCTTGCAGCAGCAGCGTAACGCCGCCGAATATGACTGGGCTGCGATAGGCCTGGAAACCAGCCTGTTACAGGCCATCCTGGAGATGGAGGCAGCGATTCATGCCAAGGAGTCCAACTTTCAAAACTTACAGAACATCAGCAGCGCCCAAGCGGAGCGAAAGCGCACACTGTCTCATTATGACTTTCAAATTCGCAATGAGATTTTGCTGAACATTCAAAATGAAAAGAACTGGTGGTCAAAAATTGATGTGCTCACCAACCGCTGGTTCAATGCCAAGTAGTTCGGCATCCAAGTGACCACGCTGGGCAGCTTTCCTGAATCATTGGTCGCCATGCCATATTCGATTCATGCGCTGATGTGTGTCGCTCTCTCACTGTCTGCGCTGAGTTCTGGCGCAACAGAGGCAGCGCGCTTGGATAAATCGAGCGTCAATATCATTAGTCAGCGTAGCGCTGGCGCGGGCGTCATTGAAGTCGAGGCCAGCAAAGACTTTCCTGTAGCGCAGGAAATGCGTCGGCACTACCAGACAAAGTCCTATTCTTCCGAATACATGCTGTCCTGGGTAAAGTGCAGCAATCGACAAATTAATGTCCTCACTTATCGGTGGTACGCAGATGCCCGTCTTAGCGGTGCGCTGGTGTACTCATCAGATCTGGAAACCGGTTGGTATTCAGCTGATAAAGACCCGGCGGCCCAGGAGCTGGTCGCCAAAGTCTGCGCCTGAAAATCGACGATGGGCAGGTTTTTTCGAAACCGTAATTGCTGACCCTCTCTGAGCTCAGAGAGGCTGACGGCCGTTGTACCCGTATGAGATGAATATCGACCTTTTTTAGCAAAGGAGTCTTGCATGCCCACCTACGTTGTCACTGCCGCTGCTGGCCGACTCTCCAAGCAACAAAAATCCGACCTTGCTGCGAGCATTACCAAGATTCATTGCACGGTAACGGGCGCCCCCGCCTATTTTGCGCAAGTCCTTTTTAATGATGTCCCCGAGGGTAATTACTTCATTGCCGGGAAGCCGCTGACGGAAGATATCGTCTTCATCCATGGCCAGATCCGGGCAGGACGTGATCTCGAAGTCAAACAACGCATCATGATGGGGCTGTTGGACGCAGCAGCCGACATTGCTCAGATGGAGAAGAGCAACATCCAGATTTATCTTCTGGATCTGCCCGCCAAGCAGATTGTGGAATGGGGAAAAATTCTTCCCAACCCTGATGAAGAAGCCGAGTGGTTTGCATCGGTTCCCGACCATGTCAAAAAACGAATGGCGGATCTGCTCAGTTGACCGACCAGCACAACAGGGACTGAAGACATTAAAGACCGACAAAATTATAAATTTATAAACAAGTTTGACTCCTGATAACGACCGTGTAAATCCGCTAAAATCACCGTATGGTCATTTTGTGACCGTAAGGACTTTTAGATCCAAGGACACCGATCCACTGGATTCCCCTTTCACAACCCACCAGGAGTCACCCGATGAAAAAAACGCTTCTCTTCGCCGCTCTGGCTATTGCAGCCCAAACCGCGGTTGCCGCGAACAACAACCAGGCCGAGCGGGGAATTGCATCGAGTTTCCCATGGTGGCCAAGCATTTCGATGCAATCGATCTGGACAAAGACGGCACTGTCGATCAGGCAGAGATTGATGCGTTTAAAATAATGGCGGCAGACAAAGATAACGACGGCACACTCGACAAGAAAGAAATCAAGCACAAGGGCATCGCAAAAGCGTTTGATGAACTCGACGGCGACAAAGATGGCACGCTGGACGCTAAGGAAATCCTCAGCTTCTTTCAAAAGAAGAGCTGATACTCAACACCGCGAGTACCGATCCTCTGAATACGCACCTTCGGGTGCGTTTTTCATTTAGCAGCAATGTCACGCGACACGAGAGCGTCTGTGCGGTACTCCACTTCCTGGCGAAGAATTATTGCGGCATGTCGCCAAGATGTCGGCTTTGTAGACTATTTAGTACAAGCCTCGTCACACCTGATGATTCAACAATGATTGTTGAAGAAATTCGATGAAAATCCGATTCCTTGCAAGTTGCATCCGCTCGGGGGGTATCAGTGCAGTGATCTGGTTGCCAAAGCGAGTATGCTGAACCCACTCAGGCAAGACCCGTATCAAACTCCCATCCTCCAGTGAAGCATTGCATAAGTAATCAGGAAGTTGCGCTATACCGAGCCCCTGCAGACAGGCTTCGTAGACTGCCTCGGGGTTGTCGACGTGATAGCGGCTTTGCACCTTGATTCGTTTTTGAGTGCTCTCTGAAGACATGCTCCACCACTCATCCCGCGAACGACCTCGGTAGAAAAGACAAGATCGATCAGCCAGTTCATCAGGCTGCTCTGGCTGTCCCCATTGCGCCAGATACTCGGGCGAGGCGGTCACCATCCAGTCTATTTCAGATACTGGTGTTGCCACCAAGTCTTTGGCTGACGAAGACGCGCTCCACCTCAACGCAATATCAAAACGTTCGTAGGCAACGTCAACCATCCGATCGGCGAGCACGAGATCGATTTCGAGGTCTGGGTGGCGCTTCAAGAATTCCGGAATTAAATGGCACAGAACCCGCTGACCCCAAGAAACTGCCGAGGTCAACCGAATCCGGCCTCTGAGTTCCGATCGCATCGAGAGCATCATCTCACCACCGGCTGCCAATTCAGCCAATGCGTTCTTGGCGTGCTCTAAATAGGTCTCACCCGCGGCGGTGAGCGCGATGCGCCGAGTACTTCGACTGAACAGCGTCACGCCCAAATGTCTCTCGAGCTGCGCGATACGTTTACTGATAACACTTTTGACAACATTGAGCTCGATCGCGCTTCTGCCGACGCTGAGCGTCTGCGCAACAGACACAAATGCTGAGAGCATATCGGAACTAATCACGATTGTTCCTAAATCACGAACAAAGCATTTGCATTTAAGCAGATTGATGAATCGTCGTAAACAGATTAGCTTAAACGGGCCAAAACCCGATATTCAGTGCCTGTCTCGTGAGGTCAATTCACCGGGTCGCAAGCCCGTTTATGCCCAGCGTGGAATCTCAGCGCCGTCAGCAACCTGATGCAGCAGGATATTAATAAAAAAATAATTTGGTTTGGTTTTCCGCCAACTATCTGAGGAGATGCAAATGAAGATTTATGCTGACCCGATTACTGTCAACTGCCGCAAAGTTCTCGCTGGGCTTCATCTGATCGGTGCACCTTACGAGCTTCATCATGTGGATTATTTCAAGGCAGAGCAAAAGAGTCCCGAATACATGGCGCTGAATCCTAATGCATCCGTGCCGGCCATGGTTGACGGAGACCTTGTCTTATGGGAGTCCAATGCCATCCTTCAGTACGCCGCAGACAAAACTGGCAATGCAAAGGCTTACCCCACCGAGCTGAAGGCTCGGGCTGATGTCAATCGGTGGCTGTTGTGGGAATCCTCGAGCTGGTTTCCTAGCGCTTACGTGTATCTGGTCGAGAATTGTGTCAAACCGCTGCTCGGTGGCGCGCCTGACCCCGCAATCCTGGAAGCGCAAAATGCGCAATTTCACAAATTGGCCGGAATTCTCGACGATCGGTTAAAAAATTCGGCATGGGTGTGCGGAGCGAATCCGACAATCGCAGACATCGCGTTGGCCGCCCCCATGCATCTCCATGGCTGGCAACAGCTGCCGTTGAAAGATCATCCGAATCTGGTGCGCTGGATGACGCAGAATGTCGAGCATCTGCCCTGCTGGAAGGACACGATGGTCTACGAAGGTTTCACTCTCAAACAATAACCTCTGATTTAACGGAGACAGTAACTATGACTCTGGCGAATTCTGTCCAGGCCTTGATGAACTATACGGTGGATAACGGCAAGCCGGCGGAGTATTATTTTTATGAGCCGGACCCGGGGGTCGAATTGAATCCTGCCGGGACCGATCAGCACGAAGTTCGAATTTGGGATGCATGGCCGGACCGGGATCGCCTATCGCTTGATCGTGAAGGATTCGAGCTCCATGAGTTCGATCCTTCATTTACTGCTTTTGATGATGACGCGCAGATCAAGGGCCACTTTTATGATCAAGTCACCGAGTTCGTAAAACAATACACCGGCGCCCATCGGGTGGTGGTGTTTGACCACACTATCCGCCGAAGACAACCTCCTGAAGAGATGGTCTTCTCCCGTCCCTCCACCGAGTTCAAGCAGCAGACGGTCGTCCAACGACCTGCCGTTCTACTCGTGCACAGTGACTACACCGTATCGAGTGGTCCGCAGCGTGTGCGTGACATTTTGCCCGACGAGTGCGAATCCCTGCTCAAGCGCAGAGTCGCTTTTTTCAACGTCTGGAAACCCTTGTACCGCAAGGTGGAAGAATTACCCTTGGCGATGTTGGATGCGCAGACGCACGTTGAAGCTGACTTGCTGCGTATGGAATTGAAATACCGCGATCGCACTGGCGAAATCTATGTCATGCGCCATTCTCCCGCGCACCGGTGGATGTATTTTCCGCATATGGAAAACCATCATGCCTTGCTCCTGAAAACTTACGATTCCGAGACAGATGGACGCTGTCGGTTCATGGGACATTCAGCCTTCGAGGACCCGACCTCGCCGCCAGATGCGCAAAAGCGAGAAAGTATCGAAGTAAGGACCATGGCATTTTTCTGACCGGTGCGGGTCAATAATGGATAAACCCATGCTTTGCGGCGAATCCACATGGGTGTGCGACGCAGGGCCTCTTGGATGAGTGAATACGTCACCGCAGAGCTGAATTATCTGGCCGAACGCGTGGCCGAGCTTGAGACATGGTCGTACGATCCACCGGATGGTCGCCCGCGTTTCAATGGTCGGTTACGCGCTTATCAGACTAGGATTACCAACGCGCGCGAATATCCAGAAAAGACGTTGACCGAGCATGGGTTTTGTTGTTTACGCCGGCCCAGTAAAGTCTCAAGCTGTCCGGATGAGAGCGCGATCAGGAATACCGGCTATGCCGAGGCCACCGAATGGATCAAGGATACGCTGCAGGCCTCACAGGCGATCGTGTTTGATCACACCTACCGACGGCGTCTGAGCGGTCGTCCGCCGCTGGATGGAACCGGGGGATCGTTCAGCGAGATTCGGACACCCGTTGGCCGGGTGCATGCCGACTTTACGCCTCGCTCTGCGCCGAAAAGAGTCGCCCCTCTGATGGCGCGTGATGCGGATGACCCACTTCCGCCCTACCGCATCTACGGGCTATGGCGTCCATTGAACAAGCGCCCTTTGCAAGATGCGCCTTTGGCGCTGGCGTCATCATCAAGCGTGACGGCGCACGAGCTCGTGCCAAACGCCCTCATCTACCCAGATCGCCGGGGCGAGACTTACGCGATACTTCACAGTGATCGTCACGAATGGTTTTATTTTCCCGACATGCAGCGCGATGAAGTACTGCTCTTCCTTCACTACGATTCAAGTGCATCGCCCCACATCCCCGTGCCGCACACTGCTTTTGAGGATCCTGCTTCGCCACCCGATGCCGAGCCTCGAGAGAGCTTGGAAATGAGGATTTTGGTATTCTGAACGATCAGGTGTCGGTTGTGCTCCGTGATGGCCTGAGTCTGTTGAAAGATAAGAGCGTCAACCACCAACAATCCCTCTCATGAACGAGGCGTACTTCAATTTGAACGGCAACCTCGATGAGAAAGCCGTCGTGTGTCCCAGCGATCAGCCATGGATCCCCTCACCTCGACCGGGGGTTCTGCGTCGTCCGATGTATCGCTTGGGCGGCGAGGTGGCGCGAGCCACCAGCGTCGTGCGATATGAACCCGGCAGTATATTTGACAACCACAAACATCCCGGCGGCGAGGAAATCTTTGTCCTCGACGGCGTGTTCCAGGACGAACAGGGCGATTATCCTGCGGGGACCTACCTTCGAAATCCCCCGGGCAGCAGCCATTCGCCTCGCTCTCTGGATGGGTGCGAGATATTCGTCAAGTTGTGGCAATTCTGTCCCGGAGATTCACAGTCCAAAAGCATCAGAACAGATCATGCGACCTGGATTGACATGGGCGCTGACGGCACCATGACGCTGCCACTCCATTGCTACGGCGGCGTCAATGTTCAACTCATCTGCTTGCCTGCGGTCTCGCAAAAACTCAGCCTGTCTTTTGAGAACGGCATGGAAATATTTGTGATCCGCGGACGAATCGAGGACCGCTCTGGGCAATATGGTGCTGGCTGCTGGATCAGGTACCCTCGCTCGGGTCGCCTTGATATTCAGTCGCCTGACGGTGCCATCGTTTACGTCGAAACAGGACGCCAGGAAAAACCCTTTATCGCATTGCCAGACTGATGACAGCGCATCGCCCGCGTACACAAGCAAATAGGTCGACGACGTATCATCGTCGCCGGCTGCACTAAAACTGCCTACACGACATTCGCCTGCCTTAATGGCAGCTGACTTTGCTTCAGGCGCCTGAGTACAAAGCTGGATTTGCTGTTGCGTATCCCGGGAATCTTGTACAAGCGCTCGCGAAGGAAGCGCTCGTAATCGCGCGTGCCCTCCACCGCCACTCGGATGTAATAGTCGTAGTCGCCGGACACCAGAAACGCCTCCAGCACTTCGGGGATCTCTTCCAGCGCCTTGCCGAACTCGAACAGCGCCTCATCCGAATGGCTGTCGATGGTGACATGAAGTATTACCGTCTCGGCCAGTCCGATTTTTTCGGGATTGATGCGCACCGAGTAGCCTTCGATGACCCCGGCGTCTTCCATGCGCTTGATCCGGTTCCAGCACGGGGACGAGGTCAGCCCGACCTGCTTGCCTAATTCCTGCAGACTCAGACGCGCATCCCGTTGCAGGGCTCTCAGGATCGCGATATCGAATTTATCCAGTTCCATTCTTTTAAGTGGCGGTTTTTCAGAAGGATTTTCTGGATATTACTCATATACAGCAAATATAAGAAGCATTTTCTGCGAATGAAGGATTACATTATCGGCATGGATTTGCCCTGAGATGGCATAAGCCAAGCCGCTACCGCGGCGCCCGTGCTGTGGCCCGAGGCGGTCTTACCCGACCGCCAAGCGCCACAGCGCTCCCCCTAACAAGCCTCTGGAGGAGACACCCCATGACCACCGATACCCACCCGGTTCCCGCCTCAAACCGCCCATCGCCGATCCGTCGGCCTGAGGTCTCGCTCGACGACAAATACACCAACCTCGACGGCCGGATCTACCTGTCCGGCATTCAGGCGCTGGTCCGGCTGCCGATGATGCAGCGGCTGCGCGACCAGGCCGCCGGCCTGAACACGGCAGGCTTTGTCAGCGGCTACCGTGGATCGCCGCTGGGAACACTCGACGAAGCACTCTGGAAGGCGCAGACACATCTCGACAAACATCACGTCAAATTTGTACCTGGCGTGAATGAAGACCTGGCCGCGACCGCCGTCTGGGGCACGCAAACGGTTGGACTCATCGGTCCCGCTCGCTACGACGGTGTGTTTGCGATGTGGTACGCCAAAGGGCCGGGCGTGGATCGCTGCGGCGATGTGTTCAAGCACATGAACCACGCGGGCACCGCACAGCACGGCGGCGTGCTGCTGGTGGCGGGCGACGATCATGGTGCCTATTCATCGACCCTGCCGCACCAGTCCGATCACCTGTTCTCTGCCTGCATGATTCCCATGCTCTACCCGTGCAATGTGCAGGAATATCTCGATCTGGGTTTGCATGCCTGGGCGATGTCGCG
This sequence comes from Pseudomonadota bacterium, assembly GCA_041182625.1. Lineage (GTDB taxonomy): Bacteria > Pseudomonadota > Gammaproteobacteria > Burkholderiales > Burkholderiaceae_D > Pernthalerella. The sequence continues at coordinate 22,353 of JBEGNF010000022.1, read as the reverse complement.
CTATTCCGGCTGCGCAGTCGGCTTCAAGGCGCTGGCCGATACGGTGGAGTCCACTGCCTCGGTGGATGCCGACCCATTCCGGCTGAAGATTGTTTATCCGGACAATTTCACTATGCCCGACGGCGGACTGAATACCCGCCTCTCGACCGACACGCTGGGCGTGCAGGCGCGCAAGCAGGAAGCGCTGATGCAGGACTACAAGATCTATGCGGCGATCGCCTATGCGCGCGCAAACAAGCTGAACCGCGTCATGATCGACAGCCCGAGCGCCAAGCTTGGCATCATTGCGTCCGGCAAATCGTATATGGATGTGCTGGAAGCACTCGAAGAGCTGGGCATTGATGAGCAGCGTGCCGCCGAGATCGGTCTTCGGCTCTATAAAGTCGCGATGCCGTGGCCGCTGGAACCCGAGGGTATTCGCGAATTCGCGCAGGGTCTGGATGAAATTCTGGTCGTTGAAGAGAAGCGGCAGATTGTTGAGTATCAGCTGAAAGAGCAGCTGTATAACTGGCGCGAAGACGTTCGTCCACGCGTCATTGGCAAGTTCGATGAAAAGGGTGAATGGGTCGCGCCGCGCGGTGACTGGCTGCTCACCTCGAAAGTCGATTTTTCGGTGGCGCAGATCGCACGCGTGATTGCGGCGCGCATCGCCAGATTTCATACCAGCGATCTGATCAAGGCACGCCTTGCCTTCCTCGAGGCCAAAGAGCAAGTGCTGAGTAAAGCGGTCAGCACACCGCCCCGCCCTGCCTATTACTGCTCGGGCTGCCCGCACAATACCTCTACCAAAGTACCGGAGGGCAGTCTCGCGCTGGCCGGCATCGGTTGTCATGTGATGGCCACCGCCATCTACCCCGAGTTCAACAAGCTGACCACGCACATGGGTGGTGAAGGCGCGCCATGGATCGGTCAGGCGGCCTTCTCTCAGTTGCCGCATGTGTTCCAGAACCTCGGCGATGGCACGTATTTCCACTCGGGCTATCTGGCGATACGTGCTGCCTTGGCGGCCAAGGTCAACATGACCTACAAGATTCTCTACAACGATGCTGTAGCGATGACCGGTGGACAACCGGTCGATGGCACGATCTCCGTCCATCAGATTGCGCAGCAGATGGCCGCCGAGGGCGTCAAGCGCATTGCGCTCGTCACGGAAGATCTGTCGCGCTACACCGATCGCTCGGCGCTGCCAGAGTACCTTACGCTGCACGACCGCAAAGATATGGATACGGTGCAGCGCGAGTTGCGCGAGGTCAGCGGTGTCTCCGTGCTGATCTACGACCAGGTCTGTGCCGCTGAGAAGCGGCGCCGCCGTAAGAAGGGTGAACTCCCCAAGCCGACACAACGCCTGTTCATCAATGAGGCCGTTTGTGAAGGCTGCGGTGATTGCGGTGAACAATCGAACTGCACCTCCCTGATGCCACTGGAGACCGAGTTCGGGCGCAAACGCGTCATTGATCAGTCGTCGTGCAACATGGATTATTCGTGCGTGAAAGGCTTTTGCCCGAGTTTCGTCACCGTCACCGGCGGCACACCCAGAAAAACAAAACTCGATCAACACGCCGAACCGCAGTTTGCCGCGCTGCCCGAGCCCGCCGCTGCCCGCTGCGACACGCCTTACAACATCCTCATCAACGGCATCGGCGGTACCGGCGTGATTACCATCGGCGCCTTGCTGGGCATGGCCGGTCATCTGGAAGGCAAAGGCGTGTCCGTACTGGACATGACGGGCATGTCGCAAAAAAATGGCTCCGTGACCTCGCATGTGCGGATTGCCGCGTCTCCGGAGGCCATACGCGCGCAGCGCATCGCCACCGGCGAAGCCGATCTCGTACTTGGTTGCGACATGCTGACCGCGGGCGCGCATGACGCCATATCAAAAATGCGCGCAGGTCGCACGCATGCCATCATCAACACGCATCAGCAACCGACGGGCCACCTCGCGCGTCAGCCTGACTGGCAGTACCCTGCCGACGAGGTACAAGCACTGATCGACAACTCAGTCGAAGGCCATGCGGACTATATCGATGCCACCCGGTTGGCGACCGCGCTGATGGGTGATTCCATCGCCACTAATCTGTTCATGCTGGGCTATGCGTACCAGAGAGGCTTGCTGCCAGTCTCGGAAGCTTCGCTGATGCAAGCCATCGAATTGAACGGCGTCGCGGTGGCGGCCAACCAGAAGGCTTTCCTGTGGGGCCGCCGCGCTGCCGCTGATCTAAAAGCCGTCGAACGCATCGCACTGCCGGCACAACCGGTCTTGCTGAAAATGCCGGATACGCTCAACGCCGTCATCAGGCGCCGGGTCGAGTACCTGACCGCGTATCAGCATGCCGACTACGCACGAGAGTATGAATCATTCGTCGATCAGGTCCGGCAGGTTGAAGCAGTGCTAGGTCAAGGTGAGCGCCTCACGCGAGCAGTGGCTACCGCACTGTTCAAGCTGATGGCGTACAAGGATGAATACGAAGTCGCGCGACTGTACACCGACCGCGCATTCATGCAGAAGCTGAAGCAGCAATTGGACGGCAAGCTGCGGCTTAGTTTTCACTTCGCACCACCGTTATTCTCATCCAAAGATGCGCAAGGACATCCTCAGAAAAAAAACTACGGCAGCTGGATGTGGCCCGCACTACATCTGCTGGCGCGGATGAAAGGCCTGCGCGGCACCCGTTGGGATGTTTTCGGCTGGACAGAGGAGCGACGCATGGAGCGCAATCTCATCCTCGAGTATCGCGACATGATTGCCTCCTTGTTGCCCACCCTCGATACCCGTCGCCTGCCAGTTGCCGTAGAGCTTGCGTCATTACCCGAAAAAATCCGGGGCTTTGGTCATGTGAAGGCGCTTGGCGTGAAGCGCTACCGCAGCGAGGTAGAGCTCTGTCTGCGACGGTTCACTGAGGTGGATACCAGCGGACACGACGTGATGGTTCATGCAGCATAAGGAGCATAAGAGACATAAGGGGCTGAAGCGATCTAGGCAAGCTGTTCAGCCTTCTTTTCAGCCCTTATCAAGGGAAAACAGCGCTGCGGATCCTGATAGATCGATACACAATCGAGACACTGAAAACACTCTCTGTAGTCGATCTTACCTGCCGGGGTAATTGCCTGATACTCGCACCGGTGCCGGCAGGTCTGGCACGGTGTGCCGCACTCGCTCCGGCGCGGTATCCACGACCAGACACGCAGAAATCCAAGCGATGCCAATGCGGCTCCCAGTGGACACAGATAGCGGCAATAGCCCCGATAGACAAAGACGCTCAGCAGCAAGCAAAATACCGCCCATGCCAGATACGGCCAGTCGCGGACAAAATACAGACTGATCGCTGTCTTGAAGGGCTCAACCTCCACCAGCCACTCCGCCATCGGGGGTGAGGCATACAAAGAGACCATCAGCGCCGCGAGTATCAGATACTTGATCCACTTCAGTCGTGCATCGAGCGCGGCACGCAAGCGGCGCTGCCGCCGCCCCAGCGCATTCGCCAGCAGACTGATCAGCTCCTGCAAGGCACCGAACGGACAGAGCCAGCCACAAAAAGTACCGCGTCCCCAAACCAGCAGGGTTAGGCCGACAAATACCCAGAGAATGACTGTCATCGGGTCATTCAAAAAAAAGCTCAGATCGCCATCTGAGCTCAGTGATTCAATCGCCGCGGTGATGTTGACGATCGTCAGCTGACCCTGCGCTGTCCAGCCAATGAAGCCCACGGTAAAGAGCAGGAACAGCGTCCGCAGTCGTCGCATGCGCCTAGGGCGCACACTGAAGCGTTTCTGAGCGATCAGTGCAATGCTCAGCGCGACCAGACCCCCGAACAGCATACCGATATGCCCGCTCCGAGATTGCCAGGCACTGATCCAATCCTGCATGTCGGATGACGACACACGAACATCAGCGTCTCGCACCGCCGCCACCACCGTGGCAGAAGGCGCAGCGGTTGACAACGCTTGCGCTGAACGCATATCGTCCGAGGTCGTGCCCGTGGTGTTACCGGGCTCATCGACAGCTTTTACGGAAAGGGTGCGGGTCGTCGGTGATTCACTATCCGGTAGCGCAACCGGATTGGAGATTCCCGTGCCGGATTTTTTTTCTGATGCTGCGCGGCTCTCGGATGATTCTGCTACGGGCTTGGCAGCGGCGGCAGACTTGCTTTCCTCCGACGTGAGCAGCGGCTTGGTATCCGACTTGAAATCCGACTTCGTGTCAGTCTTTGTGTCCGGCTTTGTGTCTCTGATGTCTTTCGTGTCCTTATAGGCTACCGCGTTGGTATTGGTGGCCGTCGTGGCCGTCGCGACGGCTGCTGCTGCCTGCAGTACCGCTCGATTAATCGCCTTGACCGAGATCGTTCCCTGTTGAACGCCTTTCAGATGTGCGACCTGCTCATCCCGCAACCCCGGGTCATTGTGAGGTCCGATCTCTACGGTATGACGGGGGGAGAGTCCCTTGTACTGCGACGCGAATCGCTCCAGCTTCAGGTTTCCTGCGGAATCGAGAAACAAGGGCTCACGGTGATCGAGCAATCGGATCTTCAAAAAATTGCCCGAGACGTCCATGATGATCAGCAGATTGATCGGCTTGCCGCTGTAGCCGCGCGCTGGCGCAAAATCAATAGATTCGAAAACATAGGCCTTCAGCTCGGGCTTGGCGTCAGCGCCTCCCGTATCCTTGACGAACAGCGGGTAGACAGGCAGATCCGGCAGGATCTCGCCGACCACATAGAAGTAGTCGACCATTCTCTCAATATCGGCTTTTGTCAGGTTACTCGCATCAGCCCGGGAAAGCAGGCAGCAGAGCATCAGGCCAAGCACGGCCAGCAAGCGTCGTAGGTGTTGGTACATCACCGAATGGCCACTCGGCAGGAATGTGTTCCGCGACTCCCCAAGATCAGCGGCGCATCACCCAAGTGATTTACTGTGACAAGCCCGCGTGACGAACGCCCGCTTCAGCGATCTGCTCATCCTGCTGCGAGGTGACCCCGCTGACGCCCACCGCACCAACGGTCTGCCCATTCACCACCACAGGCACACCGCCTTGCAACAGGACGCCGTTGGGCAGCGTCACGATGGCGGGCCGGGTCTTGGCGGCCTCTTCCAATACTTTGGTGGGACGACGGAACAGAGAGGCCGTGCGCGCCTTGCCGATGGCAACCTCAATGCTGCCGATCAGTGCGCCATCCATGCGCTGAAAGCTCAACAGATGACCCGCGTCGTCGACGACGGCGATATCAACCAGCCAGTTGTTTGCTTTGGCCTCGGCGATGGCACCCGCGATGATCTTGTTCGCTGCCTCCAGGCTGAGTGTTTTACGATCGATTACCTGCGCGTGCGCCGTGAGCGTGACAAAAATAAGCGCAGACGAGGCGACAAGTCGCCTGAGGGGTGTGGTCATCACGGAGTGTCTCCTGTTGTGTGCGCGGATATACCAGCGCTTTGTTATTGAGATTTCCTCCCTCCACTATAACTCAGTTGGCGGTTTTCAAACGATAGTTTGGCATGAATATCATATTGAATATCATATTGAAAACCCCGCAGCAAACCATCTGCAAGATCGCGAGCTCGTCTGGCTCGCGGCTTCAACTCAGATACTGATATGACCGCCCAACTCGACCGCGTGGTCTTCTGGAATTTTGTAATAATCCGTCGCGCCGAGCATCATCCTGTGCAGCAAAATGAACAAGCCAAAGAACCAGGAGGTTCCCTCGCGGGCAACTACTTTTTCTTTGCCAATGAAGAATGAGATCTCCATCAAACTGAAATGAAATTCCCTGACCCGCAACAGCGCCAGCGCGCGCGGAATATCGGGTTCTTCCATGAATCCGTACTTCACGATCACGGAGTGAAAATTATGCTCAAGGTGCGTGACGTGCACGCGATCGTTGTCTTCTACGTAGGGTATGCTGTCCACCTGCATGCGCATCAGTAGCACTCGCTCATGCAATACACGGTTATGTTTGAGGTTGTGCAGCAGCGCCATCGGCACAATATCGTCGTGTGGCACCATGAAAATGCCGGTTCCTTTCACCCGTTGCGTGCTCTGCGCAGATAACTTGGATAAAAAATCCTTGAGCGGTACGGCATCACGCCAGCGCGCCTCCAGCAAACGATCGCGTCCACGTATCCAGGCAATCATAACCATCAGGGTCACCGAGGCCACGGCCACTGGCAGCCAACCGCCATCGAAAAACTTGAACAAATTGGCCGACAGGAAAAACACATCGATAGCGAACAAGATGGCAAACAACGGAATGAAAATCGCCTTGTTCCAGCCGCGAATCACAATCATGCAGAAGGCCGCAAGCACGGTATCGATCGCCATCGCCCCCGTGACCGAGATGCCATAGGCCGATGCCAGACTTTCCGAGCTTCTGAAGGTCAGTACCAGCAGCACCACGCCGCAGAACAAAATAATGTTTACCTTCGATACATACACTTGCCCGATTTCATCCGCCGAGGTGTGCCGAATGCGAATACGCGGTATGTAGCCGAGTTGAACCGCCTGATTCGCAATCGAGAAAGCACCGGAAATCACCGCCTGCGAGGCAATGATGGTCGCCATGAAAGCCAGCAGCAGCAAAGGTACCAGCGCCCACTCGGGCGCAAGTCGGTAGAAGGGATTATCGAGTGCCGATGGATCGCGGATCAGCAAAGCACCCTGTCCGTAGTAATTCAACAGCAACGCCGGGAACACCAGAAAAATCCATGCACGGCGTATGGGCTGCAAACCAAAATGACCCATATCAGCATAAAGCGCCTCGCCACCGGTCACCGACAATACGACCGCGCCCAGAATGGCAATTGCCACACCCTGGTGGTCAAGCAAAAAGTGGAATGCCACCAGTGGATTCAGCGCCGCAAACACTGCCGGATTTGCGGCAACTTCCGCCAGCCCTAGCACCGACAGCGCCACAAACCACACGACCATGATCGGACCGAACACAAATCCTACCTTGGCAGTGCCGAAGCGCTCAACCGCGAACAACGCTGAGATCAGCGCCAGTGCAATGGGCACGATATACGGTTGAAGTGATGGCGCGATGATGTTCAAGCCCTCGACCGCGCTTAGCACGGAAATTGCGGGGGTAATCATGCTGTCGCCGAAAAACAATGAGGCACCCAAAGCACCTGCCCCGATCACCAGCCAGCGAGCTTGCGCATGATCGCCAAGCTTGGCCAGCACCAGCGCCGTCAGTGCGAAGACGCCGCCCTCGCCGTGGTTATCTGCGCGCATGATGATCATCACGTACTTGAGCGTGACGACAATTAACAGCGCCCAGGTAATCATCGACAAGATGCCCAGCACCGCCGGCTCTAGCGAGCCACCATGACTCGCGGAGGCTTCTACGGCCACTTTCAACGCATACAGCGGAGAGGTTCCGATATCACCGAACACGACGCCCACCGCTCCCATCATCAGGAGCAGCAAGTTCTTATGGGGGTGATGATGGTGATGTTTCGACGACATGAGCGGCGCTCCTGATTGGGATGAATTTGTCTAAAGATTGTTTCGGTTCAACCAGCAGCTGCTGCTCAGTGACTTCATGCACCGGAAAAGCTCAGCTCTTGTGGCGAACGGTTTGCTATAAAATTTCCAAATTGCATCATTCCGGGAATCGCATAAGCACCGAATAAAAATAGACTGACAGTGAGCTGACAATACCTCCAAGAAGCTCTTGCAAAATGCGCATCGCAAGGCGGCCCCAACGCCGCTAGCGGTTTTTTGGTAGGGCGTCCAAACACTGCCCAAGCGTGAGATATCAGCGTTGACCAAGATCTGGCCTTTGAGTAAAACCCCCGCCTCGCCGGCCGGCATACGCTGGCCGGCATTGCTGATCTGGACGATCGCATGGGCGTTGCTATTCCTGCTCGATCCCCTGCTTGATCTGGCCAACTTGTCGATGTTGCTGCTGCTGGGCTCGGTCGCCGCCAGTCTTTGGCTGACCCCCGCCTACTCGATCGCCGCGTCCACCGTGTTTGTGGTGGCGTTCAACTGGTGCTTCATCCCCCCTCGTACCAGCTTTCATGTCGCGCTGGACAAGCACCTGCTGCTGCTCGTCACAATGGTGGTGGTCAATGGACTGATTGCGGCTTTGATGGTGTTGCAGCGTCAGGCGGCGATCAAAGTCAGCAACCATCAGCAGCGGACGACCTTTTTGACCTCGGTGTCACATGATTTCCGTACACCGCTGTCAACCATCATCGGTATCGCGTCTTCGCTGCAGGAAGACTTTCGTCTACAAGGTGATCAGCGCCGCTTGCATCAAATGTCGGTGATTCTTGAGCAATCGAACCAGCTGAACCGGATCACTAACAATGTGCTCCAGTTGGTGCGGCTCGACGAAAAAGCCCTCGATCTGAAAAAAGACTGGGAATCGGCCGAAGAGATTATCGGTGCTGCCGTACATTTGTGTCGGCAGCGTGTTCCGGGCCGCACCATTGAAGCAGGCGTACCTGAGAAACTACCTTTGTTGTGGTGTCACTCGCTGCTGATTGTGCAGCTGCTGGAAAACCTGATCGATAACGCAATCAAGTACAGCCCGCCGGATCAGCCGGTTCGCGTGACTGCTGTCAAAGACGGCAAGCACATCGCTTTTGCCGTGACAGACAAGGGACAGGGTGTCGCGCCAGAACTTAGCAACACGATTTTCGAGGCTTTCGAGCGCCTCGAGCCTGAGCGGCTTCAGCAGTGGCAGGTGCAGGACCCAACAGCGAGAGGCGTCGGTATTGGACTTACCCTATGCCGGGCAATCACGATGGCGCATCAGGGCAGCATTACCCTGACCGCGCAGCCCGGTGAAGGATCGACTTTTACGGTGCGGCTCCCGATACGTGACAATCTCAGCACGCCGCGCGAGGTCTGAACGCATGCACGCGCATATTCTGCTGATTGAAGATGACCCCGACCTGCGTGCCACGCTCGTCGATGCGCTGCAAAGAGCAGGCTACCAGACATCCACCGCCGCCAGCATCAGGGAATCCAAAGCCTTGATCGCCGCTCAGATGGCGCGGCGCGTTCATCACGGTGCGTCGTCCATTGATCTGGTACTGCTTGATCTGAGCCTGCCGGATGGGTCCGGAAACAGCTTGCTGTCGACCTTGCAGCGAGATCTGCAGGCAGCAGTCATCGTGATTTCCGCGCGCCACGAGGACGACACCAAGATCGGCCTGCTCGATGAGGGCGCCGAGGATTATCTGGTCAAGCCCTTCAGTGTCGGCGAGCTGCTGGCGCGCGTAAGAACCGTCCTGAGACGTGCGCCTCGGCTAATGGAATCAGACAGCCGCGTGTATATCAAAGACCGTCTGACCATCGATCGCGACAAACAGCTGGTGACACGGGACGGTCAGTACCTGCACCTGACACGCACCGAGCTCAGTCTGTTGCTGCAACTGGCGACTAATCCGGGCAATGTCTGCACGCACAGGCAATTGCTGCGACAGACCTGGGGGTCTGAATATGTCGAGCATACGCACTACCTGCGCATTTACATGGGACAGCTGCGCGAGAAGCTCGAGCCTAATCCGGCTGACCCGACGATCATCCTGACTGAAACAGGCATTGGTTACCGGCTCGCCGAGCCCGATCAGTGAGACGATCCCGTCCATCATCACCGCTCGCCCTGGGCTCTTTATCGCGGCGTCGATAGCATTATGAAAATCAAAACGATAAGTGGCTACTGAAGGCTGATTTTCAGTGCAGAAATTAAACTGTTTTTATAATCACCCTCAGGTACACTTGTTCGCACAAAATAATATTTCCGATACGACGGAAGGAAATGCCGTGCATCGATATCGTCTGATTGGACTACCCGTCCTGGTGGTCTGCCTGGGAAGCCTTCCCGCGCACGGCGCTCAAAATGATCAACTGCCCACCGATCTCGTTGCGCTTCCTAATGGCGCGGTCAATGTCGCGCTTTACGCCTCCCAACAATCGCTAAGCGGCCCGTGGATGGGCGGCGCGAAACTGCGCCCCGGTGAGGGATCGACTGATCTCTCTGTCCTCCGTCTGAATCGTCATTTCTCACTGGGCGAAGGGGACAAATACACGATCGCTCCCGTGATCGTGCTGTCTGCCGTGAATGCAGAGGTCGACAGAACGTTAGCGCCGCTCCCGCTCAAAGGGCTTCAAGCGTCCGGTATGGGCGATGTTCGTCTCGGTGCTGCTTTCTGGTTCCACAAGGATGACACGCTTCGCGAGTATGCCGCGGTCAGTGCGTTCGTGTCACTGCCAACGGGTGACTACGATAGCGCCAGGACGATCAATCCCGGAGAGAACCGGACAAAGATTATTCTCTCCGCAGGTTGGATGCAGCAACTCGGCCGCCAATGGGTTCTTGATCTGATTCCGGAGGTCGCGATTTTCGGTGACAACACCCGCTACCAAACTAACCGCCGCCTCAGTCAAGACACGGCCTATGCAATGACAGGCGTGCTGCGCTACAAGGCCACGCCCACGCTGCATTGGTATGGCAGCGCACAGTTGAACCGGGGCGGTGGCACACAGGTTGATGGCATTCAAAGAGTCGGTGGTGGCGCGCCGGAAAACACACGCCTTTCAGTCGGTACGATTCTTTTCGGTAGCAACAACCACATGCTGCAGCTGCGCTATTCACGCGATGTGCAAATCGAGAATGGATATCGCAACCAGGGCGAGGTGGGCATCCGATGGTCAACGGTCTTCAACTAGAGCGCTGAATCGAACTACTCAAAACAACTTAGGCTTGACGCCTGTCTGAACACTGGTACGGCGCAGAATGAGCAATGCCGCCTCGCGCCGATCCAGCAATGACAGCAATCGTATGTCTGCCTGTCTGGCGTGACGATAAGAGGCCTCCGATACGGGCACGCCATAGGCCTTCAGCTGATCCAACTCATCAATCAAATCTTCAATTCGGGTAATGCGCGTCATGCCGCTTCCCTGTGTTGATTCTTGCTCTTGGTTTTTTACACGGAGCGATCAATTCGCTGACCTGTCGCCGGCTGATCCGGCAGGTGTAGCAGTCCACCGCGATCGTAGACCAGCTCACGATAGACTTCGCCCGAGCCCCCGTCAGACAGAGTGACCCTCATCGAACTGCTGCTCAAGTCGACATCGAAGGACATCCTCGCCCACGATATCGATGATTCAGTGCTGGTCACTCTCGACGGAACGGATCCCCGGTCGTCAGGCCTGGGCGCACGATTGATCTCTGTGCTGACTCCCGTCACGGTCCGGTATGCGACCGGGGCCATGACTGGCAGAGGAAAGCTGGGGGTAACAACTCGCATGACCAATTGCTCAATTCACCACTGCACGAACAGCCAGTAGCCGTTTGCAGTCAGCAGCAGGCCCACGAGGCCGGTCACTGTCGACACATGCAGCATGCGCATGGAGCGATACAGCACACCCCAGAATGCCATCCCGAGACCCAGCAGTATGATCGACTGCGCGTAAACGAACCATTGCTGCCGTTCAGCCGCTACGGCACTCGCACCCTGATGCTGCTGCGAGACTGCCACCAGCTCTTGCTTGCGGCGCTCCAGAAATTTGTCTGCTTTCTCGCGGTCCGAAAGCTCCGCTACGCCGACCATTGCGCCGGCCTCGGCATACGCCACGCCGGATGCCGCAGCAGAACCTGCCGCACGGGTCACACCAGCGGGTAGCTGTTCTCCGGCGAGCACGACCGCACCAGGAGAGACGCGATACACCGACTGCTGCACGACGGTCATCTGATGCACCGTGTGTGCGTCGGTCGCCAGATTCTGGTGAGTGATAAACGCTCGCTCGGCCACGGACTCCCCGACCAGAGTGGTGCCATAGGTAAGAAACAACGCAGGCAGCAGAGCAGCGCTCCATTGCCGAAGTCTGCGATTCAGATTGGCTTCTTCTTTGTTCGCCGGTGGCGGGCTCTCGCTCATGATCGGTCCTCCCAGATCTGCCCCGAACAGCATCTGCTCGGAGTCCATCCATTGCGTTATGGTTTTAGGTTCTTCTTCGACTTCTGGGCTGACTGGCGCCGGAAAACGCTCCCGGCGCTCGATCGGCACCACCGGCAATGGCGGCAGACGGCTGGCGGCGATAATGGATTTCGTTGCCAGCATCGCCTCGACATAGCTCTGTATCGTTTGTGTCCGCTCGATGATGGAGAGCGCACGATCCGAGATCTCGTCCTCTAGCCAAGGACCACGCCCTGCCTCACCCGGCTCCTCGTCAAACGACTTCCGGTCGTCAATGTAGTTCTTGCCACTCGGCGGGGCATCCGCATCGGATATCTCTCTATGCTTTCCTGGCGTATCGGCGTCTTGCCAGTGAGGTCCCTTCTGGCTGCCGGACGCGTCTTGATGACGCCGGCCATCAGCTGCCCCGGCATCCTGATCGGCACGCAGATCGGAAGGTCCCTCGCTCTGGCGGCGATCAGCCTCTGATGAGCCATCGGCGTCGCGTGCGGTCCGAAGATCCGCTGGCCCGTCGGCATCGCGTGCGTTCCGCAGATCGGAGGGACCATCGCTGCTACCTGCTTTGCGACTAGGCGATCCGTCGGCGTCGCGGGCCTGGCGAAGGTCAGAAGGCCCGCCGGTGTCGCGCTCAGTTCGCAGATCAGAAGGTCCGTCAGCGTCGCGCTCGGTTCGCAGATCAGAGGGTCCGCCGGCGTCGCGTTCGGCTCGAAGATCGGCGGGCCCGCCGGCGTCGCGCTCAGCGCGCAGGTCGGAAGGACCCCCGGCATCGCGCGACCTGCGAAGATCGGAGGGTCCTTCGTCACGCCCTGCTTTGCTGTCGCTGCCGAAGCCCTCGGCATCACGAAAAGCACGCAGATCATTCTGTGCCTTATCGCGCGCGATGGTCTTGCTCTCTGTCTCATCGTCCGGTTTGCTGGCGCTTCGCTGCAGCGATTCCACCGACACGTCGCCATCCATCTGCTGCCTGAGGTCATCGATGTTGTCCCGCATCGTGGTCGAGATCATCGATTCGAGCTTGGCGGCATCCTTTGGCACCGCATTAGATGTCACGGCACGCTTGTCCTGGCTCTCGCTGCCCGGATCACCGGTTTCTTCTTCCCAGGTGCGTTTGCGCTCGAAGACGACGCCCTCTTCGCGAGGCCGGCTCTGGCTGCGAGGTGCTGGGACAGCCGTTTCATTCGCTCTGCTCGTCCTGCCCTCGGTCGGCACATCGTTCTTGAGCCCGATGACATTCAGATAGCCACCAATGCTTTTAGGATCGAGTTCGAATGCGGCGACCATCCTCCGGAATAGCTGGTGCTCAGCATTCGCAACCACACGATCGGACATCATCGTGTCGCAAGCATTCAGCAAGATGCATAAGCGCTGCCGCTCATTCAACAGGCTGGTGACAGAGGACAGAAATTTTGCGGCATTGATCTGTCCTACGTAACGCAGGCTGGCTTTCAGCAAGGTCGGGGAAACGGAGCCCACTGCATTCAGGCGACCAATTTCTTCTTCCGACATCGAACCATCGGCCGACATCATGTAGAGCATCGATATCAGCAGGGCCATCGGTGGCGTTATCGCACCAGCAGCCGGCACGATACTGAAGTCACCCAGAACCGATGTCGTATCCTTGATCGAGATGACGTCGTAGTAAGACTGAAAGCTGGACTGAGAATGTCCTAGCGCGCCCATCAGTTGTTCAAACAGCGCCAGCTCTGCCGCCGACAGCTGGCCGTCCGCCATCAGCGAATCGCAGACATTCAGCAGCAGGCAAAGCCTTGCCTTGGCATCGAGCAGCGGCGGTGCAGCCGCGAGAAACTGTTCAAGACTATGCGTCTCGACATAGGCGATGGCGCTGTGCAGCGTATCCTCGTCGGCGCCGATCACTGATTGCAGCTGGCTGCTTTCGCGCTCCGAAATTTCGCCATCAACGGCCATCATGTACAAGATAGCCGATACAATCGCCAGATAGGGTGTCAGCCGAGTCTCTTGTGGCGAGGAGGCGCTTTTGGATTTACGCCCGCCGGTCAGGGCCTTGAACAGATCTGAGGATCCCATCGCAGGCTCACCATGCCTTTGCGAACCCGCGGGCAGTCGAATCGCGCTTGCCGGGCAGATAATCGCAAGAATCAGGATTGGAAATCAGATTTCTCATGGTAGACACGGTACCCCTGAGAAGGACCCCACCGGATGACGATCGCGTAATCTGCAAATTAAATGACAGGATTGTCACGACCAGATACGACCTGAATTTCTCCGTCCGAGCACTGGGTTACAAAAAAGGCAAATCAACAGCGAATCAGCCCTTATTTGCACCCTGAAAAGTATCAACAATGTCATTGAAGGTGCGGGTAATCCAACTAAGATGAAGCCTCAACGGGAATGGGATCCATCGCAATAACGGGCGGTGCGACGCGACGTACAGATTGCTTGTCAGATAAAAAATAAATGCCTGCCTCCGCTTCCAAACTGCTACTGGTCGAGGACGAGATCCGCATCGCGGAATTCGTCATTCCCGATTTGCAGGCGGCCGGATTTCAGGTCACGCATGTAAAGGACGGCGCGAATGGCCTGACCGCCATACTCGGTGGGGAGCATGACCTGGTCATCCTGGATGTCATGCTGCCGATACTGGACGGATTTGAGGTGCTGTCCAAAGTGAGGGAAATGAATAACCCTATCCCGGTCATCTTTCTCAGCGCACGTAGCGAGTTGCCGGACCGTTTGCATGGCTTTCAGATCGGCGCCGATGATTACCTTCCCAAGCCCTTTTTTGTCGAAGAATTGATCGCACGCGTACGTGCCGTTATTGCCCGCAAGGCGGGCCGCGTCAGCGACGAGATCGTGGTAGGCGATTTTTCACTGAACAAAGTGAATCATCAGGCAGTGTGGAAAGGTACTGTCACCCAGCTGAGCCAGCGCGAATTCAGTCTTGTTGAATGCCTGATGCGCTCGCCCAACCGGATCTTCTCACGCCAGCAAATCTTGAAAAACGTCTGGGGCATTAACTTTAACCCTGAAACCAATGTCGTGGATGTGTGCATACAGCGCATCCGTAAAAAACTGAATCGGCAGGCCAGCGAAGGGAAATCTTTCCCTATCGAGACCATACGCGGTGTGGGGTATCGGTTCAGCCTGGAGGACGACGATTGAAAAAATCGTTTCACTTACACCTCTTTATCCGCATTTTCATTGCGACTGCAGTGATCATCTACGCGAATCGGATACTCGCGCAATACCTGACGACGCGCCACCTGCATGAGCGGATAGAGCAGAGTATTGCCCAGACGCTGGAGAAGTGCCAGAACGAGGCCGCTAATGCCAACGTGTTCTTGCTGTGTGCAGCGCGGGGCAACCGCGGCGATGCGCTGAGTAGTGTCAGCGAGTATTATGTGCTGTGCGAACCACAAGACGTACACAGCGCTCCCGAGGAGGATTTGCCGTGTATGCAAGCGCGGCAAACCACGCCCTCGCAATACAGTGAGCTGGAGAGGGTCAGCGACACCGTGCAAATGAGCCGCCTGACCATTGATCATGAAGAATGGCTAGCCTTCTCGCTGTTGCAGTTCCCAGACAAAGCGCGGGTGATGATACGTCCCGCCGACATCACGCATTATGTGAACAGCATCTGGAACCTTCGCGACCGGATCCTGATTTACGTTCTGCCAGTGATCATCGCCATGCTGACGGCGCTCACGCTGTTCATGACTTGGTCGGTGATGCGGCCCATACGGCAATTGGAAAAATCACTTATCGGCATGACTTCCCGCAATCTCGATAAGCCGCTCGACCTGCTTCCTCCGTATCGCGAATTCAATCAATTTGTGACGGTCTTTGAAGAGTTGCGTGAGCGCCTGAACGAGAGCTTCCTGCAGACGCGACGTTTCGCAGCAGATGCGTCGCACGAACTAAGAACGCCACTGACCATATTACGGGGTAACTCGGAGCGACTGATCGCCGAACTGCCAACTGGCTCGGAAGCACAAGTCCGCATGCGTCTGATCGGTGATGAAATCGAGCGCCTGATCGAGATCACTGAAAAACTGCTACTGCTGTCCCGTGCGGATGCCAGCAGCATCCGCCATGACATGCATTCGGTATCATTATCGGATCTTGTCACTGAGCTGGCGCATGATGCCATCACCTTCCAACCCACGCTAAAAATTGATATGCACGTGGAGCCGGACATCCACTGGACATGCGATCAAAGCCTGATACAGCAGCTGCTCTATAACCTTTACACCAATGCAGCAAAATACAATGCCGCCAATGGTTGGATCAGGTTCTCGCTGATACGAAAACACGATAAGTTTCAGCTGACAATTGAAAATCCCTGCGATAACATTCCCGCCGATCTGAACGAGCGAGCGTTTCAGCGCTTCTACCGCGGTGATGCCGCACGAGGACGGCAAGTGGATGGGGTCGGCCTTGGCCTAAGCCTCTGCCTGGAAATCGCCAGAATGCATTCAGCGCAGCTTAGCCTGCAGATCACGCCTCAAAAAACGGTCATCGCAATGCTTGAAGGAACGCTGCAGCCCTCAGCACATTGAGTTCATGCGTCAGCCTGCTGCTCAATCAATTTCAGCGCAATTGTAGTAAGCGATGTAATCCACCGGGCTATCAACGAATCCGTGCTCCCTAACCAGCTTGAGATCGTCGATCACGAAAATGGCATTGACAAAGCGCGGGGGGAAAGTTTTTCCGCTGACCGTCAATTCTTCGCTTTTGTAGGACTTCTTGAAAAGCCGCTGTTTGGCATCGAGCTTCCAGCCACGGTCTATCTTGAAGTAGACCGGGCGCTCATCACCATCCGCAGTGAAACGAACCACCGAACCGAATTTGCGGAAACCATCGTACCGACATTTGTAGGTCGCCCGATACGTGTTCAGATCTTTTCTGTCTCTGGGGTAGTTGTAAGCTGCCGCCGGCACTGTAACGACAAGCAATGCCAGCAGAGCACCGCGGACGGCCCTGACCGACCTGGCGGGTTTCGTCACAACGCGGGCTATCGGCATAAACGAAGACAACCAGCAAATCACGCAGTCATGCCCGGCAGCTTACTGACGCATCAGAAGCCCTCTTCAACGCTCTTGGGCTTGAAATATACGCATCGCACACTTCGCACATCTTCGCTTTTCTGGATGGCGGTTGCCGCGACCTCGCAATCTTCGCGACTCAGATGATTGGACACACTGATTTCCTCTTGCAAAGAAATCAGAAAAACGATCAATCCGAACATTTAACTCTCCTCGTACATCATTTTTTTCGATTATATCTTCAAGAACTTGTCTCGTCGGGCCGGCGGCACATAGCCCGCCGGCAAGCGGCACCAGCGGGCAAGCCACCGTCCGCGCCGCCAGCGATGCCAGCACAGCCAGCGACCTGACAAAACAGGTAGCAAGTATCCCACAATCAGGTCCGCCCTCTGAAAAGGCGGATGCTCATGCGACCGCTTTTCGCCGCCCCAGCAGCCAGCTCATCACGGGCCACAGCACCACCACCAGCGTACCCAGTGCCAACCACATCGCGATAGGCCGCGTGAAGAAGACGAAAGGATCGCCATCGGATTTGATCATCGACGTCACCAGATTTTCTTCGAGCATCTTACCGAGCACGACACCAAGAATTGCAGGCGCCACCGGAAAACCGTTCTCCTCCATCACAAAGGCCACCAATCCGAAGAACAGAATCAGCACCACACCCAGCACGGAGTTTGTGACGGCGAACGAACCGACGATACAAAACAGCAGAATGGTCGGCATCAGAATATTACGAGCGACTCTCAGCACCTTGGTCGCCATCCTCACAGTCAGCCAGCCCAGTGGCAGCATGATCAGATTCGCCAGCAGGAAGACAATGAAAATGCCGTAGATGTTTTCCGGGTTGTTGATGAAGATTGTCGGCCCGGGATTCATGTTCTTCAGGTACAGCACGCCGATGGCGATCGCCGTGATGGAATCACCGGGTATCCCGAATACGATCGCCGGTATCCATGCGCCGGCCAGCGCCGAATTATTGGCAGCGCCGGATTCCACCACGCCCTCGACATGCCCGGTGCCGAATTTCTCTGGCTCTTTGGAGAATTTTTTACTGGTCGCGTAGCTCATCCAGGCGGCCATGTCAGCACCGGCACCCGGTTGAATCCCAATGACGGTGCCCATGAGGCTGCCGCGCACCAGCTGCCAAGGATACTTGACCAGCAATTTCCACATGCCGGCGAAAATATTGCCGATCTTTTCGGTGAGGATGACGGCCGGTGGATCGAGGTCCGTGATGTAGCGCAGCAGTTCCGAAACCGCGAACATCCCGACCATCATGGGTATCAGCTCAATACCGCTCATCAGCTCGGGCACGCCGAAAGTAAATCGCGGATGCGCGGCAGGATTCTCCAGACCGATACAGGCGATCAGCAAACCAAGCACCAGTGATACCGAGGCTTTCAGCAAACTGCTGTTACCAATGAAAATTGCGCCAGATAGTCCGAGTATCATCAGCCAGAAATACTCGAACGATGAAAACTTCAGCGCAAACTCGGCCAGCGACGGCGAGAACAGAATCAGCACCGCCGTACCGAATAATCCACCGATCGCAGAGAAGACCAATCCCGCACCCAGTGCGATCTCGGCCTGCCCTTTCAGCGTCAGTTGGTAAGCCTCATCCGCATACGCCGCGGACGCTGGCGTGCCTGGAATGCGCAGCAGCGCCCCGGGAATGTCGCCGGAAAAAATTGCCATGGCAGTCGCCGTGACAATCGCTGCCACCGCAGGTACCGGCGGCATGAAAAATGTCATCGGTACCAGCAGCGCGGTGGCCATGGTTGCCGTCAGCCCGGGTATGCAGCCAACGAACAAGCCAAAGACCGCCGAGCACACAATCACCAGTATCACGTAGGGATCGAACACCATCCCCAGTGCCTGCATCCAGATGGCTGCCGTCATCGCACCCTCTCCTCACCACTGCAAGGCTTGTAGCACGCCCCATGGCAGGGGCACGCGCAAGCCTTTGTAGAACACGGTATGGATGACCAGAGTGATGAGTACCGCCAGCGGCAATATCAGCACGCGGCGCACTGCAAGCGCCCAGAACATGGCTGCAAGTATCACCGTGCCGCACAACAAGAAACCCAGCGGCTCGGAGGCAAAGATATAGAACACCAGACAAGCAAGGGTCACCAAAAAATTCCGCAGGTGATACCGCGACTTCATCCAATCACCGAGCGTGACCCATGCCTCTGCCCGTGAGTCGACCATGCCTTGACGGATCAGCAGCAATGCACAGAGGATCAGCAAGATCGCCAGCAGACCGGGGAACACGGCGGGTCCTACGCTTTGCCCGGGGATCACCGGGTAGGTGCTGATGTTGACCAGAATGGCGATGGCCAGCGCGAGCAGCGCCGCGCCGCTGACCGCATCATTGAACCTCATGCCTGCCCCTATTTCGTCAGACCGGCGGCCTTCATGGCCGAGCCCATATCGGCATCGCTCTTGGCCATGAATTGCTCAAAGCCTTTCGCATCCGCATACGTCAGTCCGAAGCCTCGGTTCGCGATGAAGCCCTGATACTCTTTGCTGTCGTAGATTTTTTTCAGCGCGGTGCCAAGCTTGGCCTGAATATCCGCAGGCAGATTCTTCGGAGCGGCAATACCGCGCCACGCGCCGATGGCCCAGCCGCTGCCGGTCGCGGTCTTGAGCGTCGGCACATTCGGAAAGAGTGAAGACGCTTTGTCCGACATCAGCACCAGCGGCCTTGCCTTGCCAGCATCGATCAGTGCACGCGCTTCGGGTAGCGAGCAGGTGACGAACTCGACGCCGCCGGCCACCAGATCATTCATCGCCTGTGCGGCACCATTCGCGGGTACCCAGGGCACAGTCGATGGCTCTATCTTCAAATCCTTGAGCATGCCCGCCAGCGCGAGATGCCAGATACCGCCCTGTCCCGCGCCCGATGCCTTGAATTTGCCGGGATTAGCCTTGATCGCCTTAAGCAGATCGTCGATGCTCTTGTAAGCCGCATCGGCGCGAACGGTGACACCGGCAGGATCGATGTTCATCATCGCGATCGGCGTGTAGTCGCGCGGCGTCAGTTGGGTCAGGCCGGTCCAGTGCAGCATGGAGATCTCGACCGTGATCATGCCTAGCGTATAACCATCGGGCGCTGCGGAAGCAATTGCGGTATGCCCCACCACTCCATTACCACCGGTGCGATTGACCACATTGATCGGCTGCCCCAGTTCTTTTTCGAGCAAAGAACCAATGATGCGCGCGATGGCATCGGTTCCACCGCCGGCGGCCCAGGGAACAATCAGTGTGATGGGACGAGAGGGATAGTTGTCAGCAGCAAAGCTCGGCATCGCGACCGCAAGCAATAGCGCAAGGCTCGCGAACCAGCGAGCCCAGGTATGACGGATCATCGTGTGTCTCCCAGAGTATTGTTTTATTTATAATGCGCGATGCTTGGCTCGCATACGCACTATACCGGGAGCGCCGTCAATTGCGGGGGTAATTGCGACGGGGTGAGCTTAGTGTCAGGACTGCTTGCGCCAGCTGACCACCTCGGCCAACTCTTTCAGCGATACCTTGGGGGCCAGCTGGCGTATGAAATCCACTGCGTATTCGCGCAGGAAAGCGCCACGCCGCACCGCAATGCGCGTAATGTTCGTCGCAAACAGGTGGCTGGCAGGTATCGACTTCAAGCCTGCTGGCAAATACTCTGCCGCCATTGACGCGACGATACCAACCCCCAGACCGAGCGAGACATATTGCTGAATCACGTCTGAATCCATTGCGGTCAGCACGATGTCGGGCTCGACGCCTTTGTCGCGAAACGCTTCATCGATATGACTGCGACCCGTGAAACCTTTGTCGTAGGTGATCAGGGGATAGGACGCCAGGTGATCCAGTGTGACTTGCTTGATTTTCAGGAGCGGATGCGCCTCCGGCACGACGATGACGTGATGCCATTGATAGCAAGGGAAAGAGACTAGCTCATCGAAGCGCGACAAACCCTCGGTCGCGATGCCGATATCGGCCTTCCCGGACAATACCCATTCAGCGATATGCTCGGGCGCGCTCTGTTGCAGCGCGATGCGCACATGAGGATAGGTCGTACGAAAATGCTGCACAGCGCGTGGCAGTACATAGCGCGTCTGTGTATGCGTTGCAGCGACAGACAAGGTACCGGAATCCTTGCCGGCGTAGGTTTCGCCAGCGCGCTGCAGGTTTTCTGCCTCGAGCAGCAGACGTTCGATGATGTGCAAGACCTCTTTGCCGGGTTCGGTCAGTCCGGTCAGCCGCTTGCCATTGCGCTCGAAGATGTCAATGCCGAGCTCTTCCTCCAGCTCGCGGATCTGCCGGCTGACACCCGGCTGCGAGGTGAACAAGACATTCGCGACCTCGGTCAGACTGAAACTCTGACGGACGGTTTCGCGCACCGAGCGCAGCTGCTGAAAATTCACTGACTGTCTCCTCAGGCGGCGTCTTGTAGAAACACCCGCACACGCTTCGGACGAACCAAAACTTTGGCGCCTTGCTGCAAATTCAGCCGCGCAAAATGATCTGCCGGCAGCTGGGCCTCGATCAGGCTGCTGTCATCACCGCGCTGAAGCTCCAGCTGCGCGAGCGGCCCAATCGCATGTACGCGCTTGAGTTCGGCAACGATGCCCTGCGCGCCCGGCACAAACGGTTCGACTTCCAACTCATGGGGGCGCACATACGCGATGCCGGCGGCATCGCGCGCGTGATCATGATCGGGGACCGGCAGCGATGCGCCCGCTGCAGCCATCACGCCTTCGTTCACACGACCGTGGAAAAGGTTCACATTACCGAGAAAACCATAGACAAACGGTGAGGCTGGCTGGTTGTAGACCTCGGCTGGCGCGCCAACCTGCTCTACCCGACCTTTGTTCATCAGCACCACGCGATCAGCGACTTCGAGCGCTTCTTCCTGATCATGGGTCACGAAGATGCTGGTCACGTGCAATTCATCATGCAGACGGCGCAGCCAGCGACGCAATTCCTTGCGCACTTTCGCATCCAGCGCACCAAAAGGTTCGTCCAGTAGCAGCACGCGCGGCTCGACGGCCAGCGCGCGCGCGAGCGCGATGCGCTGACGCTGCCCGCCGGAGAGTTGCGAAGGATAGCGATCAGCCAGCCAGTCCAACTGCACCAGCGACAACAGCTGCATGACTTTCTCGCGTATCTGCGCTTCGCTGGGGCGCAGCTTGCGCGGTTTGACGCGCAGACCAAATGCGATATTGTCGAACACGCTCATGTGACGGAATAGCGCATAGTGCTGGAATACAAATCCGACCTGCCGCTCGCGCACATGGCGTTCTGACGCATCCTGACCGTCAAGCAGCACCTGTCCGTGATCAGGCTGCTCCAGCCCGGCGATCAGGCGCAGCAGCGTGGTCTTGCCGCACCCGGAGGGCCCCAGCAGCGC
>JBEGNF010000021.1:34999-66852 GCA_041182625.1 Pseudomonadota bacterium | reverse complement strand
CTGCGCGCTGAAGCGCTGCATCGTCGAGGAGATGCAGCAGTTCAGCGGGTGCCGAATTCATTAGCGCAAACCCGAGATTGGTTTGCGCCGATGAATAATCCGCTTGGTCCTTCAGGTCCAGACGGGTTTCCCTTATGTACCTTGTGATACGTGATCACGTGAAGGAGAAAGCAATGGCAACAGCAAAGAAGAAAACGGCGGCTAAGAAAAAGCCCGCAGCGAAGAAGAAGCCGGTGGCTAAAAAGGCTGCGGTAAAGAAGAAAGTAGTTGCGAAAAAAGCGGTGACAAAGAAAAAGCCGGTAGCCAAGAAGGCCGCCAAGAAAGTCGTAAAGAAAGCTGCCAAAAAAGCCGTAGCGAAGAAGAAGCCTGCAGCCAAGAAGGTCGCCAAGAAAGTCGCCAAGAAAGCCGTAGCGAAGAAGAAGCCCGCAGCCAAGAAAGCCGCGAAAAAAGTCGTCAAGAAAGCCGTAGCGAAGAAGAAGCCCGTAGCCAAGAAAGCCGCGAAAAAGAGCGTAGCCAAAAAGCCCGCAGCGAAGAAGGCGGCACCGAAAAAGGCAGCACCGAAAAAGGCAGCGCCCAAGAAGGCCGCTCCCAAGAAGGTTGTCGCCAAGCCAGCCGCCGCGCCAGCAGTAGCGCCCGCGCCAGCGACCACGATCAAAACGGTGCTCAGCCCGGCAGCTGCCTGGCCCTTTCCGACGGGCGTGCGTCCCTGAGTATTGCTTGGGGTGCTTTGCGCTTTCGGGCAAAATCCCCGCTGCAGGCATTGTCTGCAGCGGGATTTTTTTGATGAGCGCGTCGGCATGAACGTGCGCCAGCGGAGCCAGCGTGATTTACAACCTGTTCAATCTGATCATCGACACGGTCGCCACCTTGCTGGCTGCGCTGCTACTGCTGCGCTTCTGGATGCAGGCGGTGCGCGTGAGACCGCCATTCTCGCTGGGTCAGTTCATCTTCAGGCTGACTGACTGGCTGGTACTGCCATTGCGGCGGGTAATGCCCGGTTGGGGTGGACTGGACTGGTCTAGTCTCCTGGCCGCGATACTGGTGGCGCTGCTGTCGACGGCCATCGAGTTGGGTGTGCGCTCCGCATTCAGCGGTGAAACCTGGTTGATGCTGTCGCTGCTGACCCTGATCCACTGGGTGGTTTACGGTTTCATCGGTCTGATCGTGATCGAGGTCATTTTCAGCTGGGTGAATCCCGATGCGCCGCTGGCACCGCTGGTGCGCGCGCTCAATGAGCCCCTGATGCGGCCTTTGCGACGCCTGATACCGCCGATTGCCGGTGTTGATTTGTCGCCCATCGTCGCTTTTCTGCTGCTAAGGATTATTCTGTTTGCTGCAGATAATTTGCTTTTCCATCTGATCGTTTGATGTCCCGTCCGTGGTGCAGCCGGCATGGAGATAAGTTGCGCATTGCCGTTCATGTACAGCCAAATGCGTCGCGTTCTGAGGTGTCCGCCGAGATCGATGGAGCGCTGAAGATCCGGCTGAGAGCAGCACCGGTAGATGGCAAGGCGAACGAAGCGCTGGAGTGCTTCATTGCGGAAAGACTTGGGGTGGCGCGACGCGCGGTCAGGGTCAGCCACGGACACACCAGCCGTCAGAAGCTTCTCGAGATACAGGCCGATTTAGGGGTCGAAGAGGCCAGGCGTAGACTACGGGGCTGAGCCCTCGTGCTACCAGTTTCGCGCATACTCAGAAGCGGTAGCCGAATTCCTTCTCGAAGCGCTGCTCGATCGCCTCGCGCGTCAGCACATGGTTTTGTCCGCCCTGGCTGGCAATCTTGATCGCGCCCATCAGTGAGGACAGACGACCGATGGTCATCCAGTCCATATCATTTGTCAGACCGTACAGCATGCCCGCGCGGAAGGCGTCGCCACAACCGGTGGGATCGACGACCTGATCAACTCGCACCACCGGAATGTCGTAACGTTGCGCGCTGGTGTAAATTTCAGCACCCTGTTCTCCTCGGGTGACGACCAGAGCCGAGACTCGCTCGGCTACTTGTTCCAGCGACAGGCCGGTGCGCTCGGTAAGAAGCTCGGCTTCGTAATCATTCACGGCGACATAGGTTGCCATCTCGATGAAGCGGATCAGCTCCTCACCGCTGAACATTGGCAAGCCCTGGCCGGGATCAAAGATGAAGGGAATTCCCAGCTTGGCGCAATCGTGCGCGTGCTCGATCATGCCATCGCGACCATCTGGGGCGACGATCGCCAGCTTGACCTTGCCGGCATCAGCGACTTTGTTCTGGTGCGAGCTGCCCATCGCGCCCGGGTGAAAGGCCGTGATCTGATTACTGTCCGCATCGGTGGTGATGAAAGCCTGGGCTGTGTAAGCATCATCGATGGTGCGAATGCAGCGACGGCTGATGCCCAGTTTGTCGAGACGCTCCATGTATGGAACGCTGTCCATGCCGACCGTGGCCATGATCAGCGGATCGCCGTTCAGTAGCTTGAGGTTGTAGGCAATGTTACCCGCGCAGCCGCCGAATTCCCGGCGTATACCCGGCACCAGAAACGCGACATTTATCTTGTGCAGCTGGTCGGCCAGCAGTGCCTCGGAGAAGCGACCGTGGAAAGACATGATGGTATCGAAGGCCATGGAGCCGCAGATCAGGGAAGTCATGTTGTTGTCTTTATCGGGGGTTGAAGTCGATCGGGCGGTAGCACCGCGAGGTGATCTTGCAAGGCTCAGTGGTAAAACAGCGTGACGCTGAATCCTCCAGGATGTTCGGCGATCAGCTCGAAGCTGAGCTGAATTTCATGCTCGGCATGCGCTGCGATGCCTTTTTTGAGATCAAGGCTGTTCAGGTAACTTGCTGGCTCCATCACTTTTCGTACCAGCGGTTGCCCGGACTCGGTCTTGAGCTGCAGATCCAGCGACGGCCAGGCTTGGGCAGTGTCCGCCTGATTGCGCAGCAGTGCGGTGAGCGTGTACTGCCCCTGCTGTCCTTGTATTTCCTGCAGGTGACTCGATTCCAGCGACAGCAGATCGATATGCTGAGGCAGCTTCACCTGACATCCCAGTCTGGCGCAGGCGGCGCGCAGGTAGCGACCCGCTTCCGGTGAATAAGCGGCGATGTCCGCACGGAAGAAATAGCTGAGCTGTGCGGCAAGCGACAGCAGCAGCAAGGGCAAGCCCAGCCACAACAGAAACTTCCACCGACTGCTGGTCTGGCGCTGTCTGCGCGCTTGAGCGACGAAGGCGGGTGGCGTGTTCGGTGTCGTGTCGGCAGCTGCAGAGCTTGCGCTCTCGGCCTGAGCGTCAGCAACGAGTTCATGCGGCGGGGTGTCGCGCCATGGTTTTGCCTGCAGGTCGGCGATCGCCTTGGACAGTTCGTCCAGTTCCTCTTGCATCTTTGAGGTGACCGCTGGCTGGCTGGCACGCAGCGAGCCAAAGTCGATCAGCGTCATCCGCCCATCCGCATCCTGGCCAGACGTGGCCAGGGCGTCGACTTCTTCAAGATCACCTAGCAAGTGGTCGCGCCCGTTGAAAATCTCGCGGCAGGCGCCACAGCGCACCAAGCCCTCGCGAAGTTCGAGCTGGGCAGCGGTAACGCGAAAGCGCGTCTGACAGTGGGGGCAGCGAGTGGCGAGCATAGCCCTGTATATTAATCGATTGCCAGTCCGGACCGCCTTCCGGCCAGCGCCACCCAGCCCTCGCGCTCATCCCAGACGCTCAGTGAGAGCAAGCCTGAGTAGGCAGCGATGACCTCCTCTGCCTGGCGCGCGAGCACGCCGGAGAGTAGCAACTGGCCGCCAGCGGCGACGCGTCCACACAGCATGGGGGCCATCACTTTCAGCGGCCCCGACAGGATATTCGCGACGACCAGCGCGTAACGGTTGTCCTTGCGATCTTCGGCGAAGTCCTCGGGCAAAAAATAGGAGATGTTGCAGTGATTACGCACGCTGTTGTCGCGCGCGGAGAGGATCGCTTGCGGATCGATATCCACGCCGTCAACGGGCCGTGCGCCCAGCTTCTCGCCCAGCATCGCCAGGATGCCCGAGCCGCAGCCATAGTCGAGCAGCGATACGCGCTCTTTGAGGTTGGCTTCCATCCACTCCATGCACAGGCGTGTGGTGGGGTGGCTGCCCGTGCCAAAGGCCAGCCCGGGATCCAGTTCCAGGACGATCGCATCAGGTTCTGGCGCCTGATGCCAGCTCGGCACGACCCAGATGCGTTGGCCGATGGGGATGGGCTCGAATTGCGACTGCGTCAGCCTGACCCAATCCTGATCGGCCACGCTTCGTGAGTTGAACGATGGCACGGGATGCAGCTCGCACAGCGCGCACGCGCCGCTGACCAGCGCATGGAGATCGGTCCCTTCGTCGGCCAGCGCTAGCACACGGCTACGCTCCCATGCGTGTTGTTCCGGTTCCATACCGGGCTCGCCGAACAGCGGCCGTTCTGCTTCAGTGCCTTCGTCGGCATCTTCCACCGATACCGATAAAGCCCCTGATTCCATCAGCGCATCGGAGAGGCGCTCCGCCTGATCACGGGGCACCTCCAGAACAATCTCAGTCCAGCTCATCTGGGCCTCACTTTTTGCTGGCGAGTTTTTGTTCCAGATAGTGGATGTTGGTACCGCCCTCGGCGAAACGTGCATCGACCATCAGATCGCGGTGCAGCGGTATGTTGGTGAGAATACCTTCGACGACCATCTCTGACAGCGCGATCTGCATCCGGCGTATCGCCTGATCGCGCGTAGCGCCATAAGAGATCACCTTGCCGACCATCGAATCATAGTTGGGTGGCACGAAGTAGCCAGCGTAGGCATGTGAATCAACGCGGATGCCGGGGCCACCGGGCGCATGCCAGGCCAGTATGCGTCCCGGCGATGGCGTGAATTTGAAAGGATCTTCTGCGTTGATGCGGCATTCGATCGCATGGCCTTTGAGCACGATGTCACGCTGCTTGAAGCGCAATTTTTCGCCAGCGGCGATGCGAATCTGTTCCTGAACGAGGTCAATACCGGTGATCATTTCCGTCACCGGATGCTCGACCTGGATACGGGTATTCATCTCGATGAAATAGAACTCCCCCGCCTCATATAGAAACTCGAAAGTGCCGGCGCCCCGGTAACCGATCTTGCGGCAGGCCTCGGCGCAGCGGTCGCCAATCTTTTCGATCAGTTTGCGCGGAATGCCTGGCGCGGGGGCTTCCTCGATCACCTTCTGATGGCGACGCTGCATTGAACAGTCGCGCTCACCAAGCCAGACCGCACTCTTGAATTCGTCTGCCAGTACCTGAATTTCTACATGGCGCGGATTCTCGAGGTACTTCTCCATGTATACCTCGGGATTGCCGAACGCCGCGCCGGCTTCGGTTTTGGTCATCGTGACCGCATTGAGCAGCGCGGCTTCGGTGTGCACCACGCGCATTCCACGCCCGCCACCACCACCGGCGGCCTTGATGATCACCGGGTAGCCGATCCGCCGAGCCGTCTGAATAATCACCTTGGGATCGTCCGGCAGTGCGCCCTCCGAACCGGGCACGCAGGGGACGCCCGCCTTGATCATTGCCTGCTTGGCCGACACCTTGTCGCCCATGATGCGGATCGACTCTGGTCGCGGGCCGATGAAGACGAAGCCCGATTGCTCGACGCGCTCGGCGAAGTCAGCGTTTTCCGACAGGAAGCCATAGCCGGGATGAATGGCTTCAGCGTCTGTGACTTCTGCGGCGCTGATGATGGCCGGCATCGACAAATAGCTCTGCGCAGAGGGGGCGGGGCCGATACACACCGACTCATCGGCCAGCTTCACGTATTTGGCTTCACGATCCGCCTCAGAGTGGACGACGACGGTCTTGATGCCCATTTCTCGGCACGCGCGCTGTATGCGGAGCGCGATTTCACCGCGGTTGGCAATGAGAATTTTTTCAAACATGGTGTCAGCCGATGATGAACAGGGGCTGACCAAATTCGACTGGCTGACCGTTCTCGACGAGGATTTCCTTGATCACGCCAGACGCATCCGCTTCGATCTCGTTCAGCAGTTTCATGGCCTCGATGATGCAAATGGTCTCGCCCTGCTTGACGGCGCTGCCAATCTCGACAAAGGCAGCAGCGCCGGGCGCGGACGCACGGTAGAAGGTACCGACCATCGGCGACTTCACGACATGGCCCACAGGCGCGGGAGCGGCCACGGGCGCCTCCGCAGGCGCAGCGGGAGCCGCAACCGCTGCGGGGGCCTGCGCGACGGGCGCCGTCGGCTGCTGCATCATGACGACCTGGCTGTGGTTGGCGGTAGCGCCTTTGACGATACGGACCTTGCTCTCGCCTTCAGTCACTTCGAGTTCCGAGATACCGGACTCGGCGACGAGATCGATGAGGGTCTTGAGTTTTCGTAAATCCATGCTTCATTCACTCGTGGAGGTTGGGGAGTCCCGGTCAGCGTACTCGCATTGGAGCAAGATCGGGAAAAATAAGGCGCGATGTGCGCTAATTATAGCTTTTTAATGACAAAATCGATGGCGACACGATAGCCATCCACACCCAGCCCGCAGATTACGCCGGCGGCGATGCCAGAAATGTAAGAATGGTGCCGGAAATCTTCGCGCCGGTGAATGTTCGAGATATGCACTTCGACCACGGGCAACCCAATGCCCGACAGCGCATCTCGCAAGGCCACGCTGGTGTGCGTGAGACCGCCCGGATTGATCACAATGGCGTCGATGCCTTCGGATTTCGCTGCATGAATCCTGTCGATCAGTGCTCCCTCGTGATTGCTCTGAAAGCAGGACAGCTGCGCGCCAGCGGCAGAGGCGACCCGCTTTGCCTCGTTCTCGACGTCGGCCAGTGTGGCGGCGCCATAGACCTCCGGCTCGCGGCTACCGAGCAGATTGAGATTGGGGCCATTCAGCAGCAGAATGTTCGTCGCCATTTTTAGGCCTTGATTTGCCGAGGAAGCCGGCATTTTGCTGCAAATTGACGCAAGATGGCAAGCAGAAACGCTTATCGGGCTTATATTGATTCAATCTGGGTGCCAGGGGGCCCTTGCTGCCACTGGCTTCACGACGCCCGACGCTGGCGATATCTCACAGCTCGGCAAGATCGGAGCGCAGCTGCGCTATGTTCAGCCGGCCTAGGTAGGTTTTCCGCACTTGCCCAGTCGGGTCCAGCAAGACAGTGAACGGCAGTCCACCGGCCTGATTGCCCATCTCGCGAGAGAGTTCGGTACCTTGCATACCAGCCACCAGCAAGGGGTAGCTGACCTGGTGTTTTTCAGCGAATTGCTTGATGTTGGATGGAGAATCAATACCAATGCCGACAATTTGCAGGTTTTTGGCGGCCATTTCATTTTGCAGCGCGGCCAGTTCCGGCATCTCTTCGACGCACGGCGGACACCACGGTGCCCAGAAATTCACCAGCAGGATCTTGCCCTTCCAGTC
The DNA here is from genome assembly GCA_041182625.1 of Pseudomonadota bacterium. GTDB lineage: Bacteria > Pseudomonadota > Gammaproteobacteria > Burkholderiales > Burkholderiaceae_D > Pernthalerella. Next base: position 59,463 of record JBEGNF010000021.1, on the reverse strand, counting down.
AGACAACTGGTGGAGCTGCCCGCCAGCATCGGGCAGACGGCTTTGCATCAGGGTTGCCACGGCCGGGTTCGCCGGCACTGTTGGCGCCAGTCTGTGCATGCCGACATAAACGCCGATAACAGAAGATAAGATCGCAATGACGACAAATAAGAGGGTTTTTTTGTTCATTTGACGTTTTTTAATGGTCGTTTTGCGGCTCCAGGAGCCGCTTTACAGCCGAAAGATCGGCGCGCTCCAACCGTTTTTGCGGACCGCCTTTGCCGGCGTGACGCAAGTCATCATGCTCATAGAGCGTCAGGTGCGCGGCCTCGCCCTGCCAGAAAAAAGACAGCACTTCGACCGTGCGCCCCGGGTGCCGGAAATGCGGCGCCTCGGAGACTTCATAGTTGACATTCTGATTAAGCAGGAAAACGGCGACTTCTTTGCCGCTTTCCGCAAACAGTTGCAAGTGAATATCCGAATGCTCTCCCGCCGTGCCATTCAGCACCGCACCGGTCAGGTAGGGTGTGAAATCGGACAGACTCTGCATCAATTCGAGTGCTAGCTGCCGCAGATGCCGAAGCCGCTCGGCCTGCACATCACCGAAGAACACAGACTGATATTCCCGTACTTCGGCTTCGATTTGCGCGTTGTCAGGCAAGATGTCTCCGCGCACTTTCTGGTTTCCGAGAATGATTTTGGCGGCCTTGCGTTTTGCTGTGCCATAGTCCGCGCCATCCTCGGCAATCAAGCGTGCCGCCGCCGCTGCGATTTCCGCGCGCAGCGCCTCAGCATCGCCGGGGTAATTGATTTTCATACGTTCCGGAAGTCGGTCTTGCCTTTGCCGCGGAAAAACCTGCCCATCCGCTGAAACTCAGAATGCGCGCGGGCATTTCCCGGTGTGCCGGCTCGGGTAAAATCCGTAGATTACCTTGACCTGATCATCCATGCACATTCACATTCTGGGCATCTGCGGCACTTTCATGGGCGGGCTGGCCGTGCTTGCGAAAGAGGCAGGCCACAAAGTCACCGGTTGCGATGCCAATGTTTACCCACCGATGAGCACGCAACTGCGCGAGCAGGGCATTGAGCTGATTGAAGGGTATGGCCAGCATCAGATCAGCCTTCAGCCCGACATGTTCGTGATCGGCAATGTCGTCTCGCGCGGCAATCCGCTGATGGAAACCATCATGAACCGTGGCCTGCCTTATGTGTCCGGTCCTCAGTGGATGGGCGAACATATCCTGCATGACAAATGGGTACTGGCCGTGGCAGGCACGCATGGAAAGACCACGACGTCATCGATGCTTGCGTGGATTCTCGAGCAGGCTGGCTACGATCCCGGTTTCCTGATCGGTGGCGTGCCGCTGAATTTCGGCGTATCGGCAAGACTGGGCGGCGAAGCCGCGCAAGCGCCTTTCTTCGTCATTGAGGCCGACGAGTACGACACGGCATTTTTCGATAAGCGCAGCAAGTTCGTGCACTACCGTCCGCGTACCGCCGTATTCAATAATCTTGAATACGACCACGCCGATATCTTCCCTGACCTTGCTGCGATCGAGACGCAGTTTCATCACCTGGTGCGAACGATTCCTGCAATTGGCCGAATCGTCGCGAATGGCGGCCAGGATTCGCTGCGCCGGGTGATCGCCCGTGGCTGCTGGAGCGATATTGAATGGTTCAATGGCAAAGATAATGAGCACTGGCGCATGGTCGAGCATGGCGATGGCCGTTTTGATGTCTATCTCGATGGACAGCGACAGGGCACGGTCAGCTGGGATCTGACGGGAGAGCATAATCGCTGGAATGCCATTGCCGCGATCGCTGCCGCGCGTCATACCGGCGTGCCGCCCGCGCAGGCCATCGATTCGCTGTCCAGTTTTCAGAACGTGAAGCGTCGGATGGAAGTGCGCGGCGTGGTCAACAACATCACGGTCATTGACGACTTCGCGCACCACCCCACTGCGATCGCCACCACCGTCGAGGGGCTACGTAGCAAGGTCGGCACGTCACGCATACTCGCCGTGCTTGAACCTCGATCGAACACCATGAAACTCGGCACAATGAAAGATGCGCTGCCCGGCAGCCTGATGGCCGCTGATCTAGTGTTCGGTTATGGCGCAAAAGGCGATGGCAAAGAGGCGCTGGGCTGGGATCTGGCCGCGGCCTTGGCTCCTCTGGGCGATAAGGCGCGTGCGTTTGATGAGCTGTCGATGCTAGTTGATGCAGTGGCCTCAGCAGCAAGGCCGGGCGACTCTGTGCTCGTCATGAGTAACGGCGGTTTCGGTGGTGTCCACCAGAAGCTGCTGGATGCGCTACAGGCATCTACCGCCGGCTAGGCGCCGTGTCGAGGGATGATTCTTTATCTGCACGGCTTCCGCTCTTCGCCCAAGTCATTCAAGGCGCGTCTGCTGAATGATTTTTTTGCAGAGCGAGCTGAATCCGGCCTGTTTCAGTGCCCGCAGCTTCCGGTCTCACCGAAAAGAGCGATGCAGATGGCACATGATATCTGCCAGTCTGTGCCGGCAGATAAACTCTCGCTGATTGGGTCATCGCTAGGGGGCTTTTATGCGACGGCACTCGCAGAACAATATGGGTGTCGTGCAGTACTGCTCAATCCGGCTATCACGCCAGCAGATGACCTGCGCAACCAGGTTGGCATGCAGCGTGCGTGGCATTCTGATGAGCAGTTCGAGTTTCATGCCGAGTATGTTGACGAACTAGCGCCCATCGCCCGCAGCCGTATCACCCGGCCCGAACGGTATTTTCTGATCGCCGCCACCGGAGATGAGGTTTTGGACTGGCGACAGATGATTGAGCATTATCCTGGTGCGCGGCACAAGATCATCGAGGGCAGTGATCATGGTCTGTCCGATTTTGAGCAGTACATGGAGGAAGTCGTCAATTTCTGCGTGACCTGAGTGGTGAGCAGAAGCGGGCGGCCGGATGAATTTTTTCGCCGAGCGAGCTGAATGAATCTGTTTTTTGAAGAATCCGGCGATTTCAAAGTGGGTGCGGTGCTCACCCAGCAGGGCGAGGCCTTTCAGGTCGAGACACCCTCAGGAAAACGCACCAAGGTGCGCGCACGAGATGTGCTGCTGCAGTTCGATTCGCCATCGCCGGCCGAACTGATGGCAAAGGCAAGCGCGCTCTCAGGCGACGTGGATATCAGTTTTTTGTGGGAGGTCGCCGGCGAGGAAGAATTTGGTGTTGCCGAACTGGGCGCCGAATATTTTGGTCATCCTCCCAGGCCGGAAGAAGCGGCGGGGCTGCTGCTCGCCATCGCTGCCTCGCCGATCTATTTTCATAAAAAGGGTAAAGGCCGTTACAAGGCTGCGCCAGCGTCCACCGTGCAGGCGGCGCTGGCTGGTTTGGAGAAGAAAAAGCAGCAGGCTCAGGTGCAAGCGGCTCAGGTGGAAGAGCTCAAGTCAGGCAAACTCCCGACATCCATGGCGCCCATCGTGCGCCAGTTGCTGTTCAAGCCTGACAAGAACACCATCGAATACAAGGCGATGGACGCGGCCTGTGCCGAGCTCCAGACGACGCCGGCGAGACTGATGCTCTCCGTGGGCGCACTGGATTCGCCCAAAGCTTTGCACAACCAGCGCTTTTTGTTCGAGCATTTCCCCAGGGGCACCGGTTTCCCCACGCTGAGCCAGCCTGCCATTCCGTCGTTGCCGCAGGCAGATGTGCAGGCGTTTTCGATTGACGACGTCACCACGACCGAAATCGATGATGCATTTTCGGTGTGCAGAGTGAGTGACGGCAAAGTCCGGATAGGCATTCATATCGCTGCGCCAGGCCTTGGCATTGCTCGTGATGATGGGATCGATGCAGTCGCACGCGCTCGCATGAGCACCGTATATATGCCTGGCGACAAGATCACCATGCTGCCAGATTCGCTGGTCGATATCTTCACGCTGGCGGAGGGCGGCGCGCGTCCGGCGCTCTCGCTCTACGCAACGCTGGATACCAGTGACTGGTCCGTGGTGGCGACCGAGACCCTAGCCGAGAATGTGACCATCGCCACCAATCTGCGCCACAACGATCTGGATGAGATCGTCACTGAAGAAAACCTCGCTGCCGGTTCTGGCGATTATCCGCATAAGCAAGAGATCGAGCTGCTGTGGCAATGGGCACAGGTGCTGGAGCGCGGCCGTATGGCCAAGCGTGAAAGTTTCGGCTTGCGGCCAGAGCAGAACAATCGTGTCGATTTCAATTTTTATGTTGAAGACGATACCGTGACCATCACCCGCCGCAAACGCGGTGCGCCGCTCGACAAGATCGTCGCCGAGCTGATGATCTTCGCCAACAGCAGCTGGGGTCGATTGATGCACGAGCATGGCGTTCCGGGTATCTATCGCACACAGGGTGGAGGTGGCTGGGCGAATCGCATGCAGGTGCGCATGCTGACGCATGCCGCGCCTCATCAGGGTCTCGGCGTCGATCAGTATGCATGGAGCACATCACCGCTGCGCAGATACACCGATCTCGTGAACCAGTGGCAGATACTCGCCTGTGTTAAGCATGGCGTCACCGCGCCTCTGGTGGCGCCATTCAAGCCCAAAGATGCCGATTTGTTTGCCATCGTCTCGGCTTTTGACAGCGCTTATGCTGCCTATGCAGAGTTCCAGTCGACGATGGAACGTTACTGGTGCCTGCGCTGGCTGGATCAGCATTCCGCGCGCCATGTCGATGCGGTGCTGCTGAAAGATGATGTGCTTCGTCTGGTGGATATCCCACTGATCATTGCCATGCCGGGCACTCGCCATCCGCGCGGCACGCAGTTGAAGATTGAGCTGATCTCCTGGGATGAGATCGATCTGTCAGTACAGGCGCGCGTACTTGAGGTGAATGCCTCGGCAGTTGCGCTCGATGAAGCGATGGAATTGGAAGAAGCAGACATTGCCGATGAGGCAGAAACGGCGGCAGAGCAGACGGCGCAGGACAAGTCTTATTCGGAGGGTTCTTCACACGAGGAACCGGCCGCCGCACCGCCCGAAGCAGCTGGCTGATCGCGATGATGCGCGTCGCAGACAACCGGCTGCTGTTGATAGCAATTTCAGCGTCGCTGCTACTGCATGGTGCGTTGCTTGCCCTTCGTTTTTCACCGCCAGATATACCGAAAACTCGGCCGCTGGCCAGCAGTCTGGAGATCATTCTCGTCAATGCGCGCCATGACAAAGCGCCGCGCAAGGCGGATGCGCTTGCACAAGCCAATCTGGAGGGGGGTGGGCAGGCGGATGCGGGGCGCGCCAAATCGCCCTTGCCCAATATGCAGCAGTCAATGGATGGTAATCACCTTGAGACACAGCGTCGCCGCATTGCCGAACTCGAGCAGCAGCAGAACCGGCTGCTGACGCAATTGAGCACGCTGTCACGTGACAAAGTCCGTGCAGCTGACAAAGACTTCCGGCAGCGCAGCGAGCGTCCACCAGTCGCCGAGATGGTCGACAGTATCGCGCTGGCGCGGCGCGAGGCGGAGATCGCGCGCAATGTCGCCGACTACAACAAGCGGCCGCTGAAGACTCAGCTGACCCCCAACACGCGTGAGGTGGCGTATGCGTTGTATTACACTGCGCTGCAAAGGCAGATCGAGAAGACAGGTACCCGGTATTTCCCGCAACAGGATGGAAAAAAAATCTACGGTGAGCTCATCGTCTACATCCCGGTGTATCAGGATGGTTCGCTCTATGACAAAGAAGGCGGCCCACGCGTCGAGCGCAGCTCGGGCAATCCCATGCTCGATCGCGCAGCGCTCGCTATCGTTCAGCGCGCGGCTCCTTTCGGACATTTTCCGAAATCGACAACCGCAGATGGCAAGACCCATGTGTGGGAAATCATCACGCGCTTCAAGTTCACGCGCGATGACGTACTCGAAACCGGCCCAGGGAATGCGCAATGAGTGGACCTGATCATTATGCAGTGATCGGCAATCCGATCGCGCACAGCAAGTCGCCGCAGATTCATGCGCGCTTTGCCGAACAGACGGGACAGCAACTCAGGTATGAGCGTTTGCTGGCTCCTGTCGATGCGTTTGAAGCGACGATGAAGGCCTTCATCGCGTCCGGTGGAAGAGGTGCCAATGTGACGGTGCCCTTCAAGCTGGAGGCGTTTCGCTTTGCGAATGAACTCAGCGCGCGAGCCCGCGCTGCCGGGGCAGTCAACACGCTGCATGTCCGGGACGGACAGGTGTTTGGCGATAACACCGATGGCGTCGGACTGGTGCGCGACATTGTGGAGGCGGCCGGGGTTCAGCTCAGTGGCAAGCGACTGCTTCTGCTCGGCGCTGGAGGTGCCGCCCGGGGTGTGATCTTGCCCTTGCTTGCCGAGTCGCCGGCCCGATTGCTGATAGCCAATCGCACCCCGGAGCGCGCGGCTGAATTGGCGACGCAGTTTTCGGATCAGTTGGTGCCCATCGGGGCGAGCAGTTTTGAAGATCTGGACGAGTCTTTCGATGTGGTGATCAACGCCACTTCGGCGAGCCTGTCCGCCGAGCTGCCGCCGGTGCCGGTCACGGTATTTGGCAGCCACAGTTTTGTCTACGACATGATGTATGCGGCGCAGCCCACGCCATTGATGCAACTCGCGAGCAGGTACGGCGCGCAAGTGCGTGACGGACTGGGCATGCTGGTCGAGCAGGCTGCCGAGTCTTTTCTCATCTGGCGCGGTGTGCGTCCGCAGACCGCGCCGGTCTATGCGTGGCTTCGTTCAACGCTATGAGCCTGCGGCGCAAGCTCTTGCTGTGGCTGGTCGGCGTGCCGCTGGCTTTGGTGCTACTGCTGCAAGCGTGGTACTTCCTGCATATCTGCTGGTGGGTGAAGTACAACCCGACATCGACTGCTTTCATGCGCTACCAGCTGGAAAAACTCCAAGAGAAAAATCCCAGGGTGACACTGCAGCACAAATGGGTGCCCTACAACCGTATCTCGGTACACCTGAAGCGCGCGATCATCGCCGCCGAGGATGCGAACTTTGCCGATCATGACGGAGTGGACTGGCAGGCGCTGCAAAAGGCCTACGAGAAAAACGCAAAAAAAGGCAAAGTGGTGTCGGGTGGCTCGACCATTACTCAGCAGCTCGCGAAGAACCTATTCTTGTCCGGGCAGCGCAGTTATTTGCGCAAGGCGCAGGAGATGGCGATCACTTTCATGTTGGAAATGGTGATGGACAAGCGGCGCATCTTTGAGATTTACTTGAACGTGATCGAGCTGGGCTCCGGCGTATTCGGTGCCGAGGCGGGCGCGCAGCGTTACTTCGCTGTCCCCGCCTCGGCACTCGGACCTCAGGAAGCGGCGAGACTGGCCGTGATGCTGCCCAACCCCCGGTATTTTGGCAAACACATGGACTCCGGTTATCTGGCTCGCCGTAGCGCACTGATCATGCAGCGGATGAACAGCGCAGAGCTGCCTTGACTCTCGACCTAAATCAATTCACGACTTGCCTCAGCCCGCCGATCTCAGTACACTTGCACCGTTTTTAACAACGGAGAACCCCTTTGGGCAGTATCTCTTCACATCATCGACCGTCGTTTGACGGGCCCGCTGCAAGCTGACGCCTTTCTTTTCGCGCCGCTTGCCCGGGCCAGGGTGAGCAGGCGCGCATGGCCTTTGGCCACGCTCCCTGAACAATCGTTGTACCGATGGCGGACATCGTGCCGCTGTCATTGCCGCGTTGTGTGCGGCAGGGAGAGCTTATGATCAATGTATTCGTCCTGCAGAACGGACGCCTTAGCCAGGTCAATATCGACAGCCGCGACGACCTCGCGCGCGCCTCGCCGATCTGGGTCGATTTGACCGACCCGAGCGAGGAAGAGCGCGACTGGGTGCGCGGTATCTATGGCGTGACGCTGCCCGATGAGGATGAGGTCAAGGATATCGAGGCATCGGCCCGCTACTACGAAGGCGACAATGGCGACCTTCACCTTCGCTCGGATTTCTTGCTCGAAGAAGATGAGGGCGAGTCGCGTGTCGTGACCGTGGCCTTCATCCTCGCGCGCAATATGCTGTTCTCGATGCACAGCGATGATCTGCCCGTATTCCGGCTGGTGCGCATGCGCGCCCGTTCCCGGCCGGGCTCGATCGGTGATTTCAAGGATGTGCTACTCGACCTGTACGCGACTGATGTCGAATACTCGGCGGATGCGCTGGAGGGTATTTACCAGAATCTCGAGGAAGTCAGCCGCAGCGTGCTGCAGAAAGATTTCAGCGATCAGGATGCGGCCGAGTCGCTGTCGGCGATGGCGCGCGAGGAAGACTTGAATGGTCGTATCCGTCGCAACATGATGGATACACGCCGCGCGGTGAGTTTTTTAATGCGCGGGCGCTTGCTCAACTCGGATCAGTTCGATGATGCGCGTCAGATCCTTCGCGATATCGAATCATTGGACGGCCACACTGCCTTTCTGTTCGACAAGATCAACTTCCTGATGGATGCGACAGTTGGTTTCATCAACATCAACCAGAACAAGATCATCAAGATCTTTTCAGTGGCCTCGGTCGCCTTCTTGCCACCGACGTTGATCGCCAGCATTTACGGTATGAACTTCCGCGTGCTGCCAGAGCTAGGCTGGTCGCTCGGCTATCCGTTTGCTTTGCTGCTGATGATTGGCAGCGCGGTGACGCCATTCTGGTATTTCAGACGGCGTGGCTGGCTCCGGTGAGGTGGAGACGAAAACGTCGCTCTGGTACTTGTGCCGGGGCAATGATGTCGAGGCCGGTAACGGGTATGACGGGCCGAGGTCTGCCGGCCCCGAATCGTTATCCTGACGAAAGTCAGGATCCATCCTCGTGCACCATCGACTCCCGATGAAATGAGTTACTGCCAGATCCACCATGGATCCCGGCATGCGCCGGGATGACAAGTTTGAGAGTCTCAGGATAATGCGTTCACGTATCCTGGGATGACCGTGCCAAGGTCTGTGCTGAGATGACGATGTGAGCGCCCAGTCGAAGATCTGAGGGCGTGCTTTACATGGCCAGCTTCTCAAACGCAGAACGTGCAGCCGACAAGGTTGCTTCAATCGCTGCGTCATCATGTGCTGCTGACACGAACCCTGCCTCGAACGCTGAGGGTGCGAGGTACACACCATCGTCCAGCATCGCATGGAAGAACTTGTTGAAGCGCTCTTTGTCGCACGCCATGATCTGCGCATAATCTACCGGTACTTTCGCCGCGAAGTAGATACCGAACATGCCGCCCACCGAGTTCGCGCAGAAGCTCACGCCCGCTGCCGCTGCGCCGCTCGACAAACCGTCGACCAGTTTCTTCGTCTGAGCGGTCAATGAGTCATAGAAGCCGGGTCGCTGAATGATCTTCAGTGTGGTCATGCCAGCGGCGACGGCCACCGGGTTGCCTGACAAGGTACCCGCCTGATAAACCGGTCCCAGCGGCGCCAGATGTTTCATCAGATCGGCGCGTCCGCCAAAGGCAGCCACCGGCAAGCCACCGCCAATCACTTTGCCCAGCACCGTCATGTCGGGCTGGATTCCGTACAGCGCTTGCGCACCACCCAGCGCTACGCGGAAGCCTGACATGACTTCATCGAACAACAATAGCGCTCCATGCTGGCTGCACAGCGTGCGCATGGTCTGGAGGAATTCTTTGGTCGCTGGCAAAAGATTCATATTGCCGGCCACTGGCTCAACGATCACCGCAGCGATCTTGTCGCCAAGGTTCTTGAATGCCTGCTCAAGCTGCTCGCTGTTGTTATAGTCGAGCACCATCGTGTGTTTCGCGAAATCTTCTGGGACACCCGACGATGTCGGGTTGCCGAACGTGAGCAGGCCGCTCCCTGCTTTGACAAGCATCGAATCCGCATGGCCGTGGTAACAGCCCTCGAACTTGATCACCAGATCGCGACCGGTCGCGCCTCGCGCCAACCGCAGTGCGCTCATCGCAGCTTCCGTGCCTGATGACACAAGGCGCACCTGCTCGATGGATGGCACCAGTTTGCAGATTTCTTCGGCCATCAGGATCTCGCCCTCGGTGGGCGCGCCGAAAGACAGCCCGCGCGCGGCCGCCTGCTGGACGGCGCTGATCACCTCCGGATGCGAATGACCAACGATGGCCGGTCCCCAGGAGCCGATGTAATCAATGTAGCGCTTGCCATCGGCATCCCAGAACCACGGACCCTCGGCATGCGTGATAAAGCGAGGCGTGCCGCCGACCGAGCGAAAAGCGCGTACCGGAGAATTCACGCCACCAGGCGTGCTGCGTTGTGCGCGGTCGAACAAAGTTTTGTTGTTGGACACATCAGCCCCCATCGTAAAGCGCAGCCTTTTTTGTTATCGCGTCCGAGGACGCAGAGCTGCTGTGTTTATCAGTCAGTATTCATTGCACCGGCTCAGGGCGCTGGAGATTCCGAATCTCCCTCATGTGCCCAGAAAAAACGGTCAGGTATCAGTTTGCCCATACCCAGCCGCTGCGCATGCGACAGCGTCGAATTGGTGAATTCTTCTGCTTCGGCCACCGCTTCGGGAACATCCAAGCCATTTGCCAGCATCGCCGTAATGGTAGCCGACAAGGTGTTGCCAGCGCCGATAAATGGTCCCGTTTGCCGAGGCCAGCTCGCGCTGCGGACCATTCCTTCCTCCGAAAACAGCAGGTTCGTCACATCGTGCGCATCGCCCGGTATGCCAGTAACAAACAGAAATTCGCAGCCGAACTCGATCATCTGCAGCGCATCGATCTCGATCATATTGTCGTCGCTGGGTTCGCGCCAGGTCTCGGCGAGTCGCGAGAGTTCGTCGGCCGACACGAGCATCAGCGTCGTCTGCGGTATCAGCAGCTCGCGTATCGCGAGCAGCATTTCTTCATCCGGTCCCTGATCGGGCAGGGTGGTGGAAAAAGGATCGAGCACCAGCGGCTGCTCGGGGTAATCGGAGACGATCTCGGCGATGACAGATACGTTCTCGATGCTGCCGATATGCCCGACCTTGAAGGCGGACACCGGCATGTCTTCGAGCAGCACACGTGCCTGATCGGCGACCCAGTCCGGCTCGACCGCTTGTGTGTCTTCGGTTCCCGTGGTGTCGCCGATCGACAATGCCGTGATCACCGACAATCCGTGACAACCCATCGCTGCCAATGAGGCAAGATCGGCTTGTATGCCGATCGCCCCGACCGGATCGGCGACGCCGAAGGTCAAAACGAGCGGAGAAGTTTGGTTTTGCACAGGGAAACGATTAAGATAGATGGCTATGCATTTTACTTGAAGGGCTGTAGCGTGAGCGACAACGAGACCAAACAAGAATTCAAAACCTGGATGTGCCTGATCTGCGGTTGGGTGTACGACGAAGCAGCCGGTCTGCCGGAAGAGGGGATAGCCCCCGGCACGCGCTGGGAAGATGTGCCAATGAACTGGACCTGTCCTGAGTGCGGCGCCCGCAAGGATGATTTCGAGATGGTCGCCGTTTGATGTCACGCATGCCCGTGCTGCATGATCCCCGGTGATACGCAGCACGCGGCGTTCATCGCCGGCCGATGTGTCGCCAAAAAGCCTACGTAGCGACAATTTGCTTTGCCAATGTTTTAAGTAGTTATCCTTTTTGCTAGAGTTGCGCCCGTTTCGTGAGTCATCGTAACGGGGTCGCAATGAGTGCATCGCAAGCGCAGACGCAGAAGCCGCCGCCGCGGTCACCTGCGATTCTCGTCGTTGACGACAGCAGCACCATACGTCGTTCTGCTGAAATCTTCCTGTCTCAGGCGGGCTATTCCGTGCTTCTGGCCGATGATGGCTTTGAGGCACTGTCCTGCATCGTCGATCATGAACCCGCGCTGGTGTTCTGCGACATCCTGATGCCGCGCCTCGACGGCTACCACACCTGCAGCCTGATCCGCACGAGCGAGCGGTTCCGAAATCTCCCAGTCGTGCTGCTCTCTTCTCGGGACGGCATCTTCGACCGCGCACGAGGAGCGCTGGCCGGCGCCAGCGCTTATCTCACCAAGCCTTTTGCAAAAGAGAGTCTCTTGCAAACCGTGCGCGACTTACTGCCGCCACCGGCTTCCTGAGCTTGATCTTTTACTGGCCCACCTGTTTTTTCTTGTCGACCATCAGCGATTGATTTCATTTCTTTATGCCGCGCCAAAACATACTTGTTGTTGATGACTCGCCCACCGAAAGACATTTCTTGTCTGAGTTGTTGTCGTCGCACGGGTATCAGGTCAGCACCGCCGAAAATGGCGAGGCGGCGCTCTCTTGCATCCGGGCCAGTCTGCCGCATCTGATCATCATGGATGTCGTGATGCCTGGGCAAAACGGATTCCAGACCACGCGCGAGATCAATCGTGATCCCTCGACCCAGCACGTACCCATCATTATTTGCTCCAGCAAGAATCAGGAAACCGACCGCATCTGGGGCATCCGGCAGGGAGCACGTGAATTCATGGTCAAGCCGGTTGATCCCATACAGTTGCTGAGAAAGATAGCCTCATTGCTCGGACAGGCAGGCTGAGCGATGAGTAGCGGGTCAGCTGGCACTTCTTCCTCGGTCGCGCGCAAGTCGCGGCAATCACTGCGTGATTATCAGCGCCAGCTCGCGGAGCGCACGACGTCCGCACAGGCATCTGCTGCTGCATCGTCGCGTCAGCTGGGTTTTCTTGCAGCCGGCAGCGGATGGCTGATCCACCTGAACGAGGCGGCAGAGATCATGCCCGTCCCGGCAATGACACCGGTGCCGGGTACGCAAGCTTGGTTTCTTGGACTGATCAATCACCGAGGCAAGCTGACAGGCGTGATCGATTTCGAAGATTTGCTCGGCGCTCGACCCTCGTCACATAAAACCCTTGGGCGACTGATTGTGTTGTCCGATCGGTTTCCGACCGCGTGCGCATTGCGCGTCGCTGCCGTCACCGGGCTCATGGAGTTTTCCGATGCGTCCGAACGGGAAGCCGATCAATCGCCGGCGGCCGCCATCAACGTAAAACCGATTTGGCAAGGCGAGTGCCTGCGCATCCGGGGCAAATCATGGCATCGGCTGGATGTGCTGGCACTGATGGCGGATCCTCGTTTTGCACATGCGGCACTGTAAAAAATACGGTTGCACGAATTTCGCCATCGTCGTCATCGTGCAGACCGCTGAACCGGCGTTCGCCCATGTTGAGTTAACGGAGTCAATCGAATGGATATGCAAGATACGCCGACGTCTGCTCAGGAGCGTCAACCACACATCGGGCGCTGGGCCGGATGGAGACGCCATTTCGGATTTTCTATTTTTCTTGGTTTGTTGCGCCCTGTTCGCAACGCATGGGGTTTGCCAGACTGGACAGCAAAGCGTCTACGCCGCGCTGCACAGCTCGCCTTATCATTATCTGTCGCGGCGCTGCTGGCTATTGCATGGATCAGCACGAGCGATGCATTGATGACCGCTGCCAGAACTCAGATCGCCAGTGAGCTGGTGATGCACTCTCAGCGGCTTGGAAAGGCTGCGCCGAATGCGATTCAGGGTAACCCCACGGCTTTTCGCCAGCTGGAGCAGAGTCGAACGGCGATCAATCAGCAGCTGGAGGTACTTGCGGCAGGCGGCGAATGGCTGGGAAGGAAGATTCCTGAAGCAGATGCGGTCTACGCGGCGCGTATCGCAGTCATTCAGCAGGCATGGCTGAAATCCGACAAGACAGCGGCACAGATTCTGTCGATGGAAAACGAGCTGACAGGTTTTCGTACCACACTGCGAACGCTCAACACCATCAGTCCAGTGCTTCTCGAACTGTCCGAACAGATTGCCAGTCTGCTTGCCCAGACCGGTGCCTCGCCGCGCGAGGTTGCTGCTGCAGGTCAGCTGGTGATGCTGACCCAGAGGTTGGGCAAGAGCGCTAATGAATTCATGACCCCCGAGGGCATCAATCAGGACACGGCATTCATGCTGGGCAAAGATGCGAACACTTTTCGCGACATCATTGCCGGATTTGCCGAAGGCAGTGAGGTGCTCAGACTGCCGCCGATACGTCAACCCGATGCGAGACAGCGGCTAAACGAGCTGAAGGCGGCATTCGACAATTATCGGCGCGAGATGTCGGGCATGCTGTCCAATCTCGGCAAATTCATCGCAGCCAAGGAAGCCGAGCGCAGCTTGTTTCAGGAAAACGAGCCACTGCGCGAAAAACTGTCCGTACTCCAGCAGTCCTATCGTGATCAGGAGCATGAAGTCAGCTGGGTACACTGGGCGATCGGCGGTTTTGCGACCAGTTCATTGTTGCTGGGCCTGTTGCTGGCCTGGTTACTTTTGCGAGAGAGCCGACTCGAAGCCACAGAGGCGCAGGCTCGGCGGCTCTTGGCCGAAGATCAGCAGCGCAAGGCTATGCAAGAAGAAGAAGCCGCGCGTAACCTGAACCAGCAGAATCAGGCGGCGATTCTCCGCTTGATGAACGAGTTGCAGGAAATTGCCGAAGGTAATCTCACTGTCTATGCGACAGTTTCCGAGGATGTGACGGGTGCGATCGCAGATTCAGTGAATGTGACGCTCGAAGAACTCCGGCGCTTACTCGGCAAAGTCAGGCAGACCGCGCTACAGGTGGGGAGATCCTGCGAGCTCGCGCAAAACATGTCATCCGAGTTGCTCGCGCTGTCCAAACGTCAATCCGGCGAGATACAACAGACCGGTCAGATGGTGATGCAGATGACCGCCCAGATTCATCGGGTATCGCGTGCTGCCAGCGAATCTTCCGATGTGGCTCAATCATCGGTTCAGGCCGCGCAGCAAGGCGAGACCGCTGTGCAGGACTCGATACGCGGCATGCAGCATATCCGCGAGCAGATACAAGAGACTTCCAAACGTATCAAGCGTCTCGGTGAATCGTCATTGGAAATCGGCGATATCACCGAGCTGATTTCGGATATCACCGAGCAGACGCATGTACTTGCGCTCAATGCATCGATACAGGCAGCTGCTGCTGGCGAGGCAGGCCGGGGATTTGCCGTGGTGGCCGAGGAGGTACAACGATTGGCAGAGCGCTGCGGTGATGCAGCGCGCCAGATCGCCACGCTGGTCAAGACCGTACAAGAAGACGCTCAGGAAGCCGTGGTCGCGATGGAGCTGTCAACACAGGGCGTAGTCGAAGGTGCGCGGCTGTCTGATGCTGCCGGCACCGCACTCGGTGATATTCGACGCATCTCCCAGCATTTGGCGGAGCTGATCGCCGGCATCTCAGGCTCGGCGGCGCAGCAGGCAACCGTCGCGGATGCGGTCACGCGCAATATCGACAGCATTCTTACCGTGACCGAGCACACACGACACGGCACCCAGCAAACCGCTAGCTCGGTGCAGGAGCTAGCTGAGCTGGCGAAGGCGCTGGAGCGTGCGATCGAACGCTTCCGCATTGCCTGACGGCAGGCATCATGTCCGGTGATTGCAGGCCGACCGATCCTCGCGCAGATAATCGCTATCCGTTGTCGCTGCCGGTAAGTCCTTCGCTGGCGCTCACGGCACTCGTCGAGACGCAGCGACTGTCGCTGATGACCTTGCGAAGCGCGATCGGACAGCCGGACGGCGAACCGTCCCGTGAGATTTTTTTCGCCACCATGAAAACGCAGTTGCGCTTGCTTGCCGGGACGTTCCGGTTCTGTGGCGCTCAGAGTCTCGAGATGCTGTGCTGGCTGATGCTTGAGGTGGTGCAGAATGCAGGTGATCATCCGCTGTCCTCGGGTGCGCTGCAGGCATTGGATAGCGCATGCGCGCGTTTGTTGGCGTCGCTGCCATCGCTGCAGCGAGGCCGGGCAGTTGCTGCGGGCACCTTGCTACCGGCATGGCGAGACCTAGCTGCGCACTTGCCCGGATCAGCGCCTTCTCCGTCCGCGATGATCGTGCTATCCCTTCCCGCCGAGATCGATGCGGTGCGCGTTGCGCAGACGTTGCTGGGTTCGTATACCTGTTCACTGACGGAGGCTTCGGTATCGATCGGCGATGTCGACAAAATATTGCTTGAGCTGTTACGTGCCGAGCCAGGTTCCGAAAGATTGCATGATTCGCTGCGCAAGGTCAGGGCAGTAATTTCTCTGGTGCGACAACATGCTCAAGATCAGCGTGATCATCTGCGCTGGACGGTGATGCTGATCTACTGTGAACACTTGCTCGCAGATGCTCCCCTGGATCTGGCTCTGGCAAAGAAAAATCTGTCTGCAGCGATGCGCGCTGTTCGTCAGGCGGCGCAGCAATCTGCTGCGCCTGTGGTAGTGCTTCCAGACAGACTCACGCAGGATGTGTTGTTTCAGATAGGTTTGTTCGCCCCCGTGACCCGCGCCAGTCAGAACGTGCGAGATGGTTTCGCACTGGATTGGCAGCTGAGGCCAGGGGACGACCTCGCTATTACCGAGCGAGTGAACGAGCAGAAGCATCAGCTGCTCGCCAGTCTCGATGACTTGGAACTTGCATGGCCTTCTGCCGATCCGGGTCAGCGACGTCGACGCATGGAAGCCATCGCCAGCAGCTTGCAAGCAATGCCTGCACTGGCTTCAGCGGGAGATTCGTTGCTCGCTGTGTGGACGGATGACCACAGCCATAGTCTGTTTCTGGCTGTCGGATTGCTGATGGTACGTGCTGCTGTCGATACCCTGGATAACGACCGTGCCTCGCATACGCGCAATACCGCGTTGCTCGCGCTTGAATCCATCCCTGCGCATACCAACGGCGCCGGCGCGTCGGGCGACTCACTCTGGGATGAACTTGGTTGTTTGGCGCCCGATCTGCAGCGACCGATTGCGCTGGCGGCGCTGAGAGCCGCAATACTAGCCACACTGGCGGATGCCGAGCGAAAAGCGGATGCAATGGTCGAGTCGGGAGATGCGGTGGCCGCGTTGCGCGAGCTCATCTCCTCTGCGAATCGAGTGATCGGTGCCTTATCCCTTGTCGGCAAAAGCTCGGCAGTCCAGAGGGCGGTATCGCTCAAGAAGTCATTGTGCGCCGCTGAACAGCATGCCGCCTCGACCGCTTCCGATATGTTTGATGCAGAAATGCAGAGGCTTATCCTGCAATGGGTGCAGCTGCATGAGTGGGTCGACACCTGGCCAGCAGAAGATCATGCAGATGATGAGCACATCGATTCTCATGATATTCGCAACGCGTGTGACGGCGTGGATGCGCCGACAGACGCGGATTCGGATAGTGTTTCCGAGGCATCGTCAAACGAAATGTCGACCGCCTCATTGGACGAATTACCGGGCTACCAGATTGAGAGTTCTGCGAATCATTCTCCAGGTAGCGAGCTGCATGGATATCGACCCGCAGATCGTTTGGAACAGATCTTCATTCAAGAAGCGACACAGCGATTATCCCGGCTCAATCAGGTGGTGTCCACGTGGGCGAGCAATCCTGCTGACAGTCTACCGCTCGAGGTTGCCAATGAGGCGCACGGACTCGCCGGCAGCTCGGCGACGGTCGGTCGCCGGCGCCTGCATGATGGTGCGCTGGCACTCGAGCAGGCGGTCGATCATCTGGTCAATTTGCCCTTGGAAAGTCAGCATGGTTATGCAGACGCGCTGTTGCAGGGTGTACAGGCACTGGAGCAGGAATTTCATTCGACACAACTGGTTGCATCGACTGATCCTGCTGATCCGCATACCCCGGATAATGCCGATGCACTGAGTGCGCTGCTGAAGCTTCCCGCCGATCTCTCCGACAGTCCACTCGTCGCATTGAACCACCCACCTGCCGAGAGCGACCAAGGCGATCCAAGCGATCAGATTGATCAATGTTTGCCAAGCGGTTTGTCAAGTGAAGCGGCACAGCCAGCGCCTCATTCGATCGATGCGTACCGCACCGAGCATGCGCGCGACCCGTTGATACTCGAAGGTCGTGACGAGTGTGGCGCGGCTCTCGATTCGCGCCCCGACGCGTTGTCTGCGAATGCGGAGTTGTTTGCTGTGTTCAGCGAAGAGGCAGCCGAGCTCATGCCCCTGTTGGCGCAGCAGATGGAGACCTGGCTTGCCGCGCCTCGTGATGATACCCAGCGTTCTGGTGTGCTTCGTCTGCTGCATACGCTCAAAGGCAGTGCGAGGATGGCGGGAGAGATGATGCTGGGTGAACGTCTGCACCGTATGGAGCATGAGGTGTCGCAGTTCGCAAGAGCGGACAGCTTCCAGGATCATCAGCCGCATAGTTTTCGACACGAGCTAGCAGAGCTACTGGCAGAGGCAGGGCTTTTGTCCGCTGGCGCAGCGGAATCCGATTCACCCGCGGCCCCGCGGCCCGAATCATGGTCAGAACCGCGTGAGGCTGAGCGCGCTGGCACTGAGCGCTCACCGATCGAGGCGGCCAGCCTTGCTCCCAAGGTTCGCAGCGATCTTCTCGAGCGCGCGACCGGCAGCGCCGCCGAGTTGCTGGTGGGTGCCGTGCGCGCCAGCGAGGAGCTGCAGCGTCATCGCCTGACAGTGACCGAGCTGGCAGAAAACCTTCTGCGGCTGCGCAACCAGCTGCGCGAGCTCGAGTTGCAATCGGAGTCGCGTATCACGGCGCATGCACAACCCAGTGCCTCTGTCTTCGACCCACTGGAGTTCGATCGCTATACCCGCTTGCAGGAACTGACCCGCATGACGGCAGAGAGCTTGGCCGATCTGACCAGCTTGCAACGTACGCTGGGACGGCAATCCGATTCGACGGCGGCCATGCTGTCGCAGCAGACCCGGTATGCGCGCTCGCTGCAGTCGGATCTCAGGCGAGCCGGCATGCAGGCGTTTTCCAGTATCGAGCCCCGCTTGCGTCATCTGGTGCGGCAAGTGGCGGTCGAGACTGGCCGTGATGTTCATTTCGAGATCGAAGGTGCGCGGGTCGAGATCGATCGCCAGCAGCTGGACCGTCTGAACGGCGCGTTACAGCACCTGATACGCAACGCCATCGTGCATGGGATCGAGACGCCCGCCGAGCGCGAGCAGGCGGGCAAGCCGCGCTACGGCCTCGTTCGTCTGTTGCTCAGCCAGCAGGGCGGTGAGCTGCGGCTACAGATCAGCGATGACGGAAGGGGACTCGATGTCGCTCGCATACGCGCGCGCGCCTGCGCGCTCGGTGTGCTGAGCGAAGCATCGGTCATCGATGAGGCTCAGTTAGCCGAATTGATTTTTCATCCCGGTCTGTCAACCGCAGAGGAAGTCACCGGACTCGCCGGTCGTGGCATAGGCATGGACGCCGTAAAAGAAGCCGTGATGCAAATGGGTGGCGCGCTCAAGGTTGACAGCTTGCCGGGCGCCGGTACCTGCATTACGCTGGGATTGCCGCAGTTGCTGTCCACGCAGCAGGTGCTGGTGGTGTCGGACGGTATTCATCCGGTCGCGTTGCCGGCATCCATGGTGCAGCAGGTAATGCAGCTCAATGAACCCGCGCTGCGGCAAGCGGTGACCACCGGCAGCCTGACGTGGCAGCGGCAGAACATGCCTTTGCGCAGTCTGGGCGACTTGTACGGAGAACGTTCGGGCGAATCCCCCAACACTCGCCGAGCAGCCGAGTCGCTGACCTCCGGCGTGCACCGTCCCTCCGTAGTGATTCTGCGCCAGCTGGATCAATGGGTGGCCATCGAGGTCGGCGAGGTGATCGGTCACCGGGAAGTCGTCGTCAAGCAAACGGGCGTACAACTGGCGGGAGTACCAGGCCTTGCCGGCGCAACCCTGCAGGCCGATGGTAGCGTGCTACTGATCATGAATCTGCTGCAGTGGTTCGATCACCAGTCACCTCATCGTCGGGCAACGCAGAAACAAATCAACGCGGATACGATTTTCGACAAAGCGCCGCTGATTATGGTGGTCGATGATTCACTGACAGTGCGCCGGGTAAGCCAGCGCTTGCTGGAGCGGCATGGCTACCGGGTGGTACTGGCTCGGCATGGGGTGGAGGCGCTAGAGCAATTACGAGACATTACGCCGGCAGCACTGCTACTGGATATCGAGATGCCACGCATGGATGGTTTTGAACTTCTGAGTCGTATTCGTGCCGACGTTCGTCTCACAACCATGCCGGTTGCAATGGTTACCTCCCGTGCTGCGGAGCGACACCGATCGCATGCGATGCAGCTGGGGGCGAGCGCGTATTTCGGAAAGCCCTACCGCGATCAGGAGTTGTTCGAGTGGCTGAACTCGAACGCGCCAATTCGACAAGCTGATACCAGTGCTGCCTGACGACCCGCAAAAGCAAAATACACAGAAGAGCACACGGAACATCTGATAGGACCCTGCGCCGTATCCGATCGAGCATGCATTCGTAATCAAGGAAGCCCGATGAAAATTGATTGGACCATGGATGGCCAGACTCTGGCGCTGCAGCGAAGCCATGATCGCGTCGCGCTGGTGATGCAAGGGGGAGGCGCACTTGGTGCGTATCAGGCGGGTGTTTTCGATACCTTGTCCGAGACAACTTATCAGCCTGACTGGGTGGTGGGCGTTTCCATTGGCGCGATCAATGCGGCCATCATCGCGGGTAATCCGCCCAAGCAGCGCGTGAAAAGGTTGAATGAATTTTGGCGACTGGTGTCGTCCGGCTTGCCACAGGTCGGTGGCGCTTTGTCGCTGACCCCCTGGCTGCGAGCAATGACCGAGATTCACGATACCCGCACCGCACTCAATCAGCTTAGTGCGTGGCACGCAGCGTGGCTGGGTATTCCCGGCTTTTATCAGCCGCGTGTGCCGCCACCACCGTTTCAGCTGCCGGGCACGCCGGCAGCGCTCAGCCTGTACGACACCACGCCGCTGCGCGAGACGCTGGAGGCGCTGATTGATTTCGATCTGATTAATAAAGGGCCGGTGCGTCTGTCTCTGGGTACAGTCAATGTGCGAACCGGGAATTCGTATTACTTCGACAGCAGCAACGAGCGAATTGGGCCGGAGCATGTGATGGCCAGCGGTGCATTACCGCCTTCGTTTCCGCCGATCGTGATCGATGGCGAGGCTTGGTGGGATGGAGGCATTCTCTCGAATACACCTTTGCAGCATGTGCTCGAGGTGCGTAACCCTCGCGAATGCTTGCTGGTATTCCAGATCGATCTGTTCAATGCGCGCGGACCCGTGCCGGTGAATTTCGATGAGGTGCTGAAGCGACAAAAGGATATTCAGTATTCCAGCCGTACGCGTTACGCCAGCAATGTCGCTGCTGATCTGACCAATCTGCGTCGTGCAATTGTTGATGTGGTCGCCAAACTGCCAGAGCATTTGCTGGATGATCCCGAAGTGCAGCGGCTGCAAACCTTCGCGAATGTGGCGCCGATCGATCTGGTTCACCTGATTTATCGTCAGGGGCCCGAGGAAAGAGAGTCCAAGGACTATGAATTCTCGCGAGTATCGGTGCTGGAGCGCTGGGAGGCAGGGCGCCGTGACATGCAAGATACGATCAACCATCCCGACTGGCTCAAGCAAGCAGGGCGCGAAAGCGGCGCGATGCAATATGACCTGACCCGGCACAGCCGGCAGCTGAATCCGCTCGCGCTGTGAGCCGAACAGGAATTATTTTTTTACAACGGCGTAGCGAGCTAGCGTCTTCTTGCGTGCCTCGTCATGCGCGACCAGCGGGCGAGGATAATCCTTGCCCAGCACGATGCCTGCCATCGACAACGTCATCTCCGGTGCCAGCCAGGGCGCATGAATATGCTTGCGGTCGAGTGTGGCCAGTTGCGGAAGATAGCGCTTGATGAATTGGCCTTCGGGATCGAATTTTTCCGACTGAGTCACCGGATTGAAGATCCGGAAATACGGCTGAGCATCGCAGCCCGATGACGAGGCCCACTGCCAGCCGCCGTTGTTGGCCGAGAGGTCGAAATCATTGAGCTGCCGCGCAAAGTAAGCTTCTCCCCGTCGCCAGTCGATGCCCAGATCCTTGATCAGAAAACACGCGGTAACCATGCGCAAGCGGTTATGCATATAGCCAGTCTGGTTCAGCTGCATCATGGCCGCATCCACCAGCGGGTAGCCGGTGCGTCCCTCACACCAAGCCGCAAACGCCTGGTCCGCTTCTTTGCCGCTTTCCCACTCGATTCGATCGTACTCTGGCTTGAACGCGCCACCGACCACGTGCGGATTATTGTGCAAGATCATGAAATAGAAGNNNGCCAAACCGCGGCGCCTTCTCCGCCCTCGCCTGATTGCAGAGCCTCGGCTGCCAGTCGTGCCAGTGTGCGTATGGATACGGTACCAAAGCGCAGATGCACCGACAGATAAGAGGGCCCTTTGACTGCCGGATAGTCGCGTGATGCCTTGTAGCGCGACATCCGTGGAATGAAATCTTTCAGCAGAGCGGCGGCGCCTTTCATGCCCGTCGGTATCTTCAACGCGGCCAGATCGCAGTCGTCAAAGCCCATTGACGCCAGCGTCGGCATGGGCGGCGCTGTTGGCAGCATGGCGAGCTGCCCTTTGGCGGGCTTGCAGATTAGCGGTGCCAGCGCATCAAGATTCAACTCGCCGGAGGGCAGCGAGAGTTTTTTCAGCCATGCGTTCTTGTAAGGCGTGAATACAGAAAAGGGTTTATTGGCCAGTGACAGCACTTCATCTTTGGCGAAGATGACCTGATCCTTGAAAAGATGAAGTACACGGCCGGCTCGCTGCAATGCCTTGGCAATTTTGGCATCGCGCTCCACGGCGGTGGGTTCGTAATCTTCATTGGCAAACACCGCATCGACCGCGAGTTCATCGGCCAGTGCAACGATCTCCGTCGCCGCGCGCGCATGACGCACGATCAAGCCACCGCCGCCTCGCTTGAGCTCGGCATCGAGTTCTTGCAGGCTTGCATGAATGAAGGCGACGCGCCTGTCGAGGCGGCCTTCTGCCAGCAAGGGGTCGAGAATATCTTTGTCAAAAATGAAAACGCAGTACACGGTGGCGCTGCTGGCGAGCGCGTGGTGCAGCGCAGCGTTGTCGATAGGACGAAGGTCGCGGCGAAACCAGACCAGTGCCTTGTTGTAGCGGTTCATTGGCGTCTCTGATGGGGAAAGAGGGAAAGCGAAACAGACGGGCAAGCAGGAGAGCGAGCCCGCCGGGGAGTGTAGCCGTTTCGCACTAAAAGATGTCGCAGCCCCATCCAGAGGACGGCGGCTAGGCTCGCAAAGCTGATAAAATCGTGCGCATGGCCAAGCAAGGCAAGCATCAATCTTCTTCCTCCTCCGCGCCTGGCGCGGATGCCGACGATTTTTCCTCCAACACCGGCCACTCCCCTCCACCGCTGCAGCTCGCTGATCATTTTCTGATCGCCATGCCCTCGATGCTCGATCCCATCTTCGGCGGTACCGTCGTCTATATTTGCGAGCACAATGATGGCGGGGCACTGGGCATGATCATCAACCGCCCCACCGACATGACCATGGATGTGCTGTTCGAGCGACTGGACTTGTCGCTCGAGATCGATCCGCATGGCAGAGCGGCGGCACGAGGTCCGGTGATGTTTGGCGGCCCGGTGCAGGTTGAGCGCGGCTTCGTGCTGCATGCGCCGGCCGACGACTACAACTCGTCGCTTACCGTGTCTGATGAGGTCGCGCTGACCACTTCCCGCGATGTGTTGGAAGCCGCCGCGCGCGGCGACGGGCCGCACCGGCTGCTGGTCACGCTCGGATGCGCGGGATGGAGCGCGGGCCAGCTCGAAGAGGAAATACTGCGCAATGGCTGGCTCACGGTCCGTGCCGATACGGCGATTTTGTTTGATACGCCAGTCGAGCAGCGCTTTGTCGCCGCCATGAGCCTGCTGGGCATTGATCCTTCCATGCTCTCGGGTGAAGCCGGACATGCGTAGAGCCTGCTTTGTCAGGCTGTCCGTCGCGTCGCACCGCTTTGCCATCGACCTGTCAACTCGGGGTTGCCCTGAGAGCATGCGACCGAGATGAGCACGGTGATAGCCTTCGATTTCGGTTTGCGCCGGATTGGTGTCGCCATCGGCAACCGTTTGCTGAAGCAGGCTCAGCCGCTGGCGGTGATCGACGCTGCAACGAACGATGCAAAGTTTTCGGCGATTGCTGCGCTGATCAGCGAGTGGCAGCCCGAGGCGGTGGTGGTCGGCCTGCCGCTGCACCCGGACGGCGCAGAGCATGAGATGAGCGTGCGCTGCCGGCGATTTGCGAACCAGATGAATGGCCGTTTCGGATTGCCCACCACGCTGGTAGATGAGCGTTACACTTCCGCCGTGCTGAACCCGGCGCGCGGCGAGCATGTGGACAGCGAAGCGGCGGCGCTCATACTCCAACAATACTTCGATACCCATGAACCATCCTGAACTCGACGCCGAGAAGCTCTTTCAGAAGCTCGAGCATGGCCTGAAGGCCGCGCTTGCCGGCGCGCCGCGGCTGGCGCTGGTCGGCATCTACTCTGGCGGCGCCTGGTTGGCAGAGCGTCTTGCAAAGTCACTGGATGTGAGCACAGTGGGCTACATCGACGTGTCTTTTTATCGCGATGATTATGCGAAGCGAGGGCTCAAGGAAGAGGTGCGCCCCAGCCAGATACCCTTCGAAGTCGAAGGAGCGAACATCCTCCTGGTCGATGATGTGCTCTACACCGGTCGTACCACCCGCGCGGCGATCAATACGCTGTTCGACTA
>JBEGNF010000021.1:0-34938 GCA_041182625.1 Pseudomonadota bacterium | reverse complement strand
GAAGATCATGCTCGCGGCGCTGGTCGATCGTGGCGGGCGCGAGCTGCCAATCGCGGCCGACTTTGTCGCAGCGACCGTCACGCTGCCCGAGCAACAGACCCTTGTACTGCAAAAAGCCGAGGATGGACGACTTTCCCTGAGCGTAGATCATGCATAATCCCCAACTCAACAAGCACGGCGAGCTGCAGCATCTGCTCACGCTGGAAGGGCTGCCAAAGGCGATGATCACTCGCATACTCGACACGGCAGCGTCTTTCGTGAGTGTCAGCGATCGTGAAGTAAAAAAAGTCCCACTCATGCGGGGCAAGAGCGTCTTCAATCTGTTTTTCGAGAATTCCACGCGTACCCGCACCACCTTCGAAATCGCGTCCAAGCGATTGTCGGCAGACGTGATCAACCTGAACATTTCTGCTTCATCGGCTAGCAAAGGTGAGTCGCTGCTCGACACGATAGACAATCTCGCTGCGATGCACGCCGATATGTTCGTCGTTCGTCATTCGCAATCGGGCGCGCCGTATCTGATCGCGCGCCATCTGACCGAAACTCATCAGCAGCATGTGCATGTGGTCAATGCGGGCGACGGTCGCCATGCGCACCCCACTCAGGGTTTGCTGGACATGTACACCATCCGTCATTACAAAAAAGACTTCACTAATCTGACCGTAGCGATTGTTGGCGACATTCTGCATAGTCGCGTCGCGCGTTCTGACATTCATGGTCTGACGACGCTGGGCGTGCCGGAGGTGCGTGCGATTGGGCCGCGCACCTTGCTGCCCGGCGGGCTGGAGCAAATGGGCTTGCGCGTTTTTAACGACATGAATGAGGGCTTGAAGGGTGTGGACGTGATCATCATGCTGCGCCTGCAAAATGAGCGCATGACCGGCGCGTTACTGCCGTCGGCGCAGGAATACTTCAAGAGCTACGGACTCACGCCAGAGCGGTTGGCACTGGCGAAACCCGATGCGATCGTGATGCACCCGGGGCCGATGAACCGTGGCGTAGAGATTGACTCGGCCGTGGCCGATGGCGCGCAGGCAGTGATTCTTCCGCAGGTGACCTTTGGTATCGCAGTGCGTATGGCCGTGATGAGCATGCTGGCGGGCGCTTGAGTGACTAACAGCGCAAGCAGGAATTGAATGAGATGAGACTACATATCAAAAATGGCCGCGTGATCGATCCGGCTAACAACATTGACGCTTCACATGATGTATTCATTGCGGATGGCAAGATTACATCGATCGGCAAGGCGCCTGATGGCTTCGGTGCCGACCAGACCATCGATGCCAGCGGGCTGATCATCTCACCGGGTCTCGTGGATTTGTCGGTACGTCTGCGTGAACCCGGTTATGAATACAAGGCGACCCTCGAATCCGAGTTGCAATCGGCTCTGGCCGGCGGCGTGACCAGTCTGCTCTGCCCGCCGGATACCGATCCCGTGCTGGATGAGCCCGGGCTGGTCGAGATGCTCGTGCACCGGGCCCGGCTGATGAATCAGTCGCATGTCTATCCGCTGGGTGCGCTGACGGTAGGATTGAAGGGACGCGAGCTGACCGAGATGGCCGAACTGACTGAAGCGGGTTGCGTCGGTTTTGCGCAGGCCGAAGAGCCGATTGAAGACACCACCGTGCTGATGCGCGCGATGCAGTATGCGCAAACCTATGGATATACCGTCTGGCTGCGTCCGCAGGATCCGCACCTCGGCAAGGGGGGCACCGCGCACAGCGGACCGCTGGCGTCCCGGCTGGGGCTGTCCGGCGTTCCGGTGATGAGTGAGACCATCGCCTTGCACACGATCTTCGAACTGATGCGCTCCACCGGCGCGCGCGTACATCTGTGCCGCTTGTCGTCTTCTGACGGTATTGCGCTGGTTCGTGCCGCCAAGGCCGAGGGCTTGCGCGTCAGTTGCGATGTCGGCGCACACCACGTGCACCTGACCGACCACGATATCGGTTTCTTCGATCCCAATGCCAGACTCTCGCCGCCGCTGCGCAGCCAGCGCGACCGTGATGCAATACGCGAGGCGCTGGCCGATGGCACGATTGACGCCATCTGTTCTGATCACACACCAGTCGATGACGACGAGAAGCTGCTTCCCTTTGGCGAAGCCTCTCCCGGTGCGACGGGTCTGGAGCTGCTGCTCTCGTTGTCTCTCAAATGGGCTGAAGATCACTTGAAAAGCAAAGAGGGTCTTTCCAAGGCGATTGCCCGCATTACCTGCGATGCCGCGCGCGTGGCCGGAATCGATGCCGGTAAGCTCTCAGTGGGCAGCATCGCCGATGTCTGCATCGTCGACCCGAACGCGCGCTGGAAGGTCGAAGCATCCGCGATTGTCAGTCAGGGCAAGCACACACCGTTTCTTGGTTACGAGTTGCAGGGTCAGGTCAGGCACACCATCGTGTCCGGCCGCGTCGCCTACAGCCGCTGATCATCATGCCGGTATGGGGTTTGGCCAGGCTGGCCTGGCATCTGATAGTGGGACTTCTCAAGGTGGCGCTGCTGTTTCCGGTTCTTGGTGCAGCAGGACGGGAACGCCGCATACAGCGCTGGTCGCGCCAGCTGGTGGCTATCTGCGGCGTGTCTTTCTCGATCAACGATAGTGCGCAGCGCGAGCCAGTGTCGCCGTCGCTGATTATCTGCAATCACATTTCGTGGTTGGACATCTTTGTGATGAATACCATCCATCCGTGCCGCTTCGTCGCGAAATCCGATATTCGCAGTTGGCCCCTGATTGGCTGGTTGTGTGAAAACACCGGGACGATCTTCATCGCGCGTGGCAAACAGCGCGATGTACGAAGGATTTATGCCGGGCTAGTAAAAAGCATTCACGATGGCGAGCGCGTCGCTTTCTTCCCCGAGGGTACGACCGCGCCGCAAGGCACGGTGCTGCCTTTTCATGCGAATTTGTTCGAGGCAGCGATTGAGGCCGAGGTTCCGGTGCAACCCTACGCGCTCCGCTATCTGGACGCCGATGGTGGCCTGCATGACTCGGCAGACTTTATTGGTGAGATGACATTTGTCGAGAGTGTGATCGCTATTCTAAAGAGCGGTGGCATGCACGCCGAACTAATTCGCTTACCCGCGATACCTACCGAGGGCGCGCACCGTCGTGAGCTGGCGGCTGCTGCCAGAGAGCTAGTATCGGATGCGCTCAGCCCGGCTGCTGATGCTGCGGGCAATCAACTTGCACCAACTGACGGTCAGACAAGCGCAGTGCGCTGAGCTTGCCACCCCAGACACAGCCTGTATCCAGACCGATGACGTTCGGTCTCAGTATCAGTCCCAGGGTCGACCAGTGCCCGAAAACGATCGTTGTCTCTTGGGTTAATCGTTCCGGCACATCGAACCATGGCATGTAGCCAGGGGGCGGTTGTTCAGGTCCTTCCTTGGTAGCGAATTCCATCTCTCCCTGGGCTGTGCAGAAGCGCAGTCGGGTCAGCCCATTGACGATGCAGCGCAACCGGTCATCACCTTGCAGATCATCGTGCCATTGTGCAGGTTCATTGCCATACATCTGAGCCAAGAAATCCAGCCAGTCGCTTCCTCTCAGTACTGTGGACACTTCGTCTGCGAGTGCGAGGGTTTGCTCAGTCGTCCACTGGGGCAGCACGCCGGCGTGCACGATCAAGTGCCCCTCCGCCATCAGAGACAGCGGTTGCTGTCTCAGCCATTGCAGCAAGTCGTGGAGATCAGGCGCGGCGAGTAGCGCCTCCAGCGTATCCGAGCGTCCTCGAGGTCGGATGCCATTGGCGACGGCCAGCAAATGGAGATCATGATTACCGAGCACAATCTGCGCACGATCAGCCATTGCCCGAATACGACGCAGGCAACCTAATGAGTCCGGGCCGCGATTGACCAAATCACCGACAAACACCAAGCGGGCACGAGGAGCTTCTGCCTCAATGCGATCCAGCAATAAATCCAGCTCCCCTCTACAACCTTGCAGGTCGCCGATGACAAATACCGGAAGCATAGGCGTGTCGGACATGAGGAAAGTGGCTCGGTCTACAAGTTAACAAAGATGATCTGGCGATAACGGATATTTTTGACTTATCGAATACACCCGTCCAACGGGCTCTCCATGGGCCCACATGCTTTCGTGAAACATTTTAATGCAAACGGTTCGGTGATCGCTTCACGCGGCTTCATGGTGCCGTCACCTATCGAATAATCATCAATATTTTCCTCGATTCTGAAACTTCTCCGTTGAGAGGCGCACTCAAGACCGCTTTCTATTTTCTCGTGGAGTAATAATGTTCTCTCAAGATCAGCGTATTCAAAGAGCGATGAATCCTCAGGCTCCTGCAACAACGGAGTCTGCGAATCTGCAGGTTACCGTTGACACGCTGCGTGTGGATCTGGATTCTTGTTTTGCCAGTCTCAATACTCAGCAACGCGCCAATGCATTGCTCGTTTTATGGGGGGCTGATAAAACTGAAGATACTCGTAGTTTCGGTGAGCAAATAAAACAACTGATTTCTCTCCAGGCTGGCGATGATCCTCATCATTCCGCACGTTTCGCACTGGCTTTGGATTTTACCCTCGACCACATTGACGATATCGGTATGGAAGAAGCACAACGTCATCAGCTAAACGATGCACTGAATGTGATCGGACGTGATTACGATTCGACGGCGACCGAGGTTCGTGCAATCATCGAAAAATCCCTGAAGGCCCGCGAGAGTTCAGCGCTCGGTGAGGATCCATCAGAATTTTCATTTATTCCGCCGGTTCCCTTTCAGGGATCATCGGGACAGCAATCAACTGATTTTCAGTCGGCGCGGACCACTGAAACTCCGAAGAAGCGAGCAGATGCCGGTTTGGATAGCCGCACGAAACGCGCGCAGCGCACGGAGCGCCATCGTGAGTCTGCGGTAGCACTCGATACAAAACCACTTGATGTCAATAGCGATGGCAGAGCCGGCAGTCGCCGGTCAGTAAAAGCCGGATTGTCAGGTTTGGCGCTTGGTGTACACGCCGCTTTTTCTGCCGCAGGTGATAAATTGGTCGCGGCAGGTAAAAAGTTGATACCGCCAATCCGTGAAGCGACCGAATGGATTAGGCATAACGCTTCTGTCTGGTCATCGAAGGGCAGTGCTGTCGTAAGAAAGGCGATTACTTCGGTACGGGCCAGATTGTCGCCGACGCTTACCGACGTGGGAATTCCGACGGGTGACAGACTTCGCAATGCATTGAACGGTAAGGCAGTCGCTCGCCTGAAGAGTTCCGCTGGTCAAATTGCCGAAACGGCGGGCGAAGTGGCCAAAGCTTCAGCAACGCGGGTAGCCAAGGGGGTGAATAAGGCAACCGACGCCATCAGAAAAGCAGGTGCCGCAAGTGGGCACGCGATGGCTTCCGCCGGCAGGGTAGTGGCTCATGGCGTGGCTCATGGTGCCAAAGCCATCGGCGCTTTCGTGTCGAAGGGGGCAGCGTGGATTGCTAACCGCTGGTCAGGTTTGAGAGGTTTCGAGCGCGTTTGATTCACTGAATTCAGCGTGCAAAGGCGTGTCGCGAGACACGCCTTTTTTATTGGTCACCAGAACGGGATAAGCATGAGGATGAGATTCTTTCGGCAGCCTGCTTCTAGGGCGCGGCGCTCCGTTAAAATGTCGAGTGTTCGGTAGGAATAAGTTAATCAAATAATAAGGCGTTTTAACAAGGCATCTCAATGATTCTGGTAACGGGTGGCGCGGGCTTCATCGGCTCGAATTTCGTACTTGACTGGCTGGCGTCCACGGACGAGCCGGTGATCAATCTGGACAAGCTGACTTACGCGGGCAATCCAGACAATTTGTCTGCCATCGAAGGCGATTCGCGTCATCAGCTGGTGAAGGGGGATATCTGCGATCGGGAATTGGTCAATCAGTTAATTGCAACGCACAAGCCTCGTGCTATTGTGCATTTCGCTGCTGAGAGCCATGTCGATCGCTCGATTCATGGCCCTGGCGACTTCATTCGCACCAATGTCGATGGCACCTTCAGTCTGCTGGAGGCAGCACGTGCCTACTGCGCTGGCCTGTCCGACACCGACAAGAACAATTTTCGGTTCTTGCATGTATCGACTGATGAGGTATTCGGTACGCTGAGTCCGACCGACCCGCCATTTTCCGAGACTACGCCCTACGCACCTAACAGCCCCTACTCGGCATCAAAGGCCGCCTCAGACCATCTGGTGCGTGCCTGGCATCACACGTATGGTTTGCCGGTACTGACCAGCAATTGCTCGAACAATTACGGGCCGCTGCAGTTTCCCGAAAAGCTGGTGCCTTTGATGATCGCCAATGCACTGGCAGGCAAGCCGCTGCCCATTTATGGCGATGGTCAGCAGGTTCGCGACTGGCTCTATGTGGGCGATCATTGCAGCGCGATACGCCGCATTCTGACCGATGGCAAGCCGGGGGAGACCTATAACATCGGCGGCTGGAATGAAAAGGCCAATATCGATGTCGTGCACACGCTGTGCGATTTGCTGGATGAACTGGCGCCTGGCAAGCAGTCTTATCGACAGCAGATCACCTATGTGACCGATCGCCCCGGTCATGATCGCCGTTATGCGATCGATGCGCGCAAGACAGAGCGTGAGCTGGGATGGCGTCCGTCAGAAACTTTTGAGACAGGCATGCGCAAGACAGTGCAGTGGTATCTGGCCAATCAGGAATGGGTGCGCAAGATTCAATCTGGCGATTACCTCAAATGGATAGACCGTAACTACAGCCAGCGCACAGGGAGCACCGCATGAGCGACAAGCACCATCGACGCGGCATCATTCTTGCTGGCGGATCAGGAACGCGTTTGTATCCGGTGACCATGGCGGTCTCCAAGCAGTTGATGCCGGTGTACGACAAGCCCATGATCTACTACCCACTGACGACGCTGATGTTGTCTGGTATGCGCGACATCCTGCTGATATCGACACCGCAAGACACACCGCGATTTGAGGCATTGCTGGGCGATGGGAGTCAGTGGGGAATCCATATCCAGTACGCGGTACAACCCTCTCCGGACGGACTTGCCCAGGCTTTCATTATTGGCCGTGAATTTGTAGGTAATCATGACTCGGCGCTGATCCTTGGAGACAATCTGTTTTATGGCCATGATTTCGATGGCAAGCTGCGCGCCGCCAATGACCGTAGTGATGGCGCCTCCGTGTTCGCCTATCATGTCGAGGATCCCGAGCGCTACGGCGTTGTCGGATTTGATGCCAACCGGCGCGCGATCAGTATCGAAGAAAAACCAAAGCATCCCCAATCCAATTACGCAGTGACCGGGCTGTATTTTTACGATCGTCAGGTATGCGATATTGCTGCCAGCATCAAGCCGTCTGCTCGCGGCGAACTCGAAATCACTGACGTTAACAAGATCTATCTCCAGCAAAAAGAGCTGCATGTCGAGCTGATGGGGCGCGGGATGGCATGGCTGGATACCGGCACGCATGAATCCTTGCTGGAAGCGGCGCAGTTCATTGCCACGCTCGAAAAGCGACAAGGCCTGAAAGTCGCTTGCCCCGAGGAAGTCGCTTATCGCAAAGGCTATATTGATGCAGCACAGCTCGAGAAGCTGGCCGAGCCTCTGAAGAAAAATACCTACGGCCAATATCTGCTACGCCTGCTGAAAGACAAGGTGTACTGACACCATGAATGTAATCAAGACAGCAATACCCGATGTGCTCATCATCGAGCCCAAAGTATTTGGCGATTCACGCGGGTTTTTCTTTGAAAGTCACAACCAGCGTCGCTTTGAAGAGCTGACCGGTGTGCATCTGCCCTTCGTGCAAGACAATCATTCGCGTTCGGCGCGCGGTGTACTGCGCGGCTTGCATTACCAGATGCATCAACCACAAGGAAAACTGGTGCGTGTCACGCAAGGTGAAGTATTCGATGTCGCGGTCGACATGCGACGGAGTTCGCCGACTTTCGGTCAATCCGTTTCGGTGCGATTGTCCGCCGAGAGTCACCGGCAGCTATGGATACCGCCGGGTTTTGCGCATGGCTTTCTGGTGACCACCGATAGTGCAGATTTTTTGTACAAGACCACCGATTACTATGCGCCAGAGCATGAGCGGACCTTGTTATGGAATGACCCGGTGCTGGACATCGACTGGCCGCTGCAAGGTGAACCCGTGCTGTCCGAGAAAGACAAGGTGGGTGTGCCGCTCGCTCAGGCTGACACCTACCCATGAAGATACTGGTCACGGGCCGCGATGGCCAGGTAGGCGGGGAGCTGGCGAGAGCGCTTGTCGGGCTGGGTGACCTCATTGTTCTCGGTCGTACCCACATGGATTTGTCAGATCCTGACTCGATACGCCATGCGATTCGTGCAGAGCGTCCGACCCTGATCATCAACGCGGCGGCGTATACCGCGGTGGATCTGGCGGAATCCGAGCAAGCGCTCGCTTATGCAATCAATGCGCAAGCGCCCGGCATCCTCGCAGAAGAGGCAAAACATCTGGGCGCCGCACTAATTCACTATTCGACCGACTATGTCTACGATGGCAGCAAGCAGGCGCCTTGGATTGAGACGGATGCGACCGGCCCCTTGTCGGTTTATGGACAATCCAAACTCGCGGGTGAGCAGGCCATTGCGGCGGTTGGTGTGCCGCATCTGATTTTTCGAACCAGTTGGGTATATGGCTTGACCGGCAAAAATTTTCTACTGACGATGCTGCGTCTGGCGCAAAGCCGACCTGAGCTGTCTATCGTCAGCGACCAGATCGGTGCGCCGACCTGGAGCCGCACGATTGCCGAGGCAACGGCCGTGGCGCTCAAAAAAGCAGAAAATCCTGATCGGTTGAGCGAACTCAGTGGTGTTTATCATCTGTGCGCTGGCGGTCAGACCAGCTGGTATGGTTTTGCGGAGAAGATTTTCTCGCATCCTTTCGTGGTGCAAAAGCCAACGCTCAAGCCGATTCCTACGAAAGACTATCCGACGCCAGCGCAACGCCCGAAGAATTCCGTGATGAGCACGACATCATTCCAGCAGAATTTCGGATCGCTGCCAGTATGGGACGAGGCGCTCGCAGTCTGTCTGTCGAGTATTCCGGCTGAGACACCGCACCTCTTGCAAACGATCTGAATACACCAGATCGACTGAGTAAACTGAATTCACTGAACCCACTGACCGAACAACTATGGCAAACAGCAACGCAAGCCTGACACCGGGCATTTTCAAGGCGTATGACATTCGTGGCGTGCTTGGCAAGACGCTCGACATCCGTATTGCGCGGCAAATCGGCCAGGCATTCGGCAGCGCAGCACTCATCAAAGGTGAAAAGACCGTCGTCATAGGACGTGACGGTCGGCTGAGCGGCCCGTCGCTGTCCGCCGCGCTGGCCGAGGGCTTGCAATCCGCAGGAGTGGATGTGATCGATGTCGGCATGGTGGCGACTCCCATGCTGTACTTCGCGACCTACGCTCTGGGCGCGCCCAGCGGCATCATGGTCACCGGTAGTCACAATCCGCCGGATTACAACGGCTTCAAGATGGTGCTGGCTGGCGAGGCAATCTATGGCGAGACCATACAGCGACTGTATCAGCGCATTCTTGCCAATGATTTTTCGAGCGGACAAGGCGGATATCGCCAGCACGACATTCGCGAGGCCTACCTAGCGCGCATCATCGGCGACATCAAGCTGGCGAAACCGATGAAGCTCGCGGTCGATTGCGGCAATGGCGTTGCCGGTGCAGTTGCCGGGGATCTGTATCGCGGCTTGGGTTGCGAGGTGATCGAGTTGTTCTGCGATGTTGATGGCAATTTCCCCAATCACCATCCTGATCCTGCCCATCCCGAAAACCTTGAAGATCTGATTCATGCGTTGCGAACGACTGATGCGGTACTCGGTCTGGCATTCGATGGTGATGGCGACCGACTGGGTGTCGTCACCAAGGATGGGCAGATCATCTATCCCGATCGTCAGCTGATGCTGTTTGCGCAGGAGGTGCTGTCGCGTCATCCGGGTGCGCCGATTTTGTATGACGTGAAATGCAGTCGTCATGTGGCCGAGGTCGTGAAAGCGGCGGGCGGCGAGCCCCTGATGGGCAAGACGGGTCACTCGCTGGTGAAGGCGCGGATGAGAGAGACTCAGGCACCACTGGGCGGCGAGATGAGCGGTCATGTGTTCTTCAAGGATCGCTGGTATGGCTTTGATGATGGCCTGTATGCCGGCGCGCGCCTGCTCGAGATACTTTCCAGAGTGGCGGATCCCAGTGCGACACTGAATGCCTTGCCACAGTCGATGTCAACGCCCGAATTGCAGATCAAATGCGCCGAGGGAGAGAACCACGCCCTCGTCGAGCGGCTGCAGAGAGAAGCCCGCTGGCCCGATGCAAAACAGGTACTCACTATTGATGGTGTTCGAGTCGAATACGCTGATGGCTTTGGGCTGGTGCGGGCATCGAATACCACGCCAGTACTGGTGCTGCGCTTCGAGGCGGAGAACGAAGACGCGCTCTCTCGCATACAGCAGTCGTTGGGCAAGGCCATCCGCCAAGTCAAGCCGGATGCCGAGCTGCCTTTTGCGGCCTGAGTGTCACGCTGAATGCCCCTGCTGACGCTGCGAGTCTACTCCGCGCTGTGGTGGCTGCTGCTGCCCCTCGTGCTGCTACGCCTGTGGTGGCGGGGTCGCAAGGAAGCAGGCTATCGCCGGCACATTGCCGAGCGCTTCGGATCGGGTGTTCACTTTCCATCGCCGCTGATCTGGGTACATGCGGTATCCGTTGGCGAGACGCGCGCGTCCGAGCCGCTGATACGGGCGCTGCTCAAACAATACCCGCAACATCATATTCTGCTCACGCACATGACGCCGACTGGCCGTGCGACGGGATCTACCCTGTTCGGCAAGGATTCGCGAGTTCTGCAGTCCTACCTTCCGTATGACACCCTGAGCATGACCCGGCGTTTCGTGCAAGCGACCCGGCCATCGCTGTGCGTACTGATGGAAACCGAAGTCTGGCCAGCACTGATACACAGCTGCCATCAGGAGAGCGTGCCGGTCGCACTGGTCAATGCGCGCTTGTCAGAAAAATCTTTGCGCCAAGCGCAGCGTTTCGCCGGCCTGTTCAGAGAGGCCGCGAAGAGGATAAGCTTGTTCGCTGCGCAGACCCAAGCCGATGCTGAGCGCTTGCGCCAACTCGGCGCCAAGAACGTTACCGTTACCGGCAGCTTGAAATTCGATATCGCTCCGCCCGAGCCAATGATTGAGTTGGGAGCACAATGGCGCCGTCAATTCGGGCAACGCCCGGTGTTACTGTGCGCGAGCACGCGCGAGGGTGAAGAAGTCTTGCTGCTCGATGCGTATATGCGTGCGACGCTTCCGCAAGAGACACTACTGATCATCGTTCCGCGCCATCCGCAGCGCTTTGCAGAAGTCGCGCGGCTTCTGGATCAGCGAGGGCTCGATTATCTGCGTCGTTCACAACTCGGACAGGAGTCGCTGTCACCGCATGTTCACCTACTGCTAGGCGATTCGCTGGGAGAGATGTTTGCCTTCTACGCAGTCTCCGACATGGCCTTCATCGGCGGCAGCCTGTTGCCACTTGGCGGGCAGAATCTGATCGAGGCCCTGTCATGCGGTAAACCAGTGTTTGTCGGACCGCATACCTTCAATTTTGCGCAAATCACCGAGGATGCGGTTCAGTCGGGTGTCGCGGTGCGAGTAAGCGATGCGAACGACTTGTTCAATCAGTGGCTGGCGTGGTTGATTGACCGCGATAAACTACAGGAAGTATCCGCAAGTGCGGCGCAGTTCACGCACGTGCACCGCGGCGCGACCGAAAAAACGGTACGACTGCTTTCCGGGATGCTGAATCAGCTACAGGTCAACTTCGTGCGCGAGTCAGGAAAATTCTAGTACCTGCAAACCCATGACGGCGGCAGCTTTTTGCAAACGTTTGTCGAAACAGGCGAAAGTCATCTGCCTGTTCGCGCCATGATGCAATCGCTGTGCCGCTGCTCGCTGAAAGCTGTCATAGGCCCTCAGCGCAAACGCTTCCGCGATGTCGCCCGCCAGCTTGACCAGCTTCTGGTTTATTTCTATGACTGCAAAATCCAGCCACATTTGCTCGAACCGGTTTCGCCCAGAATCGATGGTGTCAGCATCTTCAGGTATTTCACGTACTCGCCTTGCCATCGCAGCCATCATTTCCGCCCAGGCGATTTTGCATACCGACATGGCGGGCGCTTATTGAGCTGCTTCAAGCATTTGTCCGCTGTGCTCTTCGTCGATGAAAAGCTTTGCAAGCGCAGAGGTGTCGCAAAATAAAATCCAGCGCGACCTTCCTGAATTATGGTGCTGAGAGGCTTGCCGCCGGCAGAGAGCTTGGGCAAGTGCTCGGGGAAAGCTGGTTTTTTTCCATTCCAGGTGACTGAGGCATCGGCGACCAGCTCTCCCAAGAGATGATCCTTCTGGGATGGAATACCGGTAATTCTGGCAAAACTCCGTTTACTGCTTCTCCGGCTCGGTGAATCCTCCGCCCAGCGAACGATACAGGTCGACCGTATTCGTCAGCCGCAGCAGCTGCGACTGCACCAGCGCCTGTTCGGCATTGAACAATTCACGCTCGGCGTCCAGCACATCCAGATAGCTGGAGATACCGTTCTGGTAGCGTGCCTGTGCGAGTGACAGGCGCTCGAATTGCGCATCTCGGACAGCTTTCTGGGCGTCGATCTCTTCGGCCAGTGTCGCACGGGCGGCCAGCGCATCGGCGACTTCGCGGAAAGCGACCTGAATGGTTTTTTCATAGTCGGAGATCGCGATATTGCTTCTTACTTCTGCCAGACTCAGGCCTGCCTTGTTGCGGCCATTGTCAAAGATGGGTAGCACCAGCTGGGGTGCGAAATTCCAGGTGCGTGAACTGGTGTCGAATAGATCACCCAGATCGCCGCTGGCCAGACCAAAGCCCGTAGTGAGCGAGATACGCGGGAAAAAAGCTGCGCGGGCGGCGGCGATATTGGCCTGGCTGGCACGCAGCCTCTGCTCGGCAGCTCGTATATCAGGACGATGGGAGAGCAGATCCGATGGCAAACCGGCGCCGATATCGGCCGTGATCACTTGATTCGACAGCGTGGCGGTCTGGGGTGGCATTTTCATGCCGTAGCCCGTGAGCAGCGTCAGCGCATTCACGGCCAGTGCGTGCTGCCGACGCAAGGCGAGTAACGATACGCGCGCCGATTGCACCAGTGTTTCGCTCTGCTGGAATTCCAATGCATTGGTAATACCTGCATCAAGGCGTTTCTTCACCAGTTCGCGCGAGCTTTCCCGGGCCTTGTAGGTGCGCTCTGCCAATTGCTTTTGTTCTGCCAACGCGCGCTCGGTCAGCCAGGCCTTGGCCACTTCGCTGACCAGCGAAATTTGGAATGCACGACGCGCCTCTTCCGTGGCGAGGTATTGGGACAGCGCCGCCGCTGACAGATTTTTTACTCGGCCAAAGAAATCCAGCTCGAACGCGGCCATCCCAAGACCCACTTGGTACACCGTGTTCTCGCGCATGGTGCCAGCCAGTAGCTGGCGCGATGTGCTCAAACCGCCGGTCGCGTTCACGGTCGGAAGCTGATCGGCGCGCTGAATGTTGTACAGGGCACGGGCTTCTTCGATGCGCAGTATCGCCGTTTTCAAATCACGATTGTTGCTTAGCGCGGTGCCGATGGCTTCGCGAAGATCAGGATTCTGAAAAAATTCATTCCAGCCGATATCGGCCACGGATTTTGTGGTTGCGCCGTCACCGGTGGGATACATCGAGGGCACTGGCGCTGCCGGCTTGAAAAAAGTCGGCATGATCTGGCAGCCTGAGAGTGCCATGGCGCCTGTCAGTGCGACGATAGGAAGAGTGAGCTTTTTTGTCATTGTTATGCCTCGTTCTGATGCAAGTGGGCAGCATACAGTTTGCGCTGTCGCTCATTGCCCTTGAAGATGCGACGGACCACCACGAAAAATACCGGTACAAAGAAAACGGCTAGCACAGTGGCGGTGATCATCCCGCCCATCACACCAGTACCGATCGCTCGCTGACTGGCCGAGCCTGCCCCCGTCGCGACCACCAGCGGCAGCACACCGAGGATAAAGGCCAGCGAGGTCATGATAATTGGGCGGAAGCGAAGCCTCACCGCCGTGAGCGTGGCCTCTATCAGGTCCATGCCATCGGCCTGCAAGTCCTTTGCGTATTCAATGATGAGGATGGCGTTCTTTGCTGACAGGCCGATGATGGCGATCAGGCCGACCTTGAAGTACACATCATTTGGCATGCCACGGAACAAGGTGAAGGCCACCGCGCCTAGAACGCCTAGCGGCACGACCAGTAGCACGGCGACCGGAATGGAGGTGCTCTCGTAGAGGGCAGCCAGAACCAGGAAGACCGCCAGCAGTGATAGCGCAAACAGCAGCGTTGCGGTCGAGCCTGCAGCCTTTTCCTCGAACGACTGACCGGCCCACTCATAGCCTATGCCTGAGGGGAGTTGTGCGACCAGCCGTTCGACTTCAGCCAGTGCATCACCGGAAGACGCGCCTGGTGCCGCGTCGCCCTGTATTTTCATCGCCGGGTAACCGTTGAAGCGCACCAGCTGCACCGGGCCATTGATCCAGTTACTGCGCATGAAGGCTGACATCGGCACCATGTTGCCTTGCGCATTACGGATGTGCAGTTTCTCCAGGTCTTCAGGCATCAGCCGCTTCTCGGCAGTCGCCTGCACGATCACGCGCTGCTGCCGGCCTACATTGGGGAAGTCATTCACATAGGTCGAGCCAAAGGTGCCAGCCAGTGTCGCATTGATGTCAGCGACGGTGACGCCCAGCGCATTGGCCTTGTCGCGGTCGATCTCCAGTTTCAGCTGCGGGGAATCTTCCATGCCCTCTGGTCGCGCGCCTTTGATGACCGGGCTCTTGGACATCATGCCCAGTAGCTGATTGCGCGCAGCCAGCAGCGCGTCATGCCCCAGACCAGCGCGGTCTTGCAGGCGCAGCGAGAAACCAGTCGCATTGCCTAGCTCGCGGATTGCCGGCGGATTTACCGTGAACACGATCGCATCGCGTATGGTCGCCATCAGTGACAGCGCCTTGGTCGCGATGCCTTGTGAGCTCAGTTCAGGCGTGGTGCGTTCTTTCCAGTCTTTCAGCGGTACGAACAGCAGACCGCCATTTTGTCCATTGCCTGAAAAGCTGTAGCCGATCACAGACACGATGGCCTCCGCCCCGGGCTCTTTCAGGAAATACGCCTCGGCTTGTTTCATCACTTCCAGTGTACGGCCCGTGCTGGCACCTGGCGGCAGCTGCACATTGGCGAGCAGGTAGCCCTGGTCTTCGGCAGGCAGGAACGATGTCGGCATGCGCACGGCCATCCAGACCACCGCCGCAATAATCACACCGTAGAGCACCATATAGCGCAGCGTCGATTTCAGAACCTTCTGCACACCGGACTGGTAGCTATTGGTGGTACGCCTGAATAAACGGTTGAACGCACCAAACAAACCTTTACGCTCGTGATGGTTGGGGTCGATTGGTTTGAGCAGTGTTGCGCACAGTGCAGGTGTCAGTGTCAGCGCCATGATGGCCGAGAACACCATGGATGACACCATCGAGATCGAGAACTGCCGATAGATCGCCCCCACCGAGCCGGTGAAGAAAGCCATCGGCACGAACACCGCAATCAATACGGCAGTAATGCCAATGATTGCGCCGGTGATCTGGCCCATGGCCTTGATCGTCGCCTCACGCGGCGGCAGGCCTTCTTCGCTCATGATGCGCTCGACGTTTTCCACCACCACGATCGCATCGTCGACCAGAATGCCGATCGCCAGCACCATGCCGAACATGGTCAGCACATTGATCGAGTAACCGAACACCATCATGGTGGCGAAGGTACCCATCAGGGACACCGGCACCACGATGGCTGGGATCAAGGTGTAGCGCAGGCTTTGCAGGAACAGCAGCATCACCAGGAATACCAGGATCACCGCCTCGACCAGAGTCTTGACCACTTCCTCGATCGAAATATTAATGAACAGCGAGGTGTCGTACGGAATCTTGTAATCGACGCCAGGCGGAAAATATTTTTTCAGCTCGGCCATCTTGGCGCGCACTAGTTTTGCCGTCTCAAGTGCATTGGCTGTCGGTGTCAGCTGAATGCCAACTGCGGCAATATCCTTGCCGTTCAGGCGTGCTGCAAAGCCATACGACTGCCCAGCGACTTCGACGCTGCCGATATCTCGTATGCGTACCGTCGCGCCGCCGGGCGTAGCGCGCAGCACGATGTTGCCGAACTCTTCGGGTGTGGCGAGCTGCCCCGTGACTACGATCGATGTGGCGATGCGCTGCTTGGCAGGCGCCGGCAGATCACCCAGGATACCGGCGGAGAATTGCGCGTTCTGAGCCTTGATGGCCTGCACGACATCACTCGGTGTCAGCTTGAAACCCAGCAGCTTGTCCGGGTCGACCCAGACGCGCATCGCGCGCTCGGTACCGAACAGCTGCGCGACACCCACACCAGGGATACGCTTGATTTCATTGATCACGTTACGCGCCAGGTAGTCGCCCAGCGCCACCGGCGATTGCTCGCCCGTGGTCGAGATCAGGTTCACGAACATCAGCAGATTGCTGCGTGCACGCGTGATCGTCACGCCTTGCTGCACCACGGCTTGCGGCAGACGTGCCTCGATACGCTTGAGGCGATTCTGCACATCAACCGCAGCCAACTCGGGATTGGTGCCATTCTTGAAGGTCACCGAGACCGTCGAGCCGC
The DNA here is from genome assembly GCA_041182625.1 of Pseudomonadota bacterium. Classification (GTDB taxonomy): domain Bacteria; phylum Pseudomonadota; class Gammaproteobacteria; order Burkholderiales; family Burkholderiaceae_D; genus Pernthalerella. The sequence continues at coordinate 18,217 of JBEGNF010000021.1, read as the reverse complement.
CATCTGACTGGCTCTGCGACTCGATGTAGAGCATGTTCTCCGCGCCATTCATCTCTTGCTCGATGAGGCTGGTGACGCTTTCGTCCACTGTCTGTGCCGAGGCACCCGGATAGATCGAGTTGACGATGATGGTCGGTGGTGCAATCTGCGGATACTGCGAGACAGGGAGCTTGGGAATGGCGAGCACACCGGCCAGCAAGACGAAAAGCGCGATCACCCAGGCAAATACCGGGCGGTCGATGAAAAACTTTGCCATAGCGGTGCTTCCTTATTTTTTCTCGGGCGTGGCGGCGGCTGGGGCCGCAGCAGCGGGCGCAGCACCCGCGGGCGCACCGCCCGGTTGCCATGGGCTGGGCTTGACCGTTGCGCCCGGCTTGGCCTTTTGCAGGCCTTCGACGATCACCTGATCGCCTTCTTTGAGCCCTGAGGTGACGATCCAGCTGGTGCCATAGGCGCCGCCCGTCTTGACGGGGCGCGGTGCGACCTTACCCTCGGCATCCACGGTCATCACCATCGAGCCATCCGCAGTCCGCATCACGGCTTGCTGCGGCACCGTGATGGTGTTCGGGCGCACACCCTGTTCGAGGCGCACGCGCACATACATACCCGGTAGTAGCGTGCGTTCGCGATTAGGGAATTGCGCGCGCAGGATCACCGAACTGGAGCTTGGATCAACGGTCGCCTCTGAGAACAGCAGCTGACCCGTGTGCGGATACGGTTTGCCATCTTCGGTCACGAGTGTGAGCTTCGTCTTCACGCCACCATGCCCGGACTGAGAGACTTTTTCGCGGAGCTGCGCCATCTCGACCGAGGACTGGGTGAGCGTCACATAGATCGGATCCAGCTGCTGGATGATCGCCAGCGCCGTCGGATCGTTGGCCGTTACCAGCGCACCTTCGGTGACCAGTGTGCGGCCGATACGGCCCGTGATCGGCGCCGTGATCGTCGAATAAGAAAGATTCAGCTTGGCGGTATCCAGTGAGGCCTTGGCAGCAGCGACATCGGCGGCGGCCAGTTTTTGCGCGCTCTGCGCATCGTCGAATTCCTGCTTGCTGATCGCATTGGTATCAACCAGTGCGCGGTAGCGATTCAGCCGCGTGTTGGTTTGCCCCAGATTCGCCTCCGCGCGAGCGAGCGTGGCTTCGGCATTGCTGACCGCGGCCTGGAAGGGTGCAGGATCGATCTGGTACAGCGTTGCCCCGGCCCGCACTTCACTGCCCTCATTGAACAAACGCCTTTGCACGATGCCGCCGACGCGGGCGCGCACCTCGGCACTGCGTATGGCCTCGATTCGGCCGGGCAGTTCGGTCACGTTCGCGACTTGTTCCGGCGCGATGCTGATGGTCGCGACATTTGCGGGCGGCGGAGCACCTGCGCCTGGTCCGGGTGCGGCCGGTTTTTTGTCGCCGCAGGCGGCCAGTAGCGACACAATGACAGTAGGGACGAGGAGAAGGCGAGCAGTGGGCGAGAAGTTCATGGTGTTCCGACGGGTTCAAAAAGACGTCAGGGGGCCTGACGCACTTGCAGGACTTGCTAAATAAAAAACTGCAGACGGAGGCGCCTGTAGTTTTGCTGTTTCTTTGGCGGTTGTTGACGATTTCACCAAGCCAAGTTTGCCGCACGATCGTTCTATTTATTGACGCTAAGTATAGCCGCTTCTGAATTGCCTGAAACGGTTGTTATGAGAGTTTCAGGAAGTTATTTGTATCGCTAGCGACCGACCGCTGCCGTCTTTTAATTCGATTAAGGAGGCGCTGGTTAAACAAAAACCAGAAACTTTTTCAGCTGAGTTCATTGAGACAATCCCTTGATTTTGCCGGGCCCAGCGCCGCACCGCTACGCTGGCTCGTCATAAAACGTGGATGTATTCAGCGTCCTCTTACGCGAAATGTCGAAAATCCAACAGTCAGCGTGTGTCCAGCAGACTGTTCAGCTCGGCGAGATCAGCTTCGCTGAGCGTGCCCACGGCTGCTTTCAGTCGCAGCCCGTTGATCAAGGTCTCATAGCGCGCTTTTGCCAGATCACGTCGAGTCGAGTACAGCTGCTGCTGCGCGTTGAGCACGTCAATGTTGATGCGTACGCCAACTTCATAGCCAAGACGATTTGACTCAAGCGCCGAGTTGCTCGAGGTTTCCGCCGCCTCCAGTGCTCTGACCTGTGACAATCCGCTCTGCACGCCCAGAAAGGCCGTTCGCGCAGATTGCGCCGCGTTGCGACGGGCCGTGTCGAGATCGGCGCGCGCTTTTTCTTCCGATGAAATCGCCTGTCGTATCTGGCTACTGGTCGCGCCGCCTGCATACACGGGTAAATTGAATTGCACACCGACCGACGCAGTGGTAATGGTCAGCTGCGGCGCAAAGGCAAGCCCTTTGTTTTGTCCGTAGCTGGCCACGGCGTCCAGCGTCGGCTTGTGGCCGCTGCGGCTACGCTCGATATCGAGCTTTGCAGACTCTGCGATAAATGCTTGTGTGACCACTGCGAAATTACCAGCTTCCGCGCTCTCCACCCACTGGCGGACATTTTGCGGATCCGGCGGGCTGAGCCTGACGCCCTGGCGCAAGCCCTGCAGCTCGCCCGGCAACTTACCGGTGATTTGGGCGAGCAGGTTACGTTTGACTTCCAGATCGTTGAGTGCCGCGATTTCCTGTGCCGCCGCTAGATCGAAGCGAGCCTGCGCCTCATGGGTGTCCGTGATGGTGGCCGTGCCTACTTCAAAATTTCTTTTTGCTGACTCCAGTTGCTCGGTGATCGCAACTTTTTGTGCGCGGATAAACACCAGCGCATCTTGTGTGGTCAGCACGTCGAAATAGGCTTGTGCGACACGCAGGGTCAGGTCGGCTTTGGCCTGCTCGAACTGTGTTTCGCTGGCAGCGACTTGCAGCTTGCTCTGCTCATAAGCGGCAATATTTGCAGGGCGGTACAGCGGTTGCTGCAACTGCAATTGCAATGTATTGGAGTTGTAGCTGATATCGGAGGGTTGCGAGGAATGGCCCTCGATTTTACTGGCGCTGCCGGTGATGCCTACTTGGGGCAGCAGGCCCGCGCGGCTCAGTGCGGTTTTCTCAAGATTGGCTTCTCGAGTCGCACGGGCACTGGCGAATTGGCTATCAAAGGCCTGAGCATCGCGATAAGCCTGCAGCAAATCTAGCGCCTGCGCATTCATCGCGTCCATGCTCAAACAGACGGCTATCAGTGATGCTAATCGAGTTGTTCGCATTTTTATTCCGTTTAGACCCGTATTCGGGGCACGCTCTTGGTCAATACGTGGGCATCGAAGGGTCCACCTGCAATGCCCAGCCGTGAACTCCGCCCGTCAGGTTGTATACCTTGTTAAAACCTGCTCGCTCCAAAAAAGCTGCCACTTGCATGCTGCGCGCGCCGTGGTGGCAGATGCAGATGATGGCTTGTTCGGGGTTCAGCTCTTCCTGCCGAGCGGGGACACTGGCCATCGGCATTGCTTGCGAGCCAGGTATGCGGCAGGTATCCCATTCCCAGGGCTCACGCACATCCAGAAGCACGGGAGTCTCGCGTTGGTCACGTGCGGCATCGGCCAGCCATTGGGCGAGTTCGGGAGGGGAGAGGTGTTCCATAGCTCGTGACTTCGTTCAATCAAAAATGGAATGCAGCCGGCGCGATAGCGTGGCGCAAGGGCGTGATACACGTTTCGAAAAGTTTGGTTTCACTCCATGCTTCCGGCGCAGTACGGGTGAACAAGCAGGCTGACATCACTGGTGCCTCGCCAATGATGGCCAGCAGACGGCCGCCAATACTCAACTGGTCGAGAAAGACGCGCGGCGGTAGTACGGGCAACGCACCGGAGATCACGATCACATCCCACGGCGCAGCGCGCGTTCCGCTTCCAGCCCAGCCCTGTGCGCCGTTGCCCAGTTCAACATTCACATTGGCTATGCCATAGGCCGAGAGATTTTTTTCTGCGAGTGTTTTCAGTTCGGGGAGTATCTCGATCGAGGTCACATGTCTCGCATGATGCGCAAGCAGCGCAGCCATATAACCAGAGCCTGTGCCGATCTCGAGCACGGATTCAGTGTCATTGATACCGGCTTCCTGTAACAGACGCGCTTCCAGTTTCGGCGACAGCATATTTTCGCCGCCGGGCAAAGGAATCTCGGTGTCGACGAAAGCGAGTGCCTGAAAGGCGGCAGGCACGAAGGCTTCGCGGCGCACGGCGACCAGTGTTTTCAGGACTTCTTTGTCGAGCACCTCCCAGGTACGGATCTGTTGCTCGATCATGTTGAGGCGTGCTTGTTCGAGGTTCATGGCTTTCTTTGGAGATGGGGTCGTTATGTCGTGGAGCTTGCGATTTTATCAAACGGGATCATCATTTTTGGTGGCTATATTGGCTTCCGACGCAGTGCCACGGGCCTCAGCACCTGCAGCCTGTGGCAAGAAACGGCGGCGCGCCCAGACAGCAAAATCATCCAGCCAGGTATAGATGACCGGCACCACCACCAGCGTCAGAATCGAGGAGGTAATGATGCCGCCAATGACCGCTTGTCCCATCGGCGCGCGCTGCTCTGAACCCTCCGCCAGACCCAGTGCCAGAGGAATCATGCCGAACACCATGGCCAGCGTCGTCATCAGAATGGGGCGCAGTCGTACATGGGCGGCTTCCAGCAATGCGGCGCCTCTTTCCATCCCTTGTTTGCGTGCCTGATTGGCAAAATCCACCAGCAGAATCGCGTTTTTCGTGACCAGGCCCATCAGCATCACGAAGCCAATGATCGAGAAAAGATTCAGCGTTGAGCGGAAAAACACCAGCGACAGGAAAACACCAATAAGCGTCAGCGGCAGCGCCGACATGATCGCGACTGGCTGCAGGAAGCTAGCAAATTGCGACGCCAGAATCATGTAAATGAAAATGATCGCCAGCAGCAAAGCCTGCAGCGCATAGCCGAAGGACTCTTGCATGTTCTTGGTCGCACCACCCACCTGGAAGCGATAGCCTGGTGGCCAGTTCATATTCTCCAATACCTTTCTTACTTCCGCGCTGACCTGACCGGACGAACGTCCCACGACATTCGCTGACAGCTCGACCTCGCGGTTCAGATCGCGGCGATTGATCTGATTCGCGCCCGAGGCCGGCGTGACACTGGCCACTTGGCGCAGTGGCACCATGCGCGGCGTGCCATCGCTGTTCATTTGCGTGCTGGCGAGTCGCAGGCGGGACAGATCTTCAATATTGGTTCGCTCGGACGGCGCAAGGCGAACCGTCACATCGTAGGTTTCGTCATTCGGTGCGCGCCAGCCAACCACCGGATCGCCTGCCAGCAAAGGACGCAGGGTGTTACCGATCTGCGCGACGCCCACGCCGAGATCAGCGGCAATATCACGATAAGGTTCGACCCAGATACTGGGTTTGTTCGGCTTCAGGCTGGAGTCCAGATCCACCACGCCCTGCACAGCGCGAATCTTTGCAGTGGCTTCATCGGCCAGCTTGCCCAGCTGCTTGAGGTCAGGGCCAAGTATGGACAATCGCAATTGTTTGTTGTCCCCGCCCACACCATCCAGCGAGCCTACATGCGTGACTGTGATACCCGGAATTTTTGCAAGCTGCTCTCGCAGTGGCTGGTTAAGCTGCTTCGTGCTGCGTGTGCGCTCAGCGCGCGGTACCAGCCTTGCGTAGGTGGTCGCGTAATTTTTGCCCTGGGCTGTACCCGTGTTGATCGTGGTGTAAAGGTCGCGTACCTCGGGAAGCGCGCGCAGCGCAGCCTCGACTTGTCGGGCTTTGCTTTCAGTGAACTCCAGAGACGAACCTACGGGGGTGTGATAGATCACACCGGTTTCCGAATAATCAGCCTGCGGCACGAATTCGGTACCAACCAGACCAGACGCAGGAATAATCAAGCCACCAAAGAAAGTAGCAGCCGCCAGTAGCAGTGTGGCGATGCGATGCTGCAGCGACCATCTCAGCGCCTTTTGATAGACGCGCGAGAACCATTGCACGAGGCGCTCGAACTGCTCGAGCACGCGGCCTATCGTGTTGGCATACCAGCCCCGACGCGAATGCTCACCATGCACCGCCGGATCATGCCAGACCGAGGACAGCATGGGGTCGAGTGTGAAAGACACGAACATCGAGATCAGTACCGCCGCCGCGACGGTGACACCAAACTGATGGAAGAAGCGGCCAATGATGCCACCCATGAAGCCTACCGGCAGGAACACCGCGACGATGGAGAACGTGGTCGCTAGCACCGCCAGACCAATCTCTTGCGTGCCCTCCAGCGCCGCAACACGCGGACTCTTGAAGCGACCATTTTCTTTCATGCCCGCATGGCGAACGATATTCTCGCGAACCACGATCGCATCATCGATCAGCAGGCCGACGCACAACGATAGCGCCATCAGCGTGATCATATTGATCGTGAAACCGAACATGTCCATGAACAGGAAAGTACCGATCAGCGACACTGGCAATGTGAGTCCAGTGATCACGGTTGAGCGCCACGAGTTTAGAAACAAAAAGACGATCAGAATGGTCAGCAGCGCACCCTCGATTAGCGTGCGGCGCACATTGTCGACGCCGACGCGAATCTGTCGCGAGCCATCCTTGATGATTTCCAGCTTCATGCCGGGATGCAGCGCATCCAGCGTGGGCTGGAGTTCCTTGATAACTTTTTTCAGGCCGTCGGCGACTTCGATGGTGTTCTGCCCCTGAGCCTTCAGCACATCCAGCGCCAGCGTGCGCTGACCATTGAACAGCGCCAGATTCTCCTGCTCTTGCTGACTATCGACTACACGTGCTATTTGTCCCAGCAAGACGGCATGGCCACCGCGCGTCGCGACCACGATGCGCTCGAAATCTTCTGGACGTTTGATGCGTCCCTGCACCTGAACCACTTGCTCATTGGCTTTCGCGCGCACTGAGCCCGCTGGTAGCTCCTGATTTTCATTGCGCACGGCGTTGATCAGCTGATCCACGCTGATATTCAACGCCTCCATCTCCGCGGGCTTGACATAGATCTGGATCTCGCGTTTGACTCCGCCCACTAGTGCCACCGAGCCGACACCTCGCACATTCTCCAGGCGTTTTTTCACCAGCTGATCAGCCACAGTGGTCAGCTCGCGCATGGTGTACGTACCCTTGGCGGCATCGTTGGTCACGGCGACCGAAAAGATCGGGCGGTCTGCGGGGTCATAGCGCGTCACGCGCGGCTCTTTGACTTCCTTGCGAAAGCTGGATTTAATCAGCGCGACTTTTTCGCGAACATCCTGCGCGGCCTGTGCCGGATCGACGGTCAGAACGAATTCAATGATGACGACCGACTGTCCTTCATAGGAGCGTGAGGTCAGACTATTGATGCCATTGATGGTATTGACCGCTTCTTCGACTTTGCGCGTGATATCTGTCTCTACTGTCTCTGGCGCTGCGCCGGGATACTCGGTTTGCACCACCACCACGGGGAAAGTCACATCCGGAAACTGATCCACCCGCAGCCGCTGGTAAGAGAACAGCCCGAGCACAACGAAAGCCATCATCATCATGGTGGCCAGCACGGGGTTGCCTATGCTGATACGAGTGAACCACATGAGTCGGCTGTCCTTTTACGTGAGTTCGTTGCGCGAGGCGCGGTAGCGCTTGGTATCCGCTTACTTTGCTGCTGCAATACGGACCAGCGATCCGGGCTGCAGGCTGCCCATGTCGGTGGCCACGACCTTGGCGCCAAAGTCCAGGCCCGACTGAATTTCGGTCATGAAGTCATTACTGCTGCGCCCATTCATGCCAGTGACCACCGGTTTGCGCGCCAGTCGTTCGCCTTCGATCGCATACACATAGGCGCCAGTGCCATCTTTGCGCACGGCGTTCTGCGGCAGCGCTAGCACACCAGTTTTGGAGACCAGCGCGAGCTGTGCTTCCGCAAACATGCCCGCGCGCAGTAATCCCTGGGGATTCTCGACTTGCACATAGACCGGCACTGAGCGCGATCCGGCTTGTGTCGCCGGATTGATGCGCACTACCTTGCCTTCGAACTGCTGTGGCAAACCTTCCACGCGCAAGGTCACGCGCTGATTCAGGGCAACACTAGCGATATCACTGGTAGGCACGGCAGCCTCCAGCTCCATTTTTCGCAGATCCACAATATCCAGCAGCTTGTTGTCAGCAGAGACTTTCTCTCCCGGCTGCACATAACGCACTGCCACCCGTCCCGAGATCGGTGAACGAATCACGGTGTCATTCAGTAATTTCTGCACCACATCCAGTGCGCCTTTTGCAGCATCGACATTCGCCTCTGCAGCAGCGTACTGGCTTGCGTAATTATCGAAGGCGTTGCGCGAGATGAAGCCCTTGTCGACCAGCACCCGGTTGTTATCGCGGTTCCTGGCAGCGATGTCCAGCTGCGCGCGCGCCGAATTCAGGTTGCCGCGCGCCTGCTCGACGCGCGCCAGATACTCAGTCGCATCCATCTTCACGACAACCTGGCCACTTTTCACTGCTTCGCCTTCCCGAACAAGGACTTCACGCACATCCGCTGCCAGACGGGCTTTCACGCTCGCCATATCCAACGCTCGCAGCGCACCCGACAGGGAAAGCGTCTTCTGCAGATTCATCGGCGCCGTCGTGAATACTTCCTGAGGAAGAAACTCCAGTGCGGGTGGCGGTGCGGCGACCACTTTGGTAGGCGCTGGGGGTGTCTTGGAGCGCATTAACATTGCTGCGATAACGACCACGGCCGCAATCACGATCATCAGCAGAACAACCCAGCGGGTACGTGTGGACATAGTCTTATGGGAGGTCAGTGAGTGGTGGAGCTGGCTGGCGTGGCCTGCAAGCCATTGAGCAGCAGATCGAGGAAGCAATCCAGATAATCAGGGGCTGAAATCGGCTCCAGCCGGCACGAGTGGAAGGAGTGCTTCCACATCATCAGCATCATCACCGGCGCGACGATCACCAGATTGGCATTCACTTTGTCTATGGGACGAAACTCGCCGCGTGAGATGCCGCGCTCGAGCATGCTGATGATCAGCGCGTTGCTGCGCTGTATGACTTCTTCATGATAGAAGCGAGCGACATCGGGAAAATTACCCGATTCCGCCATCATCAATTTTGAGATGCCGGAGAGTTTGGTCTCACCGATGCGTTCCCACCAGCGAAGAATGAAGCCGCGCAGCAGCTCCCGACTACTGCCCGTGTACTGGGCGACATAGTCCTCGGCTTCGGCCAGCGCAGACACCAGATTGGCGCGAACCACGGCTTTGAACAGTTCTTCCTTGTTCTCGAAATACAGATACAGCGTCCCCTTGGAGACGCCTGCGCGCGCAGCGACATCATCCAGACGAGATGCTGCGTAGCCACGCTCGACGAACAGGTCAAGCGCGGCATCCAGCAATTCTTGCGGTCGGGCATCCTTGCGGCGCTCCCAGCGCGGCTTGGCCTTGGTGTCAGCTACGGGCATCAGGTGGAATTAAATTACTAACCGGTGAGTCAGCAATATAGGGGGAGGGGTGTTGCTGCGTCAAGCGTGGCATTGCAGCCGATGAATTTGCCGGCCGGGTTCAGCGTCGGAACTACGCAAGTTGAGGGGTTACCGAACAAACTGAGTCGAAGATGTTGTCAATCCAAAAATCCGTCTCTTCTTTGACACGCAATTTCTCAGTTTCACCCACCTAATTGTCCCATAAGCAAGTGTTGAGGACATCGGGATGAGGCGTTCGTCCAAGAAAGCCACTTTTTCAATCGATCGATCATGAAGGGTCACCATGTCTGGATTTCCCCCTCCTCCTCCTACAAAAAAGTCGCCTGATAATGTATGGATATCGCCTTTCTCTCAAGATGAAACCTCTGAGGATGAAAAAACTCAGCAGAGCAAGCAAACGGGTTCTGCAAACCAGAATACCCAAGGAAGTCAGAGCGATTCGACCTCCGCGCAGCCCAAAGGACCTTGGCTGCGCTCCAAGCCGTCTCAGGCATTGTTAAGTTCCCCGGCGCCCGCCGATACGAAAAATCCAGAAGATCATGAGCCGATAAATCACACACCGCCCAAGCTGAGCCCTAGGGGGAATAGTAGTCGACCTGATCAAGCCACCACTCCGCCTGCAGATTCGCCGCCGCCACCACCTCTCTCATCGCTTGAGGCAACTCAGACGAATGCCCATCCAGGCTTCTCCACAGGCTCGCCGCCCTCAGCCAATGCGCAGCAGGCGGGCGGTGGTGCGGCAATTCGCGCATCAAGTACCACCACCACAACGACGACAAACACTACGACAACCACCACGACCACAACGACGACCGCGACGAGTAAAAATTCCCGAAAGGATGAAAGTCACGACTACCTGATCCCTGAGCTGGGGGGGGTGATGGGTAAGCGAATTATCGGACACGCGTTACTTGCCAAACAGTTGGTCCAGGCTGAGAGTCGTGGGTATGTCACTCCACTCAAAGGTGCCAAGATTGATGCCCTATTGAGAGGAAAGGTGTGGCTGAAAGAAGAGTTTACTGAGGAGGGAAAAACTATTACTCAGACGGACGACCAAAATGCGATTACTCGCTTTTGCGAGCCCTTTATGAAGCATTATTTTGACACTGCACTCATGGAGAAAAATCTCAATCAGGTAACAAAAAATTATAAACAGCAAGCTGCCGAAGCAAACAGACTTTACCAAGAACTTGGGGTGCAGGATTTTAATCGCAGTGAAAAAGTACAAGAACTTATGAAGCCGGTGATCGCACCGGTGGTTGATTACATTTGCGGACCCGATAACGACATTCAATCCTCGAAAATGCCCGCACCTGTACTTGCTGCCATGCTGTCTTTGGATGAAGAGATTCAGGCGTGGTACGAGAAAAACGGAGGCAACGATGCCGCTGAGTTGCTTTTGGCGCGCAAGAATGCGCTCACTGGTATTTTTGGCGTCAGAGCGTTTGCGCCAAATTACGCAATTGATCTGAGTAGTGACCAAGAAGTTCCGCAAGGATATTATCGGCCATTGACCGGATTTTTAATAACGTATCTCAACAAACATCTGGATAAATTTCTAGATACTGTAATTAATTGTCCGAAGGGGCAAAGGGAATTGATCAAGCGGGAAGCCTTAATTGCCGAGAGTCGCCCGGTACTTCCAAAATCCGAGCTTGAAAAAATCGATCATGCCAAAGAGCGATTTCAGAGCCGCAAGCCAAGCTCGCTGTTGATTCGGCTAAAAGATGCCGTAGAGGGTATTGGTAACAAAGCAGAGAAGAGTGAAATGACTTCGCCACGCCGTGAATTGAAGCGCCAAGAAACGGTCAGTAAAGGGACGCATCCACCAGACGATAAAGATCCAAAGTCACCTCGATCAGCTGAAGACAGGAAAAAGATTCTGGGTGAAGAAAATGCTGAAGCCAGGGAGATCAAGAAAGCGAGGGATAGGCAGGCAGTATTGAACCAATATCTTAAGAAGATGAAGTTGAATTCAATAAATAATTTCATCGAATTAGGAGATATTCTTCGAGGATTCAAGCAAAAAATTGTCGATGCATCGTCTGGCGACTACAAAAAATTCAAAGAGAATCCTGACTTAGTTTTTCATAAATTTCTCGAAAATTTCATCGCACAGACTCAAGATAAAGGAATTCGACCTTCTTCTGCGCTTCAGAAGTTTTACCTTGAGCTCTCTAATAAGCTAGGCATTGATGACAGTGAATAAAGCTTTTTGACTGGTAGTTAACAACCACGAAGCCCGGGACCTTTCAGGTCTGCGGGCTTTTTTATCGTATGGAGAAGACCCGATCTGTTGATAAAATTATCGCATCTGTCTACGTGCATTTGACAAGACCAATTTCATCACAGAAAAATTGTAGGTCTGCCGCTCTGCCTGCGCTGCCTGCTGTATCGTTCCGTCGATCTATTCCCCCGATCCCGGTTTGCACAATGGCAAACCTGCTGCTGTTTCACATATACAGCTCGATCATGGCTTACAGTGTCGTCTGTTCGGATTACCCGATCGGCCGGCAGTTTGCGCCAGCCTTCAAACCTCTGTGGAAATGTGCGGCCCTGATAAGAAGTATGCGATGCGCTTTTTTCATCGGCTGGAGCAGCTGACCGTGCCCCCAAAGCAAGGGGCCGATTCATCGCAGCGCGTCATGGTAAGCTTCGCGCCGGCCTGCCGTGTTCCGACGCGACTGGCGAACAGACCGAGCCCGGTCGCTGTGGCGATCGGGATGTCACACTTCCGATCTGCTATTTGCCAGCATGGATACCGCACTCCTGATCAAAGTCATCATCATGGGCATCGTCGAAGGCTTGACGGAATTTTTGCCCATCTCCTCGACAGGTCACCTGATTCTCGCGGGTAGTCTTCTCGATTTCACGGGAGAGAAAGTCAAGGTTTTTGAGATCGTCATTCAGGCTGGCGCCATGCTGGCGGTCTGCTGGGAATACCGCGAAAGGCTGATCAGTGTCATCCGAAATTTTGCAAGTGATATCGCCGCACGGCGTTTCGTCTTCAATCTGATCATTGCATTTCTGCCTGCTGTCGTACTGGGCTTATTATTTGGCAAGCAGATCAAGGCACATTTGTTCAAGCCCGTGCCCGTCGCTTTGGCATTCATTGTCGGCGCAATCATCATCTATATTGTCGAGCGCCAGAACCGCCAGCGTCAAATTGGCGCACGTATCGATTCAGTCGATGATATGAGTGCGCTGGATGCGTTCAAAGTCGGTTGCGCACAGTGCTTCGCACTGATTCCTGGCACCAGCCGCTCGGGTGCCAGCATCATTGGTGCTATGGCATTCGGTTTGTCACGCCGCGCCGCGACTGAGTTTTCTTTTTTTCTCGCGATACCTACGCTGTTCGGCGCAACAATTTACTCTTTGTATAAGGAGCGGGCGCTGTTGTCGATGGCTGATTTGCCCATGTTCGGCGTGGGCGCGCTGGCTGCGTTTTTGTCAGCCTTCCTTTGCGTTCGCTGGCTACTACGTTTTATCAGTACGCATGATTTCACGATCTTTGTTTGGTACCGGATCATTTTTGGTGTGATCGTACTGGTGACAGCCGGCACTGGCTGGGTAGTCTGGGCAGACTAAGCATGACTGAAGTCTTGCGTGAGCGCGCACTGAATGTACTGCAGACAGTCTTCGGCTATCCAGCATTTCGTGGCGACCAGGCCGAGATCGTTGAACTGGTCACCGGGGGTCAGGATGCGCTAGTACTCATGCCTACAGGCGGCGGTAAGTCGCTCTGCTATCAGATACCTTCGTTGTTGCGACCCGGCTGCGGTATCGTCGTTTCACCCCTGATCGCGCTGATGCAAGATCAGGTCGATGCGCTGGCCGAACTGGGCGTGCGCGCGGCTTTCCTGAACTCCTCCCAAAGCTTCGACGACGCCATGCGTACCGAGCGTGCGCTTCGTCGCGGTGAGCTGGACTTGCTCTACATCGCGCCTGAGCGGCTACTGACCGCTCGCTGTCTGGATATGCTGGATGATGTGCGGATCGCCTTGTTTGCGATAGACGAGGCACACTGTGTCTCTCAGTGGGGACACGATTTTCGCCCGGAGTATATCCGGTTGTCCGTGCTGCATGAGCGTTATCCACAGGTGCCGCGCATCGCGCTAACCGCCACCGCAGATGCCGACACTCGTCAGGAGATTATCGACCGCCTGCAATTGCAGGCAGCACGCCAATTCGTCGCCTCATTTGACCGGCCCAATATCCGCTATCAGATTGTTGAAAAAGATCAGGTGCGCCGCCAACTGCTGGATTTCATTCGTGATGAGCATGCCGGTGAGGCAGGCATTGTGTACTGCCTGTCCCGCAAAAAAGTGGAAGAGACCGCAGAGTTTCTGAACGAGCAGGGCGTGCCGGCACTGGCCTATCATGCCGGGATGCAGACGGTAACACGCGCCGCGCATCAATCGCGCTTTCTGCGCGAGGATGGGCTAGTCATGGTGGCTACGATTGCCTTTGGCATGGGCATCGACAAGCCCGATGTGCGCTTTGTTGCCCATCTCGATCTGCCCAAGAGTATCGAAGGCTATTATCAGGAAACCGGCCGCGCCGGACGTGATGGTCAGCCAGCCGATGCGTGGATGGCTTACGGCTTGCAGGATGTCGTGCAGCAGCGCCGGATGATCGATGAATCAGAGGCCGATCTTGCCTACAAGCGTACGCAGTCCGCAAGGCTGGATGCGATGCTCGGCCTGTGCGAGACCGCCAGCTGCCGACGTGTTCATCTGCTGCAGTATTTTGGTCAGTCATCCGGCCCTTGCGGCAACTGCGACACTTGCCTGAATCCGCCATCATCCTTCGATGCGACCGAGTCAGTTCAGAAATTGCTCTCGACGATATACCGCGTAGGCCAGCGCTTCGGCGCCGTTCATGTACTGGAGGTTTTGCGAGGTGTGGATTCGGTACGAGTCAGGCAATGGCAGCACCAGTCGCTGTCAACCTTCGGGATAGGCTCTGACCGCAGCGAAGCAGAATGGCGCGCTATTTTGCGGCAGACGTTGGCGCAGGGACTTGTCGATGTCGATCATGAGCAGTATGGATCTCTGCGACTGACCGAAGCCGCACGACCTGTGTTGCGCGGGGAGACTACTCTGACACTGCGCCGCTATCAAAAACCAGTCCGCCAGCGACGGGCACCGACAGCACCTGGTAGTTATACAGAAGCCAGTCTCTCTTCTGCGCAGCAAGCACTGTTCGAGCGCTTGAAATGGTGGAGGGTGGAAACTGCGCGTGCACACAATGTACCAGCGTATGTGATTTTTCATGACGCAACGCTGCGTGAAATCGCTCGGGCCATGCCTATCTCGCTGCAAGATTTGCGCCAGGTATCCGGTGTGGGTGAGAAAAAGCTGGAAAGCTACGGCGCTGAAATCATTCGCCTGATCAGCGAGCCGCAGGCGGCGTAATAATGGAGAGTGTCAACGTCGAGTGAACACCAGATCCCAGACGCCGTGTCCCAGTTGGATGCCACGGTTCTCGAATTTGGTGAGCGGGCGATAATCCGGTCGAGGAGAGAAGCCGTCGGCAGTATTTTTTAGTTGCTGCTCAGCGTTCAGCACCTCCAGCATCTGCACAGCATAGTCTTCCCAATCGGTCGCGCAATGAAGATATCCGCCCGGCGAGATACGGGACACCAGCAGCTGAACGAAAGGGCTTTGTATCAGCCGGCGTTTGTTGTGCCGCGCCTTGTGCCAAGGATCTGGGAAAAACACATGGACGCCTGCTAGCGAATCAGGGGCAAGCATATGCTTGACCACCTCAACCGCATCATGCTGAATCAGCCGTAAATTAGTAATTGATTTTTCGCCAATCAGTTTCAGCAAGCTGCCGATGCCAGGCGTATGTACTTCCACGCCAATGAAATTTTTCTCTGGTAGCAGGGCGGCGATATGTGCTGTTGCATCCCCCATGCCCGTGCCGATTTCCAGAATGGCGGGAGCAGTGCGGCCAAATGATGCGTCGATATCCAGCACTGATTTTTGATAAGGCAGACAAAACCTCGGCCCCAGCTGCTCCAGTGCGCGCGCTTGCGCGACCGACAGCCGGCCGGCACGCGTGACAAAGCTGCGGATCCGGCGCTCGGTCGGGTCATAGAGCATTTGACGGGTGGGGTCGGGGGCTTGGTCTGCCATGCTGAAATCGCTGCGCTGGATCGGGTGAGCCTTGTCGGGCGCGGAGCGCGGATTATGTCACAGCCTGAAAGGACGCCAACTAAATCAGTGATTTATAGCGGGCCAGCGTAGCTAGGCGACGCGGGCGCCAGGAAAATCAAAGGCTTGACACAATTAATTCAGCTGAAAAAATTTCCGGTTTTATTTAACCGGTGCTTCCGGAGGATAGTGGAGCGGGTGAAGGGAATCGAACCCTCGTATGCAGCTTGGGAAGCTGCCGTTCTGCCATTGAACTACACCCGCAAGCCAAATTAGCTAGCGAAATACTCAAAAATCGTATGTTGAATAAACAATCGTAACTCGTCTTTTTGGCCAGGAATCGCGATGTCTACAAAGAAGGTGTCAATTTTATTCAAATTGGAAGGCATGGCTTATCGGGCTCAGATGCCGCCGATACAGAGATATTTCAGTTCAAGGTATTCATCGATGCCGTATTTCGATCCTTCCCGGCCCAGTCCCGATTGCTTGACGCCGCCAAACGGGCCGACTTCATTCGAGATCAGTCCGGTATTGATCCCGACCATGCCATATTCGAGTTGCTCCGCCACGCGCCAGACGCGACCGATATCCCGCGTATAGAAGTAACTGGCCAGACCGAAGTCGGTATCGTTCGCCGCAGCGATGGCTTCTTGTTCGGTATGGAAGCGAACCACGGCGGCTACTGGGCCGAAGGTCTCTTCTTGCATGATCTTCATGTCGCGGCTGACATTCGAGAGTACGGTTGGCTGGTAAAACAATCCGCCCAGCGAATGTTCAGCGCCGCCCGTCTCCAGCTTCGCGCCTTTGCCGAGTGCATCGCCCACGTGGTCTTTTACCTTGACGACTGCCTGATCGTCGATCAGTGGACCTTGTTGCACGCCTGGCTCAAAGCCATTGCCGACCTTGATCTTCGCTGCGCCGACAGACAGCTTTTTGACGAATTCATCGTAGACCTTGTCCTGCACGTAAAAGCGGTTAGTACAGACGCAGGTCTGACCCGCATTCCGGTATTTGGAGATCAGTGCTCCTTCGATCGCTGCGTCGATGTCTGCATCGTCGAACACGATGAAAGGCGCATGACCGCCAAGTTCCAGCGCTAGCTTTTTGATGGTGGGCGCACTCTGCGCCATCAGGATGCGGCCTACCGGCGTCGAACCGGTAAATGAAATATGACGAACTACAGGGCTGGAGCAGAGCACTTTACCGATCGCAATCGACTGCTCGCTGTCCGCGGTCAGCACATTGATCACGCCCGCAGGAATGCCAGCACGATGCGCGAGCTCAGCCAATGCCAGTGCCGATAGCGGTGTCTGTTCCGCAGGCTTGATGACAATCGTGCAACCTGCCGCCATTGCCGGCGCAATCTTGCGAGTGATCATCGCGATCGGAAAATTCCATGGGGTGATTGCGGCGCAGACTCCAATGGGCTGCTTCAGCGTGACCAGCCGCCGGTCTGCGGCCGGGGAAGCCAGCACATCGCCATTGACGCGCTTGGCCTCTTCGGCAAACCACTCGATGAAGCTCGCGCCATACATCACTTCGCCCTTGGCCTCGGGAACTGGCTTGCCCTGCTCTGCGGTCATCAATTTGGCCAGATCGTCTGCGTTGGCCAGGATTAGTTCAAACCATTTGCGCATCAGCTGTGCGCGTTCCTTGCCGGTCTTTGCCGCCCAGCCGGGAAACGCCCGGGCAGCAGCGGCGATCGCCTGTTCAGCCTCCTTTGGCCCCAGATTGGGTACATCGACGAGGTGGCCGCCGTCGGCGGGATTGGTGACCGAAAAACGGGAAGGAGCGTCGACCCACTGGCCATCCAGCCATGCCTGAGATTTCAGCAACTGCTTGTCCGAGAGGTGAAGAGCGGCAGCAACAGGATGTGACATGAAAGATACCCACCTTGAAGAGTCATGAAAGCTCGAAGGATAACCGATTGCTTGACCGCGTTCCTGGTTAAGGAGAGTTAGATGCGCGGGCGAAGAAGATCAAGGGAAATGAGGCGGGTGGAGATTTGGGGTGTAGTTCAATACTTGCAAGCCGAATACAACAAATTCTTCAAACAATTAGATGATTGAAATTTAAGGAATGTTTTGATGGAACAAAAGATTTCTCGGAATGACAAAATTTAAGCATCGAAAAATTTCGCAGAGAAATTTAGATGCGATTTGATCGTGATTGAACTGTTCTTCGAATGAGTTTGTAAGTTAAAAATAATTACGAGAAATCCTATGCAATGCCCCTGAAACATCATAGCCAAATAGAGGAAAATATGAGCATAGCAAGATTATTCGGTAAAAAAACGACCGAAAAGAATGATGAGATAAACAAAGATGAAGATACTCTGAGCGGGAAAAATACTTCACTGATAGACGATGAATCACAAAAAAAGCCTAGGATGAAAAGTCCTGCGTCAGCAAATAAAATTGATGACAAAATGGAGAGAGATGGCGAACTTTTTCTTGAGTCAAAAGAAATTTCAAAAAAAAGCAGTCAAAAAAACATGTTTTTTTCAGCTCATCATGAGGAGACGAGCGAGTCTCATGAGGAAGAAAAATACAGAGATTTCTATGAAAAAAAATTTCAAGAGGAATTAAGGGAGATCAATAACTCAATACAGAAAGAAAA
>JBEGNF010000020.1:30163-39687 GCA_041182625.1 Pseudomonadota bacterium | reverse complement strand
GGTTCAGCACATTACCGCCCGGGACATCCAGTGGCAAACTGAGATTGAACGCAAGACCCTCGCGCACCTCAGCAACACCTTGCAAGACTTTCTGCTGCGTGATCAAGTTCAATCGTCCCAGCTGATCATCGGGACCGAAGTCCCCCCAGTTCGAGCCAGGGGGTCTCTGCTTCCAGCGGGGGGAGTGATGCATGGCAGCCTCCTGCAAGGGCAATTTGTCCGGGCAGTGTAGCAGCGGCCACGCGGCGTGCCGCGAAGTATCAGTAGCCTATCGCCGCCCCGTCGCTGCGTGGATCCGACCCGCCAGATTTCACCTTCGTCACCGGATCAATGGTGATGCCATGTGCATGGCCGGCCAGCTCATTCCACGCGGGCCAGCGGTTCAGCAGATGCCCGCGCTGTTCCAGCGTTTTCAGGGTGTCAGCGGGGAAGCGTCCTTCGATGTGCAGCGTGTCGCGGCTTTCGCCAAGCGCGAAGCGTCCGGATAGCCAGCGCGGTGTCTCTAGTGCCTGTTGAACGTCGCAACCGAAGTCCATCATTGCCACATACGCTTGCAGTTGTATCTGCGGCTGTCCATCGGCACCCATGCAGCCCAGCACGCTCCAGAGCTTGCCGTTGCGCTTGCCCATCGAGGCGATCAGGGTGTGCAGCGGTATCTTGCCGGGTTCCAGTTTGTTTGGATGCGAAGGATCCAGCGAAAAATATGCACCGCGATTTTGCAGCACGACGCCCGTGTCGCCCGCAACGACCGTCGAACCGAAGCCGCCATACAGGCTGTGAATCAGCGAGACCGCATTGCCCTCATCATCCACGACGGCAATATAGACCGTGTCACCCGACAAGCTGCCATACGAAGGTACCCTGTCCCAGGGCAGTGCACGCGCCGGATCGATCAGTGCGCGACGCTCATCTGCATAGGCTTTGGAGATCAGCCTATCCATTGGGATGGTCGAAAATTTAGGATCGGCGATATAGCGGTCGCGGTCGTGATACGCAATCTGCTTGGACTGCACCAGCAGGTGCACATGATCAGGGCCAAGGAAACCGGTCTTCTTGAGATCAAGCGGTTCCAGCAGATTGAGCATTTCGATGACCGCAAAGCCTTGTGTCGGGGCGGGTGTCTGATAGAGCGTGAGATCGCGGTACTGACCGACCAGCGGCTTACCCCATTCGGCGCGCTGCGCCTGCAAATCCGATTTCGTGAAGAAGCCGCCGCGCTCAGCGATGTAGTTGACCAAGGTATCAGCCACGGCGCCATCATAGAAGCCATGCCGACCTTCTTTGCCAACGGCTTCCAGCGTGTTGGCCAGTCCCGGATTGCGGATCAGCGAGCCTGTCGTGGGGATGCCGTTCCTGAGGAAGATCGCTGCAGCATCCGGCTCGGCTTTGAGTTCCTGCTCGGTTTTGGCGATCCAGCTTGCGAGTCGTGCAGTGACTGGGAATCCTTCGCGCGCATAGCTGATCGCTGATTGCAGATTGCGTGACAGGGGCAGCTTGCCGTACCTCGCATGCGCCTCGCACCAGCTGTCGACCGACCCCGGTGTGGTCAGGCTGGCCGGCAGGATGCCGCGAAACGGAACCTCTGTCATGCCACGGCTGCTGAAATAATCGATGCTGGCCGAGGCCGCAGCGCGTCCGCCGCCGTTCAGGAAATGCACGTCGCCCGTGGCGGCGTCATGGACTAGCCAGAACGCGTCGCCACCGACGCCCACCATGTGCGGATAGATCACCGACAGCACGGCACTCGTGGCGATGGCAGCATCAATCGCCGAACCGCCAGCACGTAGTACATCAACGCCGGCCTGCGATGCAAGCGAGTGCGGGCAGGTGACCATGCCGCGCGGGGCGAGGGTGGCCGGACGGCCGGTGGTGATATCCAATATGCTTCTCCTGTTGTCGGTGCAATGATGGACCCGAAGCAATGACAGTCTCCGGTCGGCATCGTCGAAAGCCGAATGATAAACGGTATCGGTCCGGTCTTTTGTCTCGAAGTGACAGAAGCACCAGCGCAGGCTTCGGGTAACATCGTTCCGCGCCAAGCCAAAAACAATAGGCGTCACAGCATCGACAAACAAGGAGGCGAGATGGCAATTTACGAACTGCGGACTTATCAGGTCATCGTAGGAAAAATGGGCGAAGTGGTCGAGTTGTACAAAAAAGAAGGCTGGCCCGCGATCGAACGTCATCCGAAAAAGCTGGTCGCTTATTTCACCGGCGATGTCGGTGCGCTGCACCAACTCGTACATCTCTGGAAATTCGATGACGATGCCGATCGTCGAGCATTCTGGGCCGGACTGTTCGCCGATGAACAATTCCTCGCGTTTGCGCAAAAAGTTAGGCCACTGGTCGCCTCGCAAGAAAACAAACTGCTACTGGCAGCCCCTTGGGGCCCGGTGCTTTAAAAATTATTAAAAAGATATTGTTCTGTTTGATCATGCGGAGGTGCTGAGTAACTCCTATGTGATCGGGTTCGATGAAGAACCCCATAAAAATCAAAGGTTTGCCCTCATTTGGCTAGCCAACAGCACGTGCGCGCTTGTTTCATCAGCGCTCGTTTAACCTTTCAGTTTGACGGGAATAGCGTCACACCTTCGCATTCTTTGATAGATTCCAGCCCGCCCCCGAAGGGGGTTCGAGCCAATTCCCGGAGTCGCGCCGTGAAACACTTCAGTACTTCATTTGCCGTATCGTTCATCTGCCTGGCTCTCGCGGCCTGGTGGGGTTACACCCATGGCGGCGTCCCCGGCGCATTGACCGCGTTTGGTATCGCCGTCATTCTCGGGGTCATGGAGGTGTCACTCTCCTTCGACAACGCCGTGGTGAATGCGTCGGTGCTGAAGAACTGGGATGAGTTCTGGCAGCGTATTTTCCTCACCGTCGGTATCTTGATTGCCGTCTTCGGCATGCGATTGATTTTCCCTCTGGTGATCGTGGCTGCCGCGGCGGACCTTGGGATGGGCGAAGTCTGGGATCTCGCTCTGACAGATCCCAAACAGTTTTCTGCCTACCTCAGCCGCCATCATGATGAAGTCGCTGTTTTTGGCGGTATTTTTCTGTTGCTCGTCGCGCTGAATTTTCTGATGGACGAGACCAAGGAATTACACTGGTTGGGCAATGCCGAGGCCAAGCTCGCGTCTTTCGGCAAGATTGGCTCAGTTCCGGTGCTGGTGGCGCTGCTGGTAGTCATTGGCAGTCTTGCGCTAGTAGAGCCTGAGCAGGAATTTGTCGTCTTGATCGCGGGTATGTGGGGAGTGATTGTCTATGTTGCTGTCGACTTCCTCAGTGCCCTCTTGGAGCGCGACAGCGAAACAGATATGGATGTCGGTGCCGTAGTAAAGAGCGGCGGTATCGGCGGCTTCCTGTATCTGGAAATACTCGATGCGTCATTCTCTTTCGATGGCGTCATCGGCGCATTTGCCATCACCAACGATGTCGTGATCATCATGCTCGGGCTGGCGATAGGCGCGATGTTCGTTCGCTCGATGACCGTTTATCTCGTGAGGCAGGGCACGCTGGATGAGTATGTGTATCTCGAGCATGGCGCGCATTATGCGATTGGTATTCTTGCGCTCATCATGTTTGCCAGCGTCAAGTACCATGTCCCCGAGCTGGTAACTGGATTGCTGGGTGTCGCCTTCATTCTCGCGTCTCTGTGGTCCTCAATCCGCCACCGAGATGCCGAGGCGGATAGCTCAGAGTCATCGGAAAAACCCCAGTAAGCTTAGTCGTGGGAGTGATTCGAGCCATCCAAACGAACCCGTCGAGTCAACCAGCCCGACGATTGCCAGAGTGATCCTGATCCGGCAGTGCGTCGGCACAGCCCGCCGCCTGGCTGCTTACATCAGGAACACGCCTTTGCCGGCATTCTGCTCATCGAAGATGCGATATGCCTCCTCGCCCTGATCCAGCTTCCATCGGTGAGTGAACAAACCATCGACATCAATCTTGCGATCGGCGATGAAGTCATTGCAGGCTTTCTGTCCGACGGTGGAGAAGGTCCATGAGCCCATTACCGTCACCTGACGCCGCAGCATGTCGCGACTGACATCGATGCTGACAGAGCCACCCTCACCGACAAAGCAGACCTTTCCCCAGCTACGCACGCACTGCACGGATTGCAAACGCGCATCGGGAGAGGAGGAGGTATCCATTGACGCATGCGCGCCAAGGCCATGTGTGAGCTGTCGGATTGCCGCTACAGCATCCGTTGTGGATGGGTTGATGATTTCCTCTGCGCCGAATTCTTTGGCACGAGCCAGCCGCTCTTCGCTGACATCCAGTGCGATCACGCGCGCACCCATGGCGACTGCGAGCTGAGTCGCCGACAAACCGACGGGGCCCTGACCGAAGACTGCGATGGTCTGATCACCCGTCATCTGCAGACGGTGCAGCGCCCCCCACGCGGTGCCAGTGCCGCAGGCAATTGCCGCGCCCGTTTCGAACGAGAGTTCGTCGCGTAACTCAACAATCGTGTTGGCCGGACATTTCATATAGGTCGCATGCGCGCCGTGACCGGTAATGCCATAAATTTCTGCGACACCTTCCACACACATCTGCTGCCAGCCGGTCGAACAATGCGGACAGGCGCCGCAGCCACGGTAATGGTGCACCATTGCGCGCTGACCGACGTAGGCTTGTTTGGGATTCACATTCGACCCGACCGCTACCACCACGCCGCAGGGCTCATGGCCGGCGATCACGTGCATCGCCTCGGTATAGCCGAGGTTTTTCAGCCCCTCGCCAAACGGTGCACGATAAACCTTCAGATCGCTGCCGCACATACCTGAGGCTTTGATCTCGAGCACGACATCGTTCGGACCCGGCGAGGGATCAGGAAACTCGCGCATCTCGACCTTGCGATCTCCTGCAAATACAATGCCTTTCATAGGATCTCCAGATGCTTGTTAGGGTATTCAGCGCATGATGAAAGGATTGGCCGGCGCGCCTTCGGCATAGGAGATCCAGGTGCTCTTGGTCTCGAGATAGCCTTGCACGGATTCCATGCCGCTCTCACGGCCGATACCAGAATGCTTCATGCCACCAAAGGGCATCATGTAACTGACCGCGCG
This sequence comes from Pseudomonadota bacterium, assembly GCA_041182625.1. Classification (GTDB taxonomy): domain Bacteria; phylum Pseudomonadota; class Gammaproteobacteria; order Burkholderiales; family Burkholderiaceae_D; genus Pernthalerella. Next base: position 34,618 of record JBEGNF010000020.1, on the reverse strand, counting down.
ATAGGTATTGACCCAGACCGTCCCGGCCCGCAGTGCCTTGGACATACGTACCGCACGACCGATGTTTTCGGTCCAGACACCGGCGGCAAGACCATAGATGGAGTCATTCGCCAGACGGATCGCCTCTTCTTCCGTATCGAAACCGATGATGGACAGCACGGGTCCGAACACTTCTTCGCGGGCGATGCGCATCTCGGGCTTCACATCGGTGAAGATCGTCGGTTCGACGAACTGACCGCCTGGCAGGTCGGGCGCAGGGCCGCCACCGAGGATGCAGGTAGCACCTTCCTTCTTTGCGATATCGATGTAATCAAGGATCTTCTGATACTGCGCCGGTGTCGTCACCGGGCCGATGTTGGTGTCGGCAGCCATTGGATCACCTTTGCGCGCGGTCGCGCCCAGCTCGGCGACTTTTTTGGTGAAGGCTTCCTTGATCGAGTTCTGCACCAGCAGGCGCGAGCCGGCGATGCAGGTCTGGCCGGTCGCAGCAAAGATGCCTGAAATGACGCCGGCTGCCGCCTTGTCGAGGTTGCAGTCATCAAACACGATATTTGGTGATTTGCCACCCAGTTCCAGTGTCACGCGCTTCATGGTCTTTGCCGCTTGTGCATAGATGCGCGCGCCCGTCGCATCCGAGCCGGTGAAAGTGATCTTCGCGACATCTGGATGATCGACCAACGCCGAGCCAGCCTCCGGGCCATAGCCGGTAACCACGTTGAACACGCCATCCGGGAAGCCCGCCTCTTTGGTCAGTGCCGCATAGTCGAGCGTGGAGGCTGAGGTGAATTCGGAGGGCTTGATCACCACCGAGCAGCCAGCAGCAATCGCGGGCGCGCACTTCCATGCAATAAACAGCAGGGGTGAATTCCATGCCGTGAGTGCGGCCACCACACCCACCGGCTCATGGCGCGAGAAAGCGAAGATGTCCGGTTTGTCGATGGGCATCACCGAGCCTTCAAGCTTGTCCGCCAGTCCACCGAAATAGCGCCACCATTCCGGGTGATAGTTCATCTGGCCACGCATCTCGGCGATCAGCTTGCCATTGTCCATGACCTCGATCTCAGCAAGACGCTCGGCGTGTTTTGCCACCAGCTCGGCGAGGCGCAGCATCATCTTGCCGCGCTCGGTAGCTGTCATTTTTGCGTAAGGCCCGTCGGTCATTGCACGCTTGGCAGCCTGCACCGCGCGATCGACATCCTTTGCGCAGCCTTTCGGTATTTTTGCCCAGGCTTTGCCGGTGTAGGGGTTGACGGTATCCAGCCATTCCTTGCCAATGGGGTCGACATACTGTCCGTCGATATAGTGCTGGTAGGTTTTCATTGCGGTCTCCGAAGGTTCAGCAGTGGGTCTGTTCAACAGCGAAATCAGTCGATACATCAGGCATCGCGCCAGTCTTCCTCCATCATGGCCGCCGCCTTGTCTGCGATCATGATAACCGGTGCATTGGTATTCCCCGAGGGGACGCGCGGCATCACCGAGGCGTCAGCAATGCGCAGTCCGTGCAAGCCTCTCACCCGCAGCCGATGGTCCACCACTGCCATCGCATCGGTGCCCATTTTGCAGGTGCCGGTCGGGTGATACATCGACTGCGCCTGCTCGCGCAGGTAGTCGATCATATCGTCGTCCGACTGACACTGCGGCCCGGGCATCAGTTCGGCATGCAGTCGTGAGGCAAAGGGCTCGCTGTGGAACAGCTTGCGCATGAGGCGAACGCCCTCCACCAGCGGCATCAGGTCGCGCTCATCGCTCAGCAAGCGGGGATAGATCCGAATGCGCTCCGCCGGATCGGCTGAAGCCAGCTGCACACTACCGGTGGAGAAGGGCTGCAGCAGTCCACAGGAGGCGGTGACTGCGGGTGACGGATCCGCACGATACATGCCGCCTTTGCCCAACATGCTGAACGGACGCATCTGTATCTGCAGGTCGATGCGAGGACCATGCACTCGGGAAGAGGTGAATAGGCCGACTTGCGCAGCCGCCGAATTGAGCAGCCCGCGTCGCGTGAACAGATAGCGCAGCACATCTGGAATCATGCGCAATGTGCTGGAGATCTTGCGGTTCAGCGAGAACGCATCGTCGACGCTCACCAGACAGTGAGCATAGACATGATCTTGCAGGTTCTGACCGACCCCCGGTAAAGCGTGAAGCGCGCGCAGGCCATGGGGTTGCAAGGTCTGCGGATCGCCTATCCCTGAGAGCATCAGAAGGTGCGGTGAGTTGATCGCGCCGGCGGAGAGCACAACCTCTGGCGCATGTACTTGATGCGATTGGCCATGGACACGGAACCGTACGCCGGTGACTCGCGTTCCCTCCAGCAGGATTTTTTCAACCATCGCGTTCGTCTGCACCTGAAGGTTGGATCGGTGGCGAACAGGTGCCAGGAAAGCTTGCGAGGTGGAAGATCGCACACCGTCATTGATCATCAGCTCGAGGTAGCCCACGCCTTCTTGCGTGCTGCCATTGAAATCAGCATTCCACGGCATGCCATTGGCGATAGCCGCGTCAATGAACGCCTGCGACGCAGGATGCGGCTCCATCACCGGGCTCACGTGCAGCTCGCCTCGACCGCCGTGAAGTTCGGATTCTCCGAGGTGATGCGATTCCGTCCGTTTGAAGTGGGGCAGAACATCCTGCCATCCCCAGCCCGGATTCCCGGCGGCCAGCCAGCCGTCGTAATCTTCTGGCGTGCCACGCATGTAGACATGACCATTGATGCAGCTGGTGCCACCGACCAGACGTCCGCGTGGCAAGAATAGCTGGCGGTGCTTGAGTCCTGGCTCGGGCTCGCTGACATAGCCCCAGCTGATCGCTGGATGGGCGACCACGCGAGGCACGCCTGCCGGCACACGCGTCCATATATTCGTGTCTTCCGGGCCCGCCTCGAGCAGCAGCACCCTGCGTGAAGACTTCGCCGACAGGCGATTCGCCAGCACACATCCGGCCGAGCCGGCACCAATGATGATCAGGTCGTAGTGCTTGGACATGAGGAGATTTTTATCCTGACATCGGGATCTCTCACCCTTTAAAAAAACAACAGGCGATCAGAGATCGCCTTTTAATGAACCGGGTGGGGATCCGGCTCCTCCCACTGCATTGGCAAGTTTCGTAGACTGTCGTCCCTGCGCTCTTTTATGGTTGTTTACTGCTGGCGCACTTGCTTCTCTTGTTGTTATTTCCAGTTAGGACACTTGCTCTCTTCTTTCGTTGTAAATGCCTGCTCGCCAGGGATTTTCTCGACCAGCTTGAAATAATCCCAGGGCTGTTTCGACTCCGCAGGTGTCTTCACCTGAACCAGGTGCATGTCGTGCACCATACGGCCATCGGGGCGCACGTAACCGTTTTGTGCGAACACGTCATTAATCTTGTTGGCCTTGATCCAGGCGATCACTTTTTCAGGGTTGTCCGTCCCCGTCGCTTTCACGGCCTTCAGGTAGGTCGTGACAGCAGAGTAATCGCCGGCGTGGCCGCTGTTCGGCATTTTTTTCACACGCTCGAAATAACGCTTGGCCCAAGCACGAGTTTGCTCGTTCGTATCCCAGTACCAGGCATCGGTAAGCAGCATGCCCTGGGTCTGTTGCAGGCCCAGGGCATGCACATCGCTGAGGTACATCAGCAGGGCAGCGACTTTCATGGATTTTTTGACGCCAAACTCGTTCGCGGTCTTGATGGAATTCACCAGATCATCGCCTGCGTTCGCCAGGCCGAGTATCTGTGCCTTCGATGCCTGTGCTTGCAGCATGAAAGAAGAAAAGTCCGATGCGCCGACTGGATGCTTTGACGAGCCGAGCACCGTGCCGCCATTCGCCTTGACGATGCGTGTCGTGTCGCCCTCCAGCGAGGTACCGAAAGCGTAGTCGGCCGTGATGAAATACCAGCTCTTGCCCCCCTGGCGCGATACCGCGCCGCCGGTCCCCTTGGCAAGTGCCACGGTGTCATAGGAGTAGTGGATGGTGTAGGGGTTGCATTCTTCGTTGGTCAGGCGCGCAGTGCCTGCGCCGACATTGATGTAGGTTTTCTTTTTATCCGCCGCGACTTTGGCGGTGGCCAGTGCGGCGCCCGAGTTTGCGCCGCCAAGAATCATGTCCACGTCTTGGGCATCAAACCACTCGCGCGCCTTGCTCGCCGCGATATCCGCCTTGTTCAGGTGATCGGCATAAATGAATTCGATCTTCTTGCCATTCACTTTGCCGCCAAAATCCTCAATCGCCATCTTCACCGCTTCGACGCCACCCGTACCATCAGTATCCGAGTAAGGACCACTGATATCAGTGATGAAGCCGATCTTCACGACATCATCCGATATTTGTGCCGTCGCGGTCACCCCCCAGCCTAGCGCCAAGGCACTGCAGGTGGCTGCAGCGAGTGTTTTCAGCTTCGGTGTCATGTCAGCCTCCGTGCTTTCGGTCAGATCACGCCAGCGTCGGCGAAGGAGCGTACTTGTTCCTTGCTCAGGCC
>JBEGNF010000020.1:0-30144 GCA_041182625.1 Pseudomonadota bacterium | reverse complement strand
GTCCGCGCCGAGTGCGCGGCCGGCATGTCGGAACACTGTTGGTGTCTCCGACAGTTTCAGCACCGGGGAGGGCAGCACCAACTCGCCGACGCGCTCATCCTGCACGGTCATCATGTTGCCGCGCGCCGCGAATTGCGCATCATTGAAGATGTCCTTGATCGAGTAGATCTGAGCACAGGGCACTTCACCCTTGCTGGCTTCTTGCAGCACCTTGGTCAGCGGCATGCTGCCTATCCAGTCAGCGACGATCCCGTTTACTGTATGACGGTTTTCGACGCGTATCGCACTGGTCGGATATTTTTCAGCTAGCTCGGGCTTGCCCATCAGCCGGGCAAAACGTTCCCACATCTTGTCGCTGGTGCAGGCCAGCGCGACCCATTCGCCGCTGCCCGTCTGGTAGTGACTGTGCGGTACCGCGGCATGCGTGTCCGCACCCATGCGCTCGCGCACATAGCCAAACTTTGCGTACGCAGGAACCATTTCGTCGAGCAGGCGGAACACGGATTCATACAGTCCGAGATCGATGAACTGGCCTATGCCTTTGCGATCACGTGCACGCAGCGCGGCGAGTACACCGATCGCGCCCCACATGCCAGACGCATAGTCTGCCACTGACGTTGATCCTGGCACCACCGGTTGACCATCGGGCTCGCCAGACAAATAGGAGAGCCCGCCGAATGCATGCGCGATGCGCGCAAAACCGGGCTCGTGACGTTTCGGACCGGTCTGACCATAGGCGCTGATGCGCAGCATGATCAGCTTGGGGTTGACGGCTTTCAGTGCTTCATAGCCGATGCCCCATTTTTCCAGCGTACCGGGACGGAAGTTCTCAAGCACGATATCGCTCTCGGCGACCAGCTTCTTGAATAGCTCGACACCTTCCGGCTTGCGGAAATCCAGCGTGATGGTTTTTTTATTGCGGGCTTCCGAGAGCCAGACCAGCGTATCGCCGCAGTCGGTCAGTGTCCCGTATTTGCGCAGTGAGTCACCGGCGCCTGGCATTTCGATCTTGATGACCTCGGCGCCGAGGTCGCCAAGTATGGTGCCGCAGAATGGTGCGGCGATGAAGGTGGCGATGTCCAGCACCCGCAGCCCTTCCAGTGCGCCCGCTTGCATCTGCGGCTGGCCCTGCGCGTTTGCTGCTGCTCCCACCCTGTCTCCTCAGTCTTCCTTGTCGTCCCGCCTGAGCTAGGCTCAGCCAGGGGCTGTATCTGAAAGGGCGGTCTTGGCGCCGCCTTGATGTTTTTTGGCGGTCTTGGTGCCGCCTTGATGTTGAGTGACGATCTTGTTGCCGTCTTGTTGGAATCAGAATGTAGGTCCCGCTGGCTGATTCGACAAATGACTTATTGTTGTTGATTATGCGGATTTAGTGCATAGTCTTATCTCAGGCTATTGAGGCATTCAGCTTGATTAATACAATCAAAATCTCGCATTAACAGATTAAAAACTGCCGTCCGATGAAGTCCGTTACCAGTTCGCTATCCCATGTCAACCTGAAGCTGCTCCAGACCTTTCTGATGGTCGGCGAATACGCCAGCTTTCGTATCGCTGCCGAAAAATCCTTCCGTTCCCAGTCCGCAGTCAGTGCCCAGATACGCCAGCTCGAAGAGCAGCTCGGTGTTCCCCTGTTCCATCGCACCACCCGCAGCGTCAGGCTGACGGAAGAAGGTCAGCAATTGCTGGATTGCGCGCAGCGCGCGCTGATGGAGGTCGAGCAGGGCTTACGCAAGATTCGTGAATCGGCGGATATACGCAAGGGCAAGGTATCAATGTCCTGCTCGCCGACCATTGCCGAGACCCGGCTTGCGCGCGCGCTGGCGGCCTTCGAAGCCGAGTATCCAGGCATCGAAGTCTCGGTGCGCGAATTGGCGTCCGAGCAGATTTTCGACAGCGTGCGGCGGCGCGAGGTGGACTTTGGTATTGGCCCGCAGATTGATACATCCGAGTTCCATTTCGAGACGCTGATGGACGATCCTTTCTATGCGCTCGTACCGAAGCGCTTGCTCGACACTGACAAGGACACCGTCCCCTTGTCGGCGCTGGCCGAGATGCCTTTGCTGGTGCTGAATCAGGCGACCGCGATGCGCAACATGATCGAAGAGACCATGAAAGACAAGCGTTTACGCTTCACGCTTCGCTATGAATTCACGCAGGCGCAGACACTCATTTCGATGGCTAGCACGGGTTTGGGCGCGGCCATCCTGCCGGGCGTGGCGCTGCCAGCGAAGATCGATGCTGGCACCCACGCGTTACGCATCGTTAATCCGACGATGTCGCGTCGCGTGGCGGTGATCACCGCACGCGGACAGGCGTTGTCTCCGGCATCGCTGCGGTTGGTCGAGTTGCTCAAAGAGTTGATACCGATGCCGACCGACCAAAAACGATCGCGCAAGCCGATCCGTCAGCGCGACATGGTCGCCTATCAGGGCTAGTGATTATTCGGTAATACTGCATAATCGCCTGAATTATTCATTGGTCTGGCGCGAGTCGGGCGTCTATAGTGCGCATACCTTGCATCCCAAAGAACAATAACGAAAGGACGCCACGTGAGCGCGACCATCATCGAGCCTGCATTTGCCCGCCGCCAGCGCTCGCAGCTAGCGGTTCCAGCCTCCAATCCCCATTTTATTGACAAGGCAGCGCAATCGGCGGCTGACGTGATTTTTCTCGATCTGGAAGATGCCGTCGCTCCCGGTGAAAAAGTCGCGGCGCGCGCCAATGCGATCGCCGCGCTGAATGACATTGACTGGGGCGACAAGGTGCTTCAGGTGCGCATCAATGGGCTCGACACGGAGTACATGTACCGTGATGTGATCGAGGTGGTAGAAAACTGTCCCCGTCTCGATATGCTACTCATTCCGAAGGTTGGTGTTCCGGATGACGTGTATGCACTCGACATGCTAGTCACGCAGATCGAGATCGCCAAGAAGCGGGAGAAGCGTCTCGGTTTCGATCTGCTGATCGAGACCTCGCTCGGCATGTCAAATGTCGAGGCGATAGCGGGTTGTTCCAAGCGCATCGAGGCACTCAGCTTCGGCGTGGGTGATTATGGTGCCAGCACGCGTGCGCGATCGACCTTCATCGGCGGCAATGATCCTCACTACGGCGTGCTGGCGCCGCCTTCAGCGGATGGCTCTCGAGCTTTCCATTCCAACGACATGTGGCATTTCGCGATGTCGCGGATGTTAGTGGCGGCGCGTGCTCATGGTCTGCGGCCTATTGATGGGCCGTTTGCGAATTTTTCCGACCCGCAGGAGTATGAGGCAGTCGCCCGTCGTGGTGCGGCGCTGGGCTATGAGGGCAAGTGGTGCATCCATCCGACCCAGATCGAGATCGCGAATCGCGTGTTCTCGCCGAGCGAGGAAGAGCTGGCCTATGCGCGGCGCATCATGGAGGCGATGGATCAGGCGCAGAAGGAAGGACGGGGTGCGGTGAGTCTGGAGGGACGGTTGATTGATATTGCGAGCATCAAGATGGCGGAGAATGTGTTGCGTAAGGCGAGGTGAAGAGGCGTACTACTCATTAATATTTTTCTGCCAGATTGACCATGCATCTCGGTCTGCGCTGGAGTGAGGATATGAGAGTCCCTTCGTCTCAACCGGGAAATGCGACGTAAAATCCACCTGCTTAAAAATCGTCATGTCGGCGAAGGTCGGAATCCCTCTTTGCTCTGGCAGTGACACCCTGCGGTAAGCTTTTTCAGGCGGGTTCCACCAGCGACACAATCTCCAGTCCCACCGGTCCCACGCTCTTGTAGCTCTGCATCACCAGCGGATCATGCCCGGGAATCACGTGGTCCGGCGACTCCGCGAGTGTTTCGATCAGCTCATACGCTGCCAGCATGTCGCCGCTGTCGATCACGATGGGGAAGGGCGAGCGATTGCGCAGGTTTTCCAGATAATGCGACGCATCGGACGCGATAACGATCCAGCCGCGCTGGGTGTGCACACGTACTACCTGAAGTCCGCGCGTATGTCCGCCGACCCAATGCACGGTGATGCCGGGCCTCAGTTCATACGCGCCATCATGAAAGGCCACGCGCTCCTCGAAGTTGGCCATCACCAGCTCGCAGACATCTTTCGCGTCATACGCATGCCGGCAGAAGCGGTGTCGCATGTCCTTGCCGGTTGCGTAAGACATTTCTTTTTCCTGCAAATGAAAGCAAGTATTCTTCAGCTTTTCGGTGTTGCCCGCATGATCGTAATGCGCATGCGTGATGATCGTGTCGCGGATATCTTCCAGATGAATGCCGGCAGCCTTCAGCGAATCAATCGGGCAGCGTAGCAGATTGCGCTTGCGGCGCTGGGCAGCCTCGGCGCCGAAGCCGGTGTCGATCAGGATGATTTCGTTGCCGGACCTCAGGAACCAGACAAAATAATCCATGTCCATCGCCGCATCATGCAGGTCATGCGCGATGAAATTTTCCAGCCGACGGCGCGGCATGTGCGCGTAGCGCAGCGCATAGGCTTCCCAGATCTTGGTCGTCATCTGAAGTTCCTTTCAGATAGCGATTCAGGCGATTTTCGCGCTGCGACGGAAACCCCCGACCCGCCAGTACAGCCACACGGCGATGCTCAAGTTCAGCAGATTCCACAGGATGCCATTGATGAATGCGGCATGATACGAGCCCGTGAGATCGAACACCTTGCCCGACATCCAGCCACCGAGCGCCATGCCAAACAGGGTGGCGGTCAGCACCGCGCCAACACGCGCGCCGGCTTCGGCGGGGGGAAAATATTCACGCACGATGATGGCGTAAGAGGGCACGATCCCGCCCTGGAACAGACCAAACATGGCTGAGATGAGATACAGCGATACCAGCCCATCGAACGGCAGGAACATCAAGAGTGCAATGCCCTGAAGTATTGAGCCCAGCATCAGTGTGCGCAGCCCACCGATGCGGTCGCAGATGAAGCCCGAGATCAGTCGGCTGGCGATACCAAAGCCCAGCATCAGTGACAGCATTTGTGCGCCGCGCGCAGCGCCAAAGCCCAGATCACTGCAATACGCGACGATATGCACCTGAGGCATGGACATCGCAACACAGCAAGAGAGTCCGGCAATCGCCAGCAGCAGCTGCGCCTGATTGAGGCTCAGCCCGAAAGGTCGATCAGATGGGTGTGCATGCGAGGGCATGCCGGGCGGACGCGATCCGTCATGTAAAGGCGGACGTGGGCGCAGACGCAAAGCCAGCAAGGTGATACCGATACCGCAGACCATGCCGATCATCAGATAAGTCTGTCGCCAGCCGAGATGATCAATACCTGATTGCATGATCGGTGGCCACAGCGTCCCCGCCAGATAATTGCCGCTGGCGCAGATCGCCACCGCAATACCGCGCCGCCGGTTCCACCAGAGCGCTGTGTCTGCCATCAATGGTGCAAAGCTCGCCGAGCCGCCGAACATCCCGATCATGCCGTGCGCAAAGGCGAGACTGAGAATATTCGGTGAGTGGCTGGCCCACAGAAAGCCGAGTAGATTTCCTGCCGCGCCGATCAGAAGAACTCGGAACACACCGAACTTGTCGGACCAGAGGCCCATCAGGATGCCGCCGAAACCGAAACCCAGCATCAGCACGGTGTACGGCAGCGAGGCATCTGCGCGCGTGATACCGAATTCCGCCTGCACGACGGGCAGCACAACGACGACGACGTACATGCCCACGCTGCCCAGCGTCATGATTGCCAGCGCGAACAGTAAACGGATGAATGCGTAACGTGAATCGATCAGGTCAGCGGAGCTCGGCGGCGTATGCATGGGATCTGCCTGTTACTGTTTCGGGGCTCTGCCCAGCACCTGCAGCACTTCTGCCACGAGCCGGTCTTGTTTGTATTCGATGCCGTTGGGGTCAACGCCGGTGCGCACGATCACGAGGCCTTCGGAGGGCACCACGCTGACGTACTGGCCTTTGTTACCGAAGGTGGTAAAGGTCCCTTTGGGCACGCCTGGCATCGTATCCAGCAACCAGAACTGCGCGCCATACCCCCACTCATTGGGTACTGGCGGTTTGGTCGGTGCGGGCGTGCTGACGAATTTGACAAAGCCCTCGGGCAGCAGGCGCTTGCCCTTGTGCACGCCATCACGCGCGAGCAGGATGCCAAAGCGCGCGAGATCGCGCGCGGTGGTGTAGGTTTGACTGGACGCGACAAAATTGCCCTGATGATCGACTTCCATTCGGGTGTTGTACATACCGAGTGGATGCAACAGCTCATCGTAAGGGAAGCGTAGATAGCGCAGATCATCATGCAGCAGGTGACGAAGCGAACGCATCAGCAGCAGTGTGTCATTGTTCGCGTATTTCCAACGCGTGCCAGGTGCGGCTTCCAGTGAGGTGCCGGTCGCTGCGCTGATCACATCCTGTCCACCGAAGTACACGGCCGCCGAATTCGGGCCACCGCTGGCCAGTCCGCTCGACATCCACATCAGCTGCTGATACGTGATCGCGCGTCGTGCATCGCCTTCCGGCCATTCCGGCACTGCGACGGGCGCATCGAGCGTCACCAAGCCCTGTCGGCTGGCGATGCCCATCAGCGCGGCGGTGATGCTCTTGGTGGTCGACCATGTGCGATAGCCTGAGAAGATACCGAAGCCCGGCCGGTAGCGCTCGGCGATCAGCTGCTCGCCATTCGGGCGAAGCTTGATCACGAGCACCGAGGTGGTGACTGTGCCCGGCTTTTTTGCATGGGAGACGCCATCGAAGGCGCGCTCGAGCACGGGTTCCAAGTTCTCGAAGCGCCGGTCGAGGCCGCTGGGCGGCAGCGGGCTCTTGTCGCCCTCGGGGAATGGGACTTTGCTCAGGTCAGGCGCCGGTGCGTACGACACATAGGGCAGGCGCGGCACATCGCTCTCGGTCCAGTGAGGCGGCAATACAGTGCAACCCATGCTGTCACGGAAGGCTGCAATGCGCGTGAATTTGCCGCTTGGGTCTTTTGCGATCACCAGCTGCCGCTTCTCGTCGATCACCGGATCAGGAAAGCCGCGCCCTTCCACATCCACCAGTTCCACCCGCTTGATATCGTCCAATGGACGGTTCATCAGGAAATGCGCGGAGCAGGTAAAGATCGCGCGGTAACCCGCGACGATCATGGGATCATCATGATCGGCAGCGCCGGCCAGCATCTGATAGGGTGTGCCTCGATCTGCTGCTTGAACAGCGATGCCGAACGAGATGGCACCTAGCAGCGCAGCAAGGGTCGTTGTTCGCAGACGCGACATTTTCATGGTTTTTCCTATTGGTCCGAGGTGCGCTCGCGATGCACCGCGAATTTCATCAGCTGATCATCGCGCCATGCACGGCGGGTGTTGAGTTCATTCTGCTTCACATACTGACGGCGCTGGGATTCGACTTCTTTGACCAGCGGCTCATCCCATGGGCGTTCCTGATCTCGCGATTTGGCAATGCGGTGAAATAGCGGGCCAAAGCGTGCCGCGTAATCTGCGACACCATTCGGTGCATTCAGGTCGATGGTCTCGAACGGGCCCATGAATGACCAGCGCCAGCCGAGACCATCACGTATGGTTTTGTCGATATCTTCGCAGCTGCAGACGCCCTCGGCCACCAGTGTCCATGCCTCGCGCAGCAGCACTGCCTGCAGTCGGTTCAGCACGAAGCCTTCGGTTTCCTTATTCACGCGCACGACCGACATCTTTGCGGCCTGCATCAGCTTGTCGGTGAAATCGATGGTGGCATTCGACGTCTGTGGCGAGCCGACCAGTTCGACAATGGGTACCAGATAGGGCGGGTTCACTGGATGCGACACCAGAATTCGCGGCGACATCTTCAGGTTCAGGCCAAAGTCGGACGCGGGTATGCCGGAGGTCGAGCTGCCGACGATCAGATCATCAAAGCCGAAGCTATCGATCTCTTCGACCAGCTTACGCTTGACATCGACTTTTTCGAGCACAGATTCCTGCGCATAGCAGGCACCGTCGAGCGCTTGTTTGAGGTGGTGCACGACGGTGATGCGTGCCCGTATCGTATCGACGGATTCTTTTAACAAGCCATACGAATGCAGACCATCGAGCTGTTGCGCGACCAGCGCCGGCGCACTCTCCAGCACCTGTGGGTTGACATCGAACATGCGCACATTCAGGCCAGCGCGTGCGAACACGATCGCCCACCCGGCACCGACCAGTCCGGCGCCGATCACGGTGACTGGCCGGCCGCCAGTGACTTCGCTTGCTTTCATGCTGTCTCCTTGATTTGTTTTTGTGTGGTTGTTTGGTGTCGCTGTTCTAGGCCGCCGTCCAGCCCCCGTCCAGCATCAGCGCACTACCTGTGACAAGGCTGGAGGCCTCGCTGGCCAAAAAGACTATCGAGCCCATGACTTCTTCGATCTGCCCGATGCGGCCGAGCGCGATCTTGCTGATCACGGATTGCTTGAATGCCGGATCGTCGAACATACCCTTGGTGAGTGCCGTTTCGATGAAGGTCGGGCAGATAGAATTGACCCGAATGTTTTGCTGCCCGAGCTCCCAGGCGAGTGCCTTGGTCATGCCTTCGATCGCATGTTTGCTCGCGCAATAGACGGTGCGCTTTGGTGCGCCGACGTGGCCCATCTGCGAAGAGATATTGATGATGGAACCGGGCTGGCCAGCCTTCAGCAAGCCACGCGCGACCGCGCGTGTCAAGTAGAACACCGAGTGAACGTTCAACGTGAAAATATCGTCGATATCTTCATTCGTCACTTCCACCAGCGGCTTGGGACGGTTCATCCCCGCATTGTTGACCAGGATATGAAACGGGCCACGCGCACTGACCATACTCTCGATAGCAGTCGCATCGGTGACATCGATCACCACATAGTCAGCTTTTCCACCACTCGCATGAATGTCCTTGCAGGCGGTGGCAAGCTCATCCTCCGAGCGGGCGGCAAGTGTCACTGCGGCGCCGGCTTGTGCCAGTGCGATGGCAGCCGCTAGTCCTATGCCGCGACTGGCGCCGGTGACGAGTGCCGATTTTCCATCGAGCCGAAAATTCGGTGCAGGCAGGGTCATCGTGGCCTCCGCGCTCAGGCCGGAACGCCACCATACGGGACATCCTGCCGGCCATAGCGGCGCACGCGCAGGTTGGCCTGTTCGCCGTGAGCGATCATGCCCTCGATGGCGCACAGGCGAGAGCAATACTCGCCGACCATGGTGCTGGCTTCGTCGGTCAGTACTTTCTGGTAGGTGCAAGTCTTGATGAACTTGCCAACCCACAGCCCACCGGTGTATCGCGCGGCTTTGCCGGTGGGTAGCGTGTGATTGGTACCGATCACTTTGTCGCCATAGGCGACATTCGTGCGCGGGCCAAGGAACAGCGCGCCATAGTTGCGCATGTTATTCAGGAAGTAGTCATCGTCGCGCGTCATGACTTGCACATGTTCGGAGGCGATGCGGTCGGCTTCGCTGACCATTTCATCGAAGGTATCGCAGACGATCACCTCGCCATAGTCTCGCCACGATACCGAGGCGGTGTTCGCGGTGGGCAGGATCTTCAGCAGGCGCTCGATCTCGGCCATGGTCTCGCGTGCGAGCTTTTCTGAATTTGTCAGCAGCACCGCAGGGGTGTTGAAACCATGCTCCGCCTGACCGAGCAGGTCGGTCGCGCACATCTCGGCATCGACCGTGTCATCGGCGATCACCAGCGTCTCGGTTGGCCCAGCGATCAGGTCAATGCCGACGCGGCCAAACAATTGGCGCTTGGCTTCGGCAACGAACGCATTACCCGGGCCGATCAGCATCGATACCGGCTTGATGGTCTGCGTGCCGATCGCCATCGCGCCAATCGCCTGTACGCCGCCGAAGGTGTAGATCTCATCCGCACCACCCAGATGCATCGCCGCGACCACGGCCGGGTTGGGTGCGCCATTGATCGGTGGCGACGCAGCAAGAATGCGATCCACACCCGCGACCTTGGCTGTTACCACGCCCATGTGAGCGGACGCGACCAGCGGGAATTTGCCGCCGGGGACGTAGCAGCCGACGCTTTCGACCGGCAAATTCTTGTGACCGAGGATCACGCCGGGCAAGGTCTCGACCTCGACATCGCGGATCGCCTCACGCTGAATCTTCGCGAAATTGCGCACCTGCTGCTGCGCGAACTTGATGTCATCGACCTCGCCTTGCGACAGGGATGTGACGCACTTGGCAATTTCATCATCGGACAGACGGAAGCTGGCGGGTGACCAGCTGTCGAATTTCTTCGACACCTCGGCGACAGCGGCATCGCCGCGAGCCTCGATGTCGGCGAGGATGCCAGTGACGGTATCGCGGACGCTGTTTTCGTTCTGGGCTTTCTGGGCGACGGTCTGGCCGGCCTTGAGTACTCGGATCATGGGGCTGTCTCTCGAATGTAGTTATTAATGTAGAGGGGATACTGCAGTGCTGACGAGTGTAGCCCGAAAAACCTCCGCCGAGATTCAGCTTTGACTAGGCCGGACTTTTGCCCGCACCAATGAAAAAGCCGCTGGTGCAGTGCACGAGCGGCTTGATACAGATTGCCTTTAACCGGGAATGCGATGAGCGTTTGTCAGCGGCTTATTGTGTACCCGTAGGCAGTAAACGTACCGCGATGGTGTGCACATCGATCTGCTGGAACAGCACCGGACCGGGCATCTCGCGGCGACGGCCGCGCTTGCGCCAGATGCGCTGCGCCTGGCTTGAGGGCCGGGACACGATCCTGATGTCGAGCTTGCCGGGAAGCTCCTGATCAATCATTTCGGTTTCCATTTTAATAACTCCGCCACGGTTTTTCGCGGGTTTTCAGGGGGGTGTTCAGGTTCTTGAGTACTGTATGTATACACAGTATACCACAACTCCGGAGCACCCCCCATTTTTGGGTTCGGAGGACCTTCGGCGGGGTTTTCTGAGCACGGTTTGCGCGATTGTGTCGCGTTTGCGAGCGCGCTTAAAAAAATTGTCGCGGATCGCGTGATTGACATCGTGATTTAGCGCAAACCCGCATAAATACTGGCGTTTTCACGCAATGCAGGGAGTTCGAAATCGAACACTTGCGCGATAAAAGTGCCGCTGAATGAAAAAATTCAGCTGCTTTCGAGCACGCGCAGCTCCTTGCTGGTCTGACGCAAGCGGGAAGCCAACACACGCGCGATTTCGGTGATCAGCGTGACGCCAAGTCGCCGGTGATTTTCGGCGAGCTGATCGAAACGGAAGCGTGACAGAGAAAGCAGTTCGACCTCGGTCACCGCAGTTGCTGAATCAGCCCGTGCGCGGCCGTCGAGAAATCCCAGCTCGCCAATGAAATCGCCCTGATGGTGAGAAGCGATGTGATGCGCGCGACCGTCTGCCAGCGGCACTTCGAGCCGGATTTCGCCTTGCAGAATGAAGTACAGCTCGTCGCTGCGGTCACCCGTGGTGAACAGCCGCTCGCCGGGTGCCAGCGAGTGACGCTGCATGCAGGCCTCCAGGTCAGCCAGCGTGTCGTCTTTCCGGTAACGGAAGATATCGAAGTCGCGCAGCGTCAGTCGCTGGCCGGCACGCGGGCGCAGCCCTGCCTCGTTCAGCCATTGTTCTTCTATCCATTCGAGCGCATCGTCGAGTTCGTTGAATACCCGGATGTGCGTCCGCTCCTGCAGGATACCGGTGTGATCGAAGTACTGTCGCAGGTTGTCGCCGCTGGGCAGTTCCGCCGGCAAGTCGCTGAGGATCAGCTCGTGGCCGCTTTCCGCGAGCCGGTCGCGCAGCTGCTCCAGCGCATGCACCGCGCTCAAATCGACCGACTGCACCCAGCGAAGATCGAGTATCAGGTAGCGGTACCCTGTGAGGTAAGGCTCCGCCCCACGATACAACTGGTTGGCAGTGCCGAAGAACAGGGGACCCTGCAATTCAAGAATGGCGGTCTGTCGGCCTTTGTCTTCGAGAAGCGCGCGCTCGTGCTCCAGCCGCTCGCAGCGTGAGAACACCTGATGGCCAAAGGTGGCGCGTCGAACGACCTGTGAACCGATCTGCTTGCGCAAGAACAGCAGCACGGCCAGAAGCAGTCCAGTGCCGGTCGCTATGATCAGACTGAAGACTTGTGCCACCACGGCTACCGTGATCACCACCGCAAAATCCAGCTGCGTATCGCGCGAACGCGCCAGTGACAGACTGTGACGGTCGATCATCCTCAGACCGACCACAATCAGTATCGCCGCCAATGCGGCCAGTGGTATCCACGCCAGCAAGGGCGCCAGCAGCAGGTAGGCAAGCAGCACCAACGCGCCTTCGATCATGCCCGATGCGCTCGTGCGCGCGCCGCTCGAGATGTTGACCAGCGTCGCGCCCATGGTGCCCGCACCCGGCATGCCAGAGCACAGCGCCGACATGAGATTGCCGATGCCCTGGCCGATCAGCTCGCGATTCGAGTCATGCCGCGAGCGTGTGAGCGTGTCCAGCACGACGCAGGTCTTGAGCGTGTCAATGGACAGCAGCACCGCGAGCGTCAGCGCTGGATACAGCAGATTCCCCAGCGAGGGCAGATGCGCGCCGGCGACTGCCTGCCAGGGCATGAGCAGACTGGACAACAGATTCGACAAGCCACCCAGCGCATCGCTGGCGCCGCCGCTATCGCTCAGCCCGCCGAGCGGCCCGACGATGAGCGTGTTGCCCTGCAAGCTGCGCAAGGACTCATCCCATACACCGAGCATGGCATAGGTGAGCGAGCCACCCATCATCGCGATCACGACCGCTGGCACGCGCAGGGTCAGCCGTGGACCCAGCCACATCAGCAGCATGGCGACTGCACCAACGATCAGGCTGGGCGCACGCCATTGCTCCGGTGAAGTGAGCGCAAACCAGAAGCCGCGATTACCCGTCACGCCCAGCCACTTGGGCATCTGCGACGCGATGATGATCAGTCCCACGCCCGACAGATAGCCACTCACCACCGGATATGGCATGAACTTGATCAGTTCGCCCAGCCGTGACAGGCCAAACAGTATTTGCAGCGCACCAGAGATCGCGCCGATCAGCAGCAGCGAGAGCAGCACCTGATCGGCGGGCATACCATGTTGCGTAAACTGGATTGCGAAAGCAGACAGCACGGCCGCCGCCGGCGCGCACGGCGAGGAGATCAGACGCTGGCAGCCGCCGAACCGCGCGGCCAGCACACCGAGCAGCGTTGCGCCGACCATTCCAGCCATTACTCCCTGCGCATTGAAGCTCTGACCGAGTGGTTCGTACACTGCCACGCCAAAACCGATCGCGGCGGGCAGAGCGACAACCGCGGCGGCCATTCCGCCCCAGAGATCACCGGCCTGCAAGCGCGCCGGCAAGGTCATCAGTCCAGCCTCACATCACTGAGCGAAAACGACGGCTTGGGCATTGTCAGGTCGAGTTTCTCCAGCGTCTGCACCAGCAGCGCGGCGATGAACAGATCACGGTGAGGCTTGGAATCGGCGGGCACCACGTACCATGGCGCATGCGCGGTACTGGTGGCGGCAAGCGCTTCTTCATATGCCTCCATGAATTGTGGCCATAGCTTGCGGTCCGCAAAATCGGAAGGCTGCAACTTCCATTGTTTATGCGGATCGTCCAGACGGGCCTGTAACCGTTTCTTCTGCTCGTGCTTCGAGATATGCAGAAAGCACTTCAGCACGACGGTGCCACCGTCATGCAGCAGAGATTCGAAGTGCTCGATATGCCGGTGGCGCTTCTCGCACGTATCTTTGTCGATCAGGCCACGCACACGGGTCACCAGCACATCTTCATAATGGCTGCGGTTGAAGATGACCAGTTCGCCGCGCGCAGGCACCTTGTCGTGCACGCGCCAGAGAAAATCATGAGCTAATTCTTTATCAGTCGGCGCGCCGAAAGCCACCGCACGTACGCCGAGCGGACTCACATGAGAGAACACATGACGTATCGTGCCGTCCTTGCCCGAGGTGTCCATGCCTTGCAGGATCAGCAGCAGCGAGCGACTACGGGATGCGTGCAGCGTGGCCTGCAGCTTGTTCAGTTTGTCAGAGAGTTTTTTGATTTGGTGGGCGAGCGAATCGTCGTCTGCGGGAAAAGTTTTTGGTGGGTGACTGTCGATATCGCCCAGACTGAACCGGGTGTTGTGTGCGACTCGCCAAGGCGAGAGATCGATGCGATCCATTTGAGGTGCTCCCTATACGGTTCAGCGTCGTCTGAGACCCAGCGCCATCACCGTGCCAACCACGATCAGTGCGCCAGCTACCTGCACCGGTGCGATGGCCTGACCGAGCAATAGCCACGCCAGTACCAGCGCAAACACGGGCTCGATATTCATGATCGCCGAATTGCCGACCACTCCCAGCCGTGGCAGCAGGCTGAACATCAGGGTGAATGCTGTACCGTACAAAAAGGTCAGGCCAGCCAGCCCCCACCAGCCGGTCGATGACTGGGGCAGCGACCAGCCGCCACTGAAGAACGCCAGCAGCGAGGTAAGCAGCGTCACTGTGCCCAGCGTGATGAATGTCCTCACCCGGCCATCAAGGTCCACCGCTTCATGTTGGGTGATCACCATCGCCAGCGCAAAGGTGGCGGCGGCCATTGTCGCAAACCCCACGCCTGCACCGATCTGCTGCCAGTGCGCATTCGCGCCGAGCCCGGAAGCAGCACCGAGCACATCGAGCGCGAGGGCTAGACCGAACAGCATCACCGGCATCGCCTTGAGCACAAAAGGTTCGGCGCGATGCTGATAGATCACGCGCGCCCAGAACGCAGTCCACAGCGGATACGTGTTGAAAGCCAGCAGTGCGAGCGCCACTGGCAGCCGCGCGACTGCCGAGTACAAGCAAAAGCTTTGGACTGCGATCAGGCTGCCGATCACAGGCAGGAAGCGCTTGTGCCGCGCGCTGAACTCCAGCGTCACGCGCTGCCGCAGCAGCAGCAGCGCGATGATGCTGGCAGTGACGCCGCTGCGAAAGATCACCGCCGTCATCACGCTGACTGAGTCGTTGAATGCAAAGCGGGCAGCAACATGATTGGCGCCCATCATGGCCGCGATCAGCAGCAGAGTAAGGAAAGCGGTGCGCGAGATACCGGAGCTCATTATTGTTATTCACGGCGATGGTTGGCACGATCCCGCATTGTAGGCGGCAAATGCTTCATGTGTCGCTGAGCGGTTAGTCTGGTTTCAATAAAGTTAAAGGTTTGGTTGCACGACGTTTTTCTGTTAGCGTCAGCATGAATAATGTCGGGGGAGAGAATTGATGCACGCCAAAGAGTTCAAATCACGCGCAGTCAGGCAGCTGCGAGAAGACCTCGCGCTCGCTTTGCGTGCGGCAGCGCACCACGGGCTGGGCGAGGGCATCTGCAATCATTTCAGTGTCGAGCTGCCGGATGGATCGAAGCGTTTCCTGATCAATCCGCGCGGTCTGTTCTGGGCCGAGATCAGTGCGGACGATATTGTGATGGTCGATGAGCAGGGCAATCGCCTTGCGGGTCGCCACGACGTTGAACCCACCGCCATGTACATTCATGCGGCCATACACCGCATCTGTGGCAAGGCGTGTGTGCTGCACACGCACATGCCATTTTCCACTGCACTGACCCTGACGTCTCGGCGCGCGCTGGATACCACGTTGTCGCAGAATGCGATGCGTTTTCATGGTCGGCTGGCAATCGCTGCTAATTACAACGGCGTGGCCCTGAGCCATGTCGAGGGCGAGCGCATCGCCCATGCGATGCAAGGCGCAGATATTGCCTTCCTCGGGAATCATGGTGTGGTGGTCTGCGGGCCCAGCATTGCCTACGCCTATGACGATCTGTATTACCTCGAGCGTGCGTGCATGGTAGAGGTGCTGGCCGCGCGAAGCGGCGCGCCGCTGGCGCCGGTCAATCCGGTATTGGTGGATCAGGTGGCAAAGCAGCTCGAGGGCGAGCGGCTGCAGGCAGATTTATTCTTCGAGGCGCTGCGACGCACGATCTGAGGACCGCGCTCAGGTAGCTGCCTCGGTGACGGTTGAGGCGAGACTCAGGTGCGAGAGGGCATAGCTCCTTCGTCCTCGTACTCGCCCTTGTTCCAGAAACCTTTGAGCAGCTTGCCATCCGGCGTCTGCATCTGTCCGCGGCCGTGCGGCATTCCTTCCGACCATTCGCCGGAGTACCAGCTGCCGTCCGCATCCTCATAACGACCCCGTCCATGCTGCAAGCTCTGCTTGAATTCGCCGACATAGGCGCTGCCACCCCGCCTGAGCGTGCCGCGTCCTTCCGCATAGCCATCCACCATGGTGCCCTCGTAGACTTCCGTCTTCACGCCCGATTCGAACCAGGTCAGCGTGCCTTCGCCATTGGCCAGTCCGTTCCGGCAGTCGCCGCTCCAGCTGACGGTCTCGCCCTCTTGCGGCGCCAGGTTGGCGATCTTGCAGCCTTTGGCGTCGGTGATCCATTCGTTACCGGCGGCGACCGTCAGCGGCATCGCGGCAGCGAGAGCGATCAGCAGGCCGGAAATTATCGTTTTCATTGCAGTCTCCCGAGTGGCGGCATGAATGGCCGTTTTATGCTGTTTTGGAAATCCCGAGATGGAATTTTTTCGCCAGCTCTCTGGCGCTTACAGTATCATCAATGGGCTGAATTCGCCGACCCAGCCAACAAAAATGGCCCCTCAAGGCCGAATAAAAATAATCCGAGGAGAATCCCATGCGTAGAGTTGCCGCCGCGATGCTGTGCTTCGCGTCCATTGCCTTTGCCACCGCCGTGCACGCCGCCGGCTGTGAACCCATCACTGCGGACGAGGCGGTCAAGGCGGAAGATGCCCGCTACGCGGCGCAGATGAGTAATGACTTTGCCGCGATGGATCGGCTGATCGCCAATGATCTGGTGTACATCCACAGCAGCGCGTTAGTCGACAACAAGCAGACCTATATCGAATCGATGCGCACCGGCGCGGTGAAATACCGCGTGATGCGGCGCTCGGACGTCGTCGTGCGCACCTTTGGTTGTGTGGCGACGTTGACCGGCAATGGCAATTTCGAGGTTACGGTGAATGATAAAGAGATGACGGTCGAGCTGCGCTTCCATGCGATCTGGGCCAAGCGTGATGGCAAGGTGCAGTTCATTTCCTGGCAGGCGACGCGTCTGCCGGCGAAATAATCTGACGCCTGGGGAGCGGTGTGATGACACTTCCAAAAGTACTGGCTTTCGATGTGTTCGGCACAGTCGTTGACTGGCATGGTTCTATCTGGCGCGAAGCCGAGGCGATGATCCCCGGCGTGGACGGCAACAAGTTTGCCTCCGCCTGGCGTGCCGGCTACAAGCCCGCGATGGATGAAGTCCGCACAGGAAAGCGCGGCTGGACCAAGATCGATGATCTGCATCGCCTCATTCTTGACCGCATACTGTCCGACTTCGGCATCGAGCTCGACGAAGAGGCACGCTACCAGCTGAACCGCGCATGGCACCGGCTCGCGCCATGGCCCGATACGGTGGGTGGCATGACACGCTTGAAGCGCAAGTTCACGCTGACAACGCTATCGAATGGCAATCTCGGGTTGCTGGCGAATATGGCTAAACACGCCGGTCTGCCCTGGGACTTGATCCTCTCCGCCGAAGTCTTCCGTCATTACAAGCCCGACCCTGAGACGTATCTCGGCGTGGCTGAGATCTTTGACATCCCGCCCAATGAAGTCATGCTGGTCGCCGCGCATGAGGATGACCTCGACGCGGCGAAAGCCTGTGGATTGCAGACCGCGTTCATCGAGCGTCCGGACGAATACGGCCCCGACATGACGGTACCCAAAGGCGACCTCAGCCGCTTTACCTTTGCCGCGCGTGACTTCAATCATCTGGCCGAGCAGATGGGCGCATAAGAAAAACAAAAACCAGTCTATTCAACCCACAATAAAAAAAGCTACCGTGCTGCAGAGGATGCAGCACGGTCAGCCTGCACGGAGAAGCTCATGAAAAAAATCGGAATGATCGGTATCGGCCTGATGGGCCACGGTATTGCCAGCAACATCGTCAAGCACGGCTACCCGCTGACCGTGATGGAGCATCAGGGCAATCAGCCGCTGGACAGTCTGCTCGCGCAGGGCGTGAAGACCGTGAAGACCCCCAAGGCGCTCGGTGCCGAGACAGAGATCATCCTGCTGTGCGTCACCGGCGCGCCCCAGGTGGAATCAGTACTGACCGGCGCAGACGGGCTGATCACGGGTCTCAAGCCGGGCAGCATTGTGATCGATTGCTCGACCTCGATACCGTCATCGACACAAAAACTGGCCAAGCTCGTCACTGCTGCAGGCAGCGTGCTGATCGATGCCGCGATGACGCGCACCCCCAAAGAGGCTGCAGAGGGACGTCTGAATCTGCTGGTCGGCAGCGATGCGCGCACGTTTGAAGCCGTCAAGCCTGTGCTCGACTGCTTCGCCGAAAATATTCATCACATGGGCGAGGTCGGTGCCGGGCATCAGATGAAGCTGCTGCACAACTATGTGTCGCTTGGCACCGTGACCGTGATTGCCGAAGCAGCGGCCTGCGCACGTAAATCCGGCATTGCGCCGGAAGAGTTCGTCGATGTGCTGCACAAGGGTGGCGGCTGGGGCGCAGCACTGGAGCGTCTGAAGCCCTACCTGTTGAATGACGGCGATACGTCCAATCTGCGATTCTCGCTGTCGAATGCGTCCAAGGATCTTGGCTACTACACGACCTACGCGGCGGATACTCACGCTGATCACACTGTCGCCGCTGCGATCAAACAGACGATCACGCAGGAATGCGATGCCGGTCATGGCGATGAGCACATGCCAAACATGATCGCCTATATCGCTGCGCGATCAGGGCGGGACGGCACACCGCACTGAGATGACCCATCAAATGGGTCGCCAGCTGAGGTAGCGGGCGGCCATACTGCCGGGTAGGACGGATGATCAGATCCACCGGTAACAGCCGACGGGAGAGGCCATGAAGCGATTCACCGGTATCATCACCATGATGGCGTTGTCCGTTGCGCTGTCCGGCATCGCCCCCGATGCGTCAGCGCAGTACACGGGCGACACCATACGCATCGGTCTGCTGACCGATATGTCTGGCCCGTACTCTGATATTTCCGGTCAGGGCGGCGTCGAGGCGATCAAACTCGCGATCGCCGATGTGGGCGGCAAGATCAATGGCAAGAAAATCGAGATCTTATTTGCTGACCATCTGAACAAAGCCGACGTCGGCGCCAGCAAGGCGCGCGAGTGGTTGGATCGTGAAGAGATCGATGTGCTGATGGTGGGTGCGAACTCGTCGGTGATGCTCGCTGTCTCCAGGCTTGCCGCTGAAAAGAAAAAGCCGCTGATCATCCCCGCCACTGCCACGGCACGCGTCACAAATGAAGACTGTTCTTACTACACCATTCACTACGGTTACGATACCGTCGCTGCGGCGCGCGGCACCAGCTCGGCGGTGGTGCGTCAGGACGGCAAGAGCTGGTACTTCCTGACCGCGGATTATGTGTTCGGATCGTCGCTGGAAGGCGACGCGACCAAGGTGATCAAGGCGCTGGGTGGCAATGTGCTCGGCGCATCGCGCCATCCGCTGAACGCGTCGGATTTTTCTTCCTTTCTCGTGCAGGCGAAGGCTTCCAAAGCGCAGGTACTCGGACTGGCGAATGCCAGCAATGACCTGATCAATACGATCAAGGCAGCCAACGAGTTCGGCATCACACAATCAATGAAAGTCGCCGCGCTGTTGATGTTCATCACCGACGTGCACGCGCTGGGTCTCAAAGACACTCAGGGGCTGTACACCACCGACAGCTGGTACTGGGACCAGAGCACCGATTCCCGCGCATGGTCAAAGCGCTATTTCGCGGTGATGAAGCGCATGCCGACGGCGCTGCATGCATCGACCTATTCATCCGCAATGACCTATCTGAAGGCAGTCAGAGAGACGGGTACCGATGACGGCGACAAGGTGCTTGCGCACATCCGCAAGGGCGTGGTCAATGACATGTATGCCACCAACGCGTCGGTGCGTGAAGACGGTCGCCTGATGACCGACCTCAAGCTGGTGCAGGTGAAGACACCGGAAGAATCGAAGTATCCGTGGGATTACTACAAGATCGTGCGCAGCATTCCTGCCGCCGAGGCATTCACCACCAAAGCAGAGAGCAAATGCGCGCTGTGGAAGTGACGCTGGAGCGAAGCTCCAGCGTCATCCCGGCGAAGGCCGGGATCCAGCGGCCTTATTGAGCGAAGCTCCAGCGTCATCCCGGCGAAGGCCGGGATCCAGGGGCCTTATCGAGCGAAGTTCCATCGTCATCCCACGCGGATGAGTCGCTTACCCAGGTTATCCCCTCGATACAAACCAGCGATCGAACCCGGCGCCTGATCGATCCCCTCAAGAATATCTTCCTCGAAATGTATCAAGCCCTCGCGTACCCAGTGCGCGAGATCGTCGCGCGCGCTCGCATAGTGATCTTTATGGTCGAGTATCACGAAACCCTGCATGCGCGCGCGCTTGACCAGCAGGTGACGCTCGACACGCGGGCCCGATGGCGGCGGGTCCCAGTTCGCGACGGATGCGGTGCCACAGATGATCACGCGCGCGCCGACATTCAGATAAGGCATCACGGAATCGCTAATCGTGCCCGAGGTATTGTCGAAGTAGATATCGATACCTTCCTTGCAGGCGTGTGCGAGTTCTGCCGCAAAATCGTCGCGCTTGTAATCGACCGCATAATCGAACCCGAAGCGGCGCAGACAGAGCGATCGCTTGGTCTCGCCTCCAGTAATAGCAATGGTTTTGCAACCGTGGAGTTTCGCGATTTGACCGACGATCGATCCTACTGCACCAGCGCCTGTCGAGACCGCTACGATCTGGCCCGCGCGCGGCTCGCCGATCTTTAGCAGCCCGTAATGCGCGGTGATGCCATTGATGCCCAGTACGCCAAGGTAGGTTGACAAGGGAAGGTCAGGCTCATCGACACGGCAATCGATGACTGTGGGATCGACGGCAGCATATTCCTGCCAGCCGAACATGCCGGTGACTGCTGTGCCGGCCGCCCATTCCGGATGATTCGATTCGATGATCTCACCGGCAGCGAAGGAGCGCATCACCTCACCAATGCCCACGGGTGTTGAATAATTCGCCGCCGCATTCACCCAGCCGCGCATGGCGGGCTCGACAGACAAAAATCGGTTCCGGATCAGTACCTGGCCATCGCCGGGCCGCGGTATCGGTGCACTCTCAATGCGGAAATCCGCCGCTTGCGGAATGCCCTCGGGTCGGCGGGCCAGAACGACCCGGCGATGGTGGGTGTCGCTCACTGGCCAGCCTCCGTTTCAGTTCAGCTCAGCCGCGACCCACATAGGGCATGTTGGTCGCCATGATGGTCATGAACAGCACATTACTTTCCAACGGCAGCTGCGCGATCTGCAGCACGGCTTGCCCCACATGCTCTGCATTCATCCGTGGTTCGACCTTGACCGAGCCATCGGCCTGCAGAATGCCGTTCGCCATTTTCTCGGTCATCTCGGTCGCGGCATTGCCGATATCGATCTGGCTGCACGCGATATGGTCGTTACGGTAGTCGAGTGCGATGGATTTTGTCAGGCCCGAGATCGCATGCTTGGTCGCGGTATAGGGCAGCGACAGTGGACGCGGCGCATAGGCCGAGATTGAGCCATTGTTGATGATGCGACCGCCTTTGGGTGACTGTGCCTTCATCATGCGTATCGCTTCCTGTGCGCAGAGGAAGGGACCCGTCAGGTTGGTGTTCACCACGTTCATCCAGTCTTCGTATTTGATGTCCTCGGCCGGCGTGGCGGTGGTGAAGGTGCCGGCGTTGTTGAACAGCAGATCGATACGGCCGAACTTGGCTTTCAGCTGGGAGAACATGTCTTTCACGCTGGCCGGGTTACCGACATCGCAGGTAACGGCCAGACAGTTGTCGTCATTGCCGCCGATATCTTTGATGGCTTTTTCCAGCTTGTCGAGGTTACGACCGGAGAGAACGATCTGATAACCAGCGCCCAGCAGCGCGCGGGCCGCTGCCTTGCCGATACCGGTGCCGGCGCCTGTGATGAGTGCGACGCGAGGTGTGGAGGTGCTCATGGATGCCTTTATGGTTCTAAGGAGTGAGAACAAATCAAAACAATGGGTGGTTCAGTATTCGGATTCAAAATCCGTTTCGTAACGCCGTTGGCGGCGGCGGTATTTTAGATAGGCGATGAGGGCCAGCAGCCCGCCGATGAACAGTGAGATCAGCGAGTTCGGAAACGAAGAATTCGCTGCGAGCAGCAGCTCGATCAGCGAGAACAGTATCAGGACGAATTGCGATAAGTAGTACCAGACAGTTCGCCAGGGAATCATGATCGCCTCCTTGCTGAAGCAGCGCTCTCACTGCACTCTCAATGTTGCGGTATTGCCTGCCGGATCAGTGCCAGCAGATCATCGTAGTCATCAACAGCCTTGAATTGCGGGAACTGCGCGATCACATTCTCGGGCGCGTGAAACAGAAAGCCCGCATCGGCCTCGGCCAGCATGGTCGTGTCATTGAATGAATCGCCCGCCGCGATCACGCGATAGTTCAATCCTTTGAATGCCGCCACAGCCTTGCGCTTCTGGTCAGGGATGCGTAGCTGGTAATGGGTGATGCGATCATTCTCCACAATCAGCGTGTGGCACAGCAGCGCTGGCATACCCAGCTGGCGCATGAACGGCGCGGCGAATTGCTCGAAGGTGTCCGACAGGATCACTACCTGTACCTCAGCACGCAGCTGGTCCATGAAGGCTTTGGCACCCGGCAGCAGCGGCAGGGTGGCGATCACTTCCTGAATATCCGACAAGCGCAACCCGTGCCGATCGAGGATGGCCAGCCGGCCCTGCATCAGCTTGTCGTAGTCAGGCTCGTCGCGTGTGGTTCGGCGCAGCTCGGGAATACCGGTTTTGTCGGCGACAGCGATCCATATTTCCGGCGTCAGCACGCCTTCCATATCCAGAGTGACGAGGGCTTGTTTCACGGTTTTGCTTGGTTGATAGTGGAATCAGGCGGGTACTCTACCATCGCACTCTCCGGTGTCCGCAATTCAGCGCACCAGCGTCTCGACGTTGCCATCGACCGAGAGGCTTTGCCCGGTGATGGCGGCGCCGGCATCCGAGCACAGGAAGACCACAGCGGCGCCAATGTCACCGGCGCTGACCATACGGCGCAGGGATACCCGCTGCAGCACACGCTCGCGCATCTCATCGACACTCACGCCGGCGGCCTCAGCGCTCGCACTTAGCACGCGGTCTTGCCGCGGGCCTTCGACAATACCGGGCAGTACGGCATTCACGCGGATCTGGTGCGGACCGAGTTCAGTGGCCCAGGTCTCGGTCAATCCGATCACGCCATACTTCGTCGCCGAGTACGGAGAGCGGCGCGGAAACGCGAGCCGGCTGGCGACCGAGCCGATGTTGATGATGCTGCCGTGTCTGCGCTGCTTCATGCCGGGCACGGCGCTGCGTGTGCAGAGGAAGGTCCCGGTCAGGTTCACGTCCAGACACTGATTCCAGTCATCGAGCGTGATGTCTTCAATGGCAGCCGTCGGTCCGGCAATGCCGGCATTGTTGACCAGTATGTCCAGCCCGCCGAGCCGCTGCTCGATTTCCGTAAACATCGCGGCGACCTGTGCTTCTTTCGTGATGTCAGCCACGCTGATCCCGATGCCCGGCAACGATTGCGCGGTTTCTTTCAGTGCAGTGGCATTCGTACCGCAGATGTGCACACGCGCACCGTGCGCGACCAGTGCCTGCGTAATGGCCAGTCCTATGCCTTGAGCGCCGCCCGTGACCAGTGCGCGGCGGCCGTTCAGATCAAATGTCAGAGGGGGTTGCATGGATGTCTCTCATCATTTGATGTTGTTCTAATTCCGCGCTCCCGAGCGATGGCAGCGCGGCGTGAGATAGCCCTTGTACTATAGCAGCGACCCGCATGCTCATGGCACTTCTTGTGCTATTGGCAAGCATCACGTTGACCTTTCATGAGTACCCAGATGGATCGATCATCATTCTTCAAAGGCCCGCCGATCGGGCTGGGCACCTGGCAGATGGGCGAGCGCGCGAGTGCGGCGGCATCGGAAGTGGCCGCGATACTGCACGCACTGGAGCGCGGCATACGGCTCATCGATACCGCAGAAATGTACGCCGACGGCGAATCCGAGCGGCGAGTTGGTGAAGCACTGGCCGCCTGGGGCAGGGCCAAGCGTGATGAGCTCACGCTGGTGACCAAGGTGCTGCCGCATAACGCCAGCCGAGAGGGTACGGTGCGCGCCTGCGAAGACAGTCTGAAGCGTCTTGGTGTCGATTACGTGGATGTCTACCTGCTGCACTGGCAGGGCAGTCATGCATTCGAGCAGACGCTGGAGGGATTTGTCGCATTGCGCGAGCGGGGCCTGATACGCCATTGGGGAGTCAGCAATTTGGATCTCGCTCCGCTGAATCGCTGGCGTGAGACCGAGAGACGCATGGGGCTGAGCACAACCAGCACGCGCGCCTGTGCGACTAATCAGGTGTACTACAGCCTCTTGGCACGCGGACCGGAATTTGATCTGCTGCCCTCGATGCAGGAACAGCAGATGCCGCTCATGGCCTACACGCCGTTGGGCTCAGGCACGCTGGCGCGCGACAAGCGGCTGGCGGCGCTGGCAGTAGCGTTGGGTATCACTGCCGCGCAGCTAGCGCTGGCCTGGGTGATACGCAGCGGTCACGTGGTGGCGATCCCCAAGTCCTCTCAGATTGCTCGTATCGACGAGAATCTCGCCGCCTGTGATGTCGTGCTCGGTGATGAGGTGTTGCGGCAGATCGATGCGTTGTTCCCGCCGCCTTCACGCAAGGTATCACTCGCGATGGTCTGATCCGTGCAGGCGCACGCGCTTACCGCCCATTTTCTGGCTCGCATCAGTGATCATCCGAGTCAGCAGCGCCACGTAGTTCGGATGATCGCCCCCCAGCAGTGGCTCGGACAGCAGCTCCCCTTGCGCGTTTACCAGCAGCAGGGTTGGCGTCATCGCCACCTGGTAGCGCCGGGCCAGTTCGGATTCGGTGAGTCGTTGCCCATCAAAGTTTGTCAGCCAACGATCGCCGGTCACGGATACCTCGCGGATGAGCGGCTGCTCGTCTTCTCGCAGTCCGCGCATCATCGGTATCAGATAGTCATGCCGAACGATGCGGCAATAGCTGCAGCCCGGCAGTGTGAAGAACAGGATCACCGGCCGCTGGCTGGCAGACGATAGTGCGCCATCCTGTGGCAGCTGCACTGCGGGCGGCAGTGCGCGCAGCACCGGCTGGGCGCCCACCGGGAGGCTGACACAGAGCGCAGCCAGTAAGATCATCAGGGTTCGCATAGCCGCTATTGAACACGAAAACCGGACATGCTGCGTTACCCCGTTGGAGGTGAGCACAGGGCGATGGACATGGGGTATGAGACACTCGTGCTCTGTTGTCCGATAGTCATCAGGTCTTATCCTCTTGCCCATGTCTTCTCACACCGCTGTATCTGCCCGACTCTGGCGGCCGCCTGCGCCGACGATGCGTTCGAATCTGGAGATCGGGCTGCGCATCCTGTTCGGACGTGCGCCCGAACTGCTGCACACCCTGCCGCGAGATTGCTACACCCGGGATATTGTCAGTGTGCCCATCGGCCGCCGCCCAGTATTCATTGTGAATCATCCCGAGACCATACGAAGAATCGTTAACGAAGACCGTGAGTTTTATCCCAAGAGCGATCTGATGATCTCCACGCTGATGCCGCTGATCGGTGAGGGCGTACTTGTCTCTGCGGGCGAGCGCTGGGAGCATGACCGCAAGATGCTGGAGCCGGCGTTCATGCAGATGCGGCTGGAGGCATTATTCCCCAAAATGCGCGAGGCGGTCGATGACTGGATACGCCGGCTGTACACACTGCCTGCAGACGCACACATCGAACTCGAATCCGAGCTCAGCCGAGTGACCGCAGATGTGATGTTTCGCGTGCTGTTTTCTCAGCCGATCGATGGCGAACAGGCTTCAAGGGTCTTTCATGCTTTCGGCCGTTTTCAGCGGCGCAGCCCGCAGTTCAATCTGCGCGTGGTGCTCGATAGTGACCCGTCAAACCCGTCGTCGCCATCGCGCGAGTTACTTGACGACGCCATGCAGATACGCGACCTGATCGAGAAACTGCTGGATGAACGTCTCGCACGGCTGGATCAGGGAGAGCATTTCATCGATTTTGCACAGGCGGTGATCGATGCGCGCGATACGGTTGATCAGCCGTTTAGTCGAGCACAGATGATCGATCAGCTCGCCGTATTTTTTCTCGCCGGACACGAGACGACAGCCAGTGCGCTGGCATGGACGTTTTTTCTGCTATCGCAGCAGCCGCAGTGGCTGCAACGCGTGCGCGAAGAACTCAACCAGACCCTGGGCGAACAGGCCTTTGCCTTTGCGGATTTCAGACGGCTCAGTGTGACGAGAAATGTGTTTCGCGAGAGCTTGCGCCTGTATCCGCCGGTGGCCTTTCTCACACGCCGCGCCTTGAGAGAAGATCGCTTTGGCAAGCTGAAGGTACCAAAAGATAGCTTCATTGTGATCTCACCCTGGCTGGTGCACAGGCATCATGCGTACTGGGAGCATGCGGATCGCTTTGATCCTTCGCGCTTTGATGAGGATGCATCAGCACCCGTGGCGGGGAGCTATCTGCCGTTTGGTCTGGGGCCGCGCGCCTGCACAGGGGCGATGGTCGCGCAACTGGAGGCCACTTTGATTCTGTGCGAAGTCTGCCGCCGCTTTGATTTCGTGCCGGTCGCACCCGAGGCGGTGCAACCCGTGACGCGCGTGAGTGTGCGCATCGAGGGCGGTCTGCCCGTCATTATTCGCGCACGCTGAGCGTGCCACGATCACGGCATCACGAAAACGACTGCCGTGACATCATCACGCCGCATCTGCAAACCCTGCCAGGCAAGAAAGTCTTCCCACAGGCGTCTGGCAATCGCCTTTGCATCGCGTTCTGTGGTGGACTCCAGCAGCCTCTCCAGACGCCGGTAGCCATAGGAAGCTGGCTGCGCGCGATCGCCACCGACCTGATCCGTAAAGCCGTCCGTGACGATCACAAACACATCGCCGCTCTGGTAGTCGACAGGCAGGTCGCTGGGCTCGTCTTCCGGATCCGGCGGATTTTGATAGCCAAGGCTGGCGCGCGATGCCAGATGCCGGAGCACACTGCCATCACTGGTCAGCTGGAACAGACCGATCTTGGCGCCGGCGAAGCGTAACTGCCGCGCCGTGGTATCCACCTCCACGATGGCGGCGTCGCAGCCATCATCGCTCTCGCTGTCCGGTGCGTCCTGATTCAGGCCGACGCGGACCAGATGGTCCAGCGACATCAGCGCGCGAGAGGGATCAATCTGCGGATCGCCAGAGTAGATCCGCTCCAGTGAATTGCTCACCAGCAGAGACAGCATCGCTCCCGGCACACCATGGCCAGTACAGTCGGCGACTGCCAGTGAAAATTTATCCTGAAATTGTGACGACGATACCCACCACAGATCGCCGCCGATAGTGTCTCTGGGCTCCCAGATCGAAGCGACAGAATGGAAGCGGCCATCCAGCCGATGCCTGCGCGGCAGCTGGCTGCGCTGCAGGCGGCTGGCATAATTCACTGAACTCACCACCAGCTGGTGTGTCTTGTCGAGTTCGCTATGCTGCTCCGCCAGCTCGCGCGTGCGCTCGGCTACGGTCGATTCCAGCACGCGGTTCTGGTTCTCGACCAGGGCCTTTTGTTCTTCCATGTTCTGAGCCAGCTGTAGCTGCAGCCAGCGCGTGCGACTGATCACCGCCAGCGCCATGATGATCGCCTCGCAGCACAAACCGATGGATTGCGCCGTGTTCGAGTGCTGCATCAGGAAGCCGATACCTGCCGGCTCCATCAGCGAGAACGGCGAGGGCACGCCCGCCAGGCCAAGAATGAAGATCGATCGGAAAATCAGATAGGGAACGATGGCGAACATGAAAAAACGTGCGGCATTGTGGCCTTGCCGGTAGCGTCTCCATGCGACGCCGAAGAAGGATGTCAGCAGGATGAAAGTCAGTATACCGAGTGGTAGCCACATCAGCTTTTGTGACAGGTTATGATGCACCAAGGAAGTGAGCAGATAGTGCGCTAAATAAAAGGCGATGTAAAACATCGTCATTTTGTACAGCCAGGGCGCATGCTTTTTTACGTTGAGGAAGGTGGCGGCAAATACCGCATAAAAAATAGCCTGACCATAGGAGAAAAGTATAAAAGCTGGCCAGTACACATAGTGATGACGGAAGCGTACATCTTCGACATCTGCGAAGAATTCAGCTAACCGGGGACCTTCTGGCATGTAGTTGGACAAGATCTGCACGAACGCGCTGAGCATCCATATGCTGTAGGCGAAGCTGGCCTTGTCCTTGTTGTTGAAGGCGGAGAACCAGCCAAAAATGGCCAGTGCCAGCAGCACGCCTAGCAGCACCCCTTCGATGTACAGGCCGTAGCGGCGGAGCTCGAGAAATTTCACATGATCAAACAGTTGTAGTGTGAAAGCTCTTGCGGGCAGATTGCTGTTGGATTTCACGCGCGTGACCAGCGTGATTTCCTGATGCTTGACGAGGGTGTACACCGTGAATTGGCTGGCTACCTTCGCCGAACCCGGGAGGAAAGGGTTGAGATCAACCATATAATTGTGGCTGACCCGGTAGGTGCCGGTCGGCTTTAAATGCGTGATTTTTCCGGTGTTATCGATAACGTAGCTGTCGATACTTTCCCATCCCGAGGGGTCGATACGCAGCTGATAATCGTGTGGCAAAAGATTCTTAACCTTTTGCACAACCCAGTAGTTACTGTAGCTGTTGATCGTTGGTAGCTCAGCCGCACTGCGGAAACCTGAACTCTGGGTCAGCAGATCGCCAATCTGCATCTGCGAAGAAGCATCCTCGAAGACGAAGAAGTTTTTTTTCGCCGCGTAGGCAATAGGTGTCTCTTCCGTGATCTCAAGCGGCGGCGTATCGGGGAGGGCGGTCGCCGCGATGCTCGTGCCGAGTAGAATGACTGCCGCAAATGTTCTAATTATGTTTTTCATTGCGTTGTCCCGTCAGGGTCAAAAAGCGATTCTCTATGGTGCTGCTGACGTCTCCTCCAAAGCGGTGCGCGGCTCGTATATGCCTGGCCGACAGCTTATATTGGACGAGTGCGAGAGCTTTTGCAAAGCTTAACGAAGTGCTAAATAAAGCACGCAGACGATAACGCCTCGAGTGGTATGCGAGCTTGCGTCGCGAGCGAGAGGCTTTTCCTCTCAGTTGCACCGCCTTGCGCAGCAGTTCGTGTTGGCGCGCAGGGCGCCGCTTGCACCGGCAGGCTTAGGTTAAGCTGTGCAGCCTGACTCTGACGAATTAACAGATTGCTAAAGATGTCTCAGGCCACCGGACTCACCGATAGGGCGATTGCCTTTTTCGCCGCGAAGTGTGAATCCTCCCCACCCGCAGGCGAGGCGGGCTTGTGCTGCGTGCCGAATCGTGCCGAGCTTGTGCGCATACTGCAAGAAGAGGGCGGTGAACCCGATCCCTACCTGATGGTCGCTGCCGTATTGGCTGGCGTGCTGCAATACACATCGACTGCAGAAGAAGAGATTCTCAAAGCATTCGGTGTCGAAGTCGCTTTGATCGTCGCCGAGCTGACTGAGAACAGCAAATTCACCATCGCTACTCGCAAAACCCTGCGGCTGACGCGTATGTCCGGCCTGTCTCGCAAGGCAAAGCTGATCCTGATTGCAGAGATCATCGAGACCTTGCGACAGATCGCCGGCAAGACGGCGCCGGGTAACTGGTTAGTGCAGCACAAACTGGAATTCTTTGACTGGGCAGACAAAATCATCGCCGCGATGGGCAAGGTGAACACGACCCTGTTAGCAATTTATCTCGCGGAGCTGGAAGCCGCGAAGCTGAGTGTCGCCATCAAACCAGTGTCGGCAAAGAAAAGGAGTTAATGTGGACACGCTCACATGGCGATCTTGCCTCATCGCCTGTGGTGCGCAGTAAAAGCGGCCAAGAAAAAAGCCTGCGACCGAAGCCGCAGGCTTATTACTCAATCTGTCGTAATGCGATTGACGTTACTTGCAAGCCGCTCTAGCTTCCTCCAGCAGCTTCTTGCCATCAAAGCCTTTTGCCGTCATGTCTTTCACCCATTCCTCGGTGACGCTGGCAGTCGCGGCTTCCCAGCGCTTCACTTCTTCAGCA
>JBEGNF010000019.1:0-31415 GCA_041182625.1 Pseudomonadota bacterium | reverse complement strand
TGCGTTCGCTGAATGACATGCTAGCGCGCCTGTCGCAAAGCATACAGCTGCAAAAGCGCTTTATTGCGGACGCGGCACACCAGATGAAGACGCCGCTGGCTGGCATGCGCATGCAATCGGAACTGGCGATGCGACAATCAGACCGGCAGGAGATACAACAATCGCTGGAACAACTGTCGAAAAGCTCGCAATCTGCCACGCGCATGATCAATCAGCTGCTGGCACTGGCGCGAGCAGAGAACCCTTCCGCACAATCGATGCCCTTTGAAAGCGTGGACCTCAGGAGGCTGGCGCGCGATACCGTCCAAGAGTGGGTTCAGGCAGCAATGGCGCAGCGGATTGATCTGGGCTTTGAAGCCGAAGAGCAAGCGCCGGTGGTACGCGGAAACCCGACCATGCTACGCGAAATGCTGAATAACCTGATCGACAATGCGCTTCGCTATTCCAGAGCGCATGGACATGTGACGGTTCGCGTGCGCAGCGAGGCGGGCACGCGTGCAGTGATCGAAGTCGACGATGATGGCCCCGGCATCCCGGCGCCGGAGCGCGCTCATGTGTTTGACCGTTTCTACCGAATACTTGGTAGCGACACCGAGGGCAGCGGCCTCGGTCTTGCCATTGTCAAAGAGATTGTCACTTACCACTCGGCCGACATAAGCATTGACGACAACCCGCGCGGCAAAGGCTGCCTGTTCAGGATCAGCATCCCGCTGCTCTCTGTTCTCTGACCAGGACAGTCACAGACCAATGGACATGCCCTTCAAGGACAAACGCTCTGCCAGCGCCGCGAGATACCGATATTGGTCTCGGGTGCGCGCTCTGACTGTTGGACTACTGTGCCTGTGGTTTGCCGTCAATCTCATCGTCATCTTTTTCGCGCGCGAGCTCGCCAGTCTGACGCTCGGCGGCTGGCCCATACCCTTCTACATGGCCGCTCAGGGCACGACACTGATCTATCTGCTGATCATTGGCATCTACACGCGCTCGGTGAATCGAATGGAAAGAGAAGTGTCAGCCACCGAAAACAGGAAAGACGGCCATGAAGTCGACTGACTTCGCGCGGCTGCTAGGCCGGTACTTCAGCATGTACACCGCAGGTTTCGGTGTGCTGCTGGTATCGCTGGCCATACTCGAGCAGGAAGGCTTTCCCCGCTTCTGGCTCGGCTATCTCTTTTTGTTTACCTCGATCGTCGTCTATGCCGCCATCGGCGTTATCAGCCGTACCTCGGATATCAGCGAATACTATGTCGCTGGCCGGCGTGTGCCCGCGCTCTTCAATGGCATGGCGACCGCGGCCGACTGGATATCCACGGCAAGCTTTATCGGACTCGCAGGCGGTCTGTATCTGCAGGGTTTCGACGGACTGGCGTACATCATGGGCTGGACCGGCGGCTATTGCCTGGTCGCGTTGCTGATCGCGCCTTACTTGCGCAAATTCGGTGGCTACACCGTTCCGGACTATCTGGCGGCGCGTTTTTGCGGGCACGGGAATGGCAATGCCGTGCGGATGCTGTCGGTGGCTGCAACGTTGATCATCTCGTTTACTTATGTCGTCGCGCAGATCTACGGGGTCGGACTGATCACCTCGCGCTTCACGGGCATCGATTTCTCGGTTGGCATCTTTCTGGGTCTGGCAAGCATCCTGGTCTGCTCATTCCTTGGAGGGATGCGAGCAATCACCTGGACGCAGATCGCTCAGTACATCATCATCATCGTTGCGTTCACTATTCCGGTTGCCTGGCTGTCCGCAAAACAAACGGGTGTGCCCGTGCCGCAGATCGCTTATGGCTCTGCGGTCGCCAAGCTCACCGCGCAAGAGTACATCCTCGCCGATGACAGCAGCGAGCGCGAGGTTCGCGATCTCTACCGAAAGCGCGCAGAGCAATATCAGTCAAAGATTGCCAGACTCCCGCAGTCCTGGGATGAAGGCCGGGCCGAGGTGCGCCGACGTTTGCAGGAACTACGGACCAGTAACGCCTCGCTGATCGAGATCAGGGCGGCGAGTCGCGCCCTGGCTGATTACCCAAAGAGCCCGGAAGAAGCAAAACGGTTATGGCAGCAGGAAGCCCAGAGCTATCTCACCCGTTCCCAACCCCTGCAATCGCATACGCAGCCCTTCCCTGGCGAGGATGCGCAAAGCTCGGACATCAAGCGCAACAACTTCATCGCGCTGATGTTCTGCCTGATGATGGGGACCGCTGCACTGCCTCATCTGCTGATGCGCTCGTACACCACCACCTCCGTACCTGAGGCAAGGCGCTCAGTGTTCTGGGCGCTGTTCTTCATTATGCTGCTGTACACCGCACTGCCCGCGATGGCGGTACTGGTCAAGTTCGAGATCTACAGCAGTCTGGTTGGCACCGACTACGCGCACCTGCCCGGCTGGGTCAACTACTGGGCGAACATCGACAAGACCAAGCCGATGATCACGATCACCGACATCAACATGGATGGTCTGGTGCAGCTAGCCGAGATTGCGCTGGACGGTGACATGATTGCGCTGGCCGCACCCGAGATCGCCGGTCTGCCGTATGTGATCTCGGCGCTGATTGCCGCTGGCGCGCTGGCCGCCGCGCTGTCGACGGCCGATGGTCTGCTGCTGACGATTTCAAGCGCGCTCTCACACGACACGTATTATCGGATGGTTAACCCCTCGGCCTCCAGCCAGCGGCAAGTGACGATTTCGAAATTACTATTGATGGTGGTCGCACTACTGGCCGCCTATACCGCATCCTTTCGATCCGGAGACATCCTGTCCATGGTGAGCGCCGCATTCTCGCTGGCGGCATCGACGCTGTTCCCTGCACTGGTTTTGGGCATTTTCTGGAAACGTGCGAACCAGCAGGGAGCAATCGCCGGCATGCTGACCGGATTTTTCGTTTGCCTCATCTATTTGGTGCAGACCAGTCCCAGCTTTGGGGGCAACAGCAGCCAGCAGTGGTTTCATATAGCGCCGGCTTCGGCTGGTATCTTCGGCGTACCCGCGGCGTTTGTCGCCATGATTGTCGTTTCTCTGCTGACTGCACCGCCGACCGAGCAAGAAAAAGCACTGGTGGAGTGGCTACGCAGCCCTTGAGGCGCTTGATTTTTTGCCCTGGCATATTTCTTGATTGGTGAGATGAACGACAAGAACATCTCTATCAACAGGGTGGCGTGGCGATGGCCAGCTTTTTCAATGAAATGCTCGAAGATGACGGTACCCGGGTTCGCCCTCATTACCGCGAGTTCGAACGCTGGCTGTCCGAGCAGGCTGCCGAGGTCTTGGACAGAAAGCGGGTCGAGGCCGATCTGATCTTTCGTCGTGTCGGCATCACCTTTGCTGTCTATGGCAGCGATGCCGGTACTGAGCGGCTCATACCTTTCGACATCATCCCCCGAATCATTCCTTCTGCTGAGTGGTCGCAGTTGCAGCAAGGTCTGAAGCAGCGCGTCAGAGCGCTGAATCTCTTCATTCACGATATCTATCACGATCAGCATATCGTGAAAGCCGGCGTGATACCGGCCGAACAAATCGTCAACAACGCGCAGTACCGTCCTGAGATGAAGGGCATCGCGGTCGCCTCTGACGTGTATGCGCATATTGCCGGTGTTGATATCGTGCGCGCGGGTGAGGGCGAATTCTATGTGCTGGAAGACAATCTGCGTGTGCCATCTGGCGTGTCTTATATGCTGGAAGACCGCAAGATGATGATGCGGCTGTTTCCCGAGCTGTTTGCGCGGCACAAGATTGCACCCGTTGCGCATTACCCTGATCTACTGCTCGACATGCTGCGCTCGGTCGCCCCGACGGGTGTCGATGATCCTACCGTGGTCGTGATGACGCCCGGTATGTACAACTCGGCGTATTTCGAGCATGCCTTCCTCGCACAGCAAATGGGTGTGGAACTGGTCGAAGGCCAGGATTTATTCGTCATGGATGATTATGTGTACATGCGCACGACGCGCGGGCCGCGGCGTGTCGATGTGATCTATCGTCGCATCGATGATGATTTTCTTGATCCGCTGGCATTCCGCGCAGATTCCTCGCTGGGCGTGCCTGGACTGCTGTCTGTCTACCGCGCTGGCCGCGTCACGCTCGCCAATGCGATTGGTACCGGCGTGGCTGATGACAAATCCATCTACCCATATGTGCCGGACATGATCCGCTTTTATTTGTCAGAAGAGCCCATCCTGAATAACGTCCCAACCTATCAGTGTCGCAAGAAAGAAGACTTGCAATACACCCTCGATCATTTGTCGGAGCTGGTAGTAAAAGAAGTGCATGGCGCCGGCGGCTACGGGATGCTGGTTGGTCCCGCATCGACGCACGCAGAGATTGAAGATTTCCGTCAGCGCGTGATCGCCAAACCGGATGGCTATATCGCACAACCGACCTTGGCGCTTTCGTCTTGTCCGACCTTTGTGGAATCCGGGATCGCGCCACGCCACATCGATCTACGGCCGTTTGTTTTATCAGGCAAGACCGTCAGCATGGTGCCCGGCGGTCTGACACGCGTCGCACTGAAAGAAGGATCGCTAGTCGTCAACTCCTCGCAAGGCGGCGGCACCAAAGATACCTGGGTTCTGGAGAAATGAAATGCTCAAGCTCGCTACACATCACGCCACTGAGTTCGGAGGACGCGGCATGCTGAGCCGTACTGCTGATCATCTGTTCTGGATGGCTCGTTACACTGAGCGTGCCGAGAACACGGCTCGCATGCTGGATGTGAACATCCAGACGCAACTGCTGCCGCAGTCTGCCGAATCCGCCGAGCACGGCTGGCGCGCGGTACTGGGTATCTCGGAACTGCAGCCGGTCTTCGATGCAAAATATGGTCTCCTTTCGCGCAAGGATGTGCTGGATTTCATGGTGCGCGATCCAGACAATCCTTCTTCCATTGCCTCGTGCCTGACACAAGCCCGAGAAAATGCGCGTGCGGTCCGGGGCACTCTGACCACCGAGGTCTGGGAGACACAAAACACCACCTGGCTCGAGATGAACACCCTGCTCAGCGAGGGTCTGCTCGAGCGCGATCCCGGCGAGTTCTTCGAATGGGTCAAACATCGTTCGCACTTGTCTCGTGGCGTGACAATCGGCACCATGCTCAAGGATGAGGCGTTCTACTTCATTCGTCTCGGTACTTTTCTGGAACGCGCCGACAACACCGCCCGGCTACTCGATATCAAATTTCATCAAACCGATCGCGAGTTGCTGTCGGCGACCGATATGGATTTCTATCATTGGGCCGCTGTGCTGCGCTCAGTGTCAGCATTTGAAACCTATCGCAAGGCGTATCGCGATGTGATCACGCCAGAGCGGGTGGCTGAGCTGCTGATTTTGCGGGGCGACATGCCGCGCTCACTGATCGCCTGCATGAGTGAGGTGGTGAACAATCTCGCGCAAGTTCGCAATGATGTCTCGAGCGAGACTGAGCGTTTTGCCGGCCGTCTGCACGCTGATCTAAAGTTCAACTGCATGGAAGATATCCTCAGTCGCGGGTTGCATGATTATCTGACGGAGTTCCTCGAGCAAGTGTACGAGCTGGGCAACCGTGTCAGTCGTGATTTTTTACTGCCGCTGGCAGCCTGAGCGAACAAGCATCATGACCTATTGTGTAGCGATGCGCCTGAATTCCGGGCTGGTTTTTCTTTCCGATTCACGTACGAATGCGGGCGTCGATCATATTGGCACCTTCCGCAAGATGAGCGTGTTCGATAATCCGGGCGACCGGATCATGGTGATGATGACCGCCGGTAATCTGGCGATCTCGCAATCGATACGGCAGATGGTCAGCGACTATCTGTCTCCGGATGGCACGAGCATATGGACCGCCTCCTCCATGGTTGAAGCGGCACAAATCGTCGGTGAGTCGATACGCGCTGTGTATCAGCGAGATGCCAAGTCACTGGAGCAGTTTGGCATTGACTTCAATGTCAGCCTGATCTTTGGCGGGCAGATTCGTGGCGAGCGCTGCCGACTGTTCCAAATGTACTCGGCTGGCAATTTTATTGAATCGCACGATGAGAATCCTTACTTCCAGATTGGGGAAGCCAAATACGGCAAGCCCATCATCGACCGCGTAATCACCCCGACGACACCGCTGGATGAAGCAGCCAAGTGTGCGCTGATTTCGATGGATTCCACGCTGCGGTCGAATATCTCGGTCGGCTTTCCGCTGGATCTGATGGTGTATGAACAGGATTCACTGACCGTGAGCCGCTTTGCTAGCATCAACGAGAGCAATCAATATTTTCAAATGATACGCAGCACCTGGGGAAGGCAGCTGAGATCCGTATTCGAGAGCATCGACAACCCGTTGTGGAATGCGGCGCCCGACATGACGACCAATGTCTTGTCCAGTGTGGGAAATCTCAGTCAGCCGGTGCGGGTTCATCCGCCAGCCACGCTAGCCCATGCCAGCACGCAGACCGC
Organism: Pseudomonadota bacterium; assembly: GCA_041182625.1. Taxonomy (GTDB): domain Bacteria; phylum Pseudomonadota; class Gammaproteobacteria; order Burkholderiales; family Burkholderiaceae_D; genus Pernthalerella. The sequence continues at coordinate 25,003 of JBEGNF010000019.1, read as the reverse complement.
ACCAATGCAAACGCTGGCAGAAAATGAGGCACGTAAGGCGCAGTATTGAGGCCGCCTTACAAAACGTTGTGTGAGCCGACTGCTTGGTTACCGTTGTGCTGCAAGGCAGGCGGCCATGGATCCCTGCGTTCTTTGATTTTTTGAGCGCAGGTTTTACTGCACCCGCGTCTGCGCCTCATCCCCCAGACGCTCGCGAATCTCGCCGATACGGTAGACCGTCTCGCCAAGACGCGCCAACTCAGCCTGAGCCTGATCAGCGACCTCTGCGGCAACGATGACCGCCATACCGATACCGCAATTGAACACGCGATGCATCTCCGCATCGGCGACACCGCCATGCTGCTGCAGCCACTGGAACAAGGGCGGCAGCGTCCAGGCATCGCGATGCAGCACCGCAGTCAGGTTCGGTTGCAGTACACGGGGAATGTTTTCAACCAGCCCGCCACCGGTAATGTGCACCATGCCTCGGACGTCGATCTTTTCCATCAGCGACAGCAGCGGCTTCACATAGATGCGGGTGGGCGCCAGCAAGGCGTCGGCCAGCGGACGCCCATGAAAGTCTGCATTTAAATCAGGCTTGGCCACCTCGATGATCTTGCGGACCAACGAATAGCCATTCGAGTGCGCACCGGACGATGCCAGGCCGAGCACCACATCGCCAGGGCTGATTTTTTTGCCATCGATGATCTTTGACTTCTCGACAGCGCCGACCGCAAAACCAGCAAGATCGTACTCGCCATCTGGGTACATGCTGGGCATTTCAGCGGTCTCACCGCCGATCAACGCACAACCGGCCATTTCGCAGCCGGCTGCAATACCCTTGATCACATCGGTGGCGGTAGCGACATCAAGTCGGCCACAAGCAAAGTAATCCAGGAAAAACAAAGGCTCGGCGCCCTGCACCAGAATATCGTTCACACTCATCGCTACCAGATCGATGCCGACCGTGTCGTGACGGTTCAGATGAAAAGCCAGCTTGAGCTTGGTGCCCACGCCATCCGTGCCAGAGACCAGCACCGGCTCGCGAAATTTCTTGCTGACCTCAAACAGCGCGCCGAAACCACCGATACCTGCGAGTACACCCTCGCGCAGGGTTCGTTTGGCGAAGGGCTTGATGGCTTCTACCAGCGCATCACCGGCGTCGATATCGACGCCAGCGTCGCGATAGGAAAGGGAAACACTGGAAGTCGAAGACATGTCAGGAATGGCGGAGGAAACGGTAGAATGCGCTTGTCCCTATGACAAGGCGCTCATCAGAGACTGCCAGAGAAGCTGCTGTCGGCGCCCGAGGGCGAGCGGCATGCAATGAGGTCAGTCGCTGAGCCGCGTATTTTACCAAAACCCCCTCTTCACCTGCGCCCATGGCCTCTGCCCCCGTTCCAGAATTCCGGCAATTGCTGCCCTGGCTGGGCGTAGGCGCGCTGACGTACCTGCTGCTGGTGCCCCTGGGCCCCGTGCTGACCCCGTTTGTCGCCGCCGCAATCATTGGCTATATGCTCAATCCCGGTGTCGACTGGCTGTCTGATCGCGGCGTGCCGCGCGCGCTGTCGGTGCTGGTAGCGCTGGTGTCTCTGGTATTGGTAATCATCGCGATCGCGCTGGTGCTGCTGCCAGTGCTCGGCGCACAGATACCCGTGCTGCAAGAGAGGCTGCCGGCGCTGCTCGATGCGTTTGACAAAGCCGTTCGTCCACTCCTCCGACAACTCGGACTGAGTGTCCATCTCGACAGTGCCGGAATGAAGACGCTACTCGCGCAAAAGCTCGCAGGCGCCGAGGGCTTGGGTGCCAGCATGCTGACCTGGGTTCGTGTCGGCAGCAGCGCAGTGCTAGGGTGGGCAGCGACGATTTTTCTCGTGCCTATCGTGTTGTTCTATCTGCTGCTGGACTGGTACCGTATTTTCGCGCGGTTGGCGGAATTCGTGCCGCGTCGCTGGATCGGTCTGGTGGCCGAGATGGCTCGTGAAGCTGATGGTCTGCTGGCGCAGTACCTCCGGGGCCAGCTACTGGTGATGGTGCTGCTGGCCACCTATTATTCATCGGCGCTCGCCATCGCCGGCTTTGAGGTCGCGCTGCCAGTGGGCATGATCACGGGCCTGCTGGTCTTCATTCCCTACATCGGTTTCGGACTGGGACTCACGCTCGCGCTGGTCTCTGCGATCCTGTTTTTCGACAGTTGGTACGGACTGATCGCCGTGGCCGTGGTTTATAGTTTGGGACAGCTCATTGAAAGCTTTTATCTGACGCCCCGACTGGTCGGTGAACGTATCGGACTCCATCCGCTCACCGTCATCTTTGCGCTGTTATCGTTCGGTCAGTTGTTTGGTTTCGTCGGCATACTGCTGGCGCTTCCTGCGTCCGCTATACTCTCGGTCGTTCTTGGCCGACTGCGCCAACACTACCTGACCAGCCGTTTTTACAATCAATCATGAGGCAGTTGCTGCTCGATTGGGGCGCAGCCCGTCCGCAAACTCTAGATAACTTCGTCGAAGGCAGGAATGCCGAGCTGCTATCCCTGCTGCGCCTGATTGCAGAGCACAAGGCTCGCTCGCTGGATCAGCGCTTCGTCACGATCTGGGGCGATGCAGGCTCAGGCAAATCGCATCTGCTGCGCGCGCTTGCGGCGTCTACCGAGGCGCTGCTGCTCACGCCGCAGAACTCATCCCGTGAATTCCTTTGGTCGGTCGCGACACCCTTGTATTTGCTGGACGATTGCGACAAGCTGGCGCCTCACCGGCAGCAAGCTGTCTTTTCGCTGTTCAATCAAGTGCGCGATGCAGGAGGTGTGCTGGTCGCTGCGACCAGCCAGCCTCCCGCGCAGTTATCGCTGAGGGAAGATCTGCGCACCCGCCTTGGGTGGGGTCTCGTGTATCAGGTACACGGACTGTCCGACGAAGAAAAAATCGATGCGCTGTCGAAATCGGCGCTCGCGCGGGGTCTCTCATTGTCGCCGGGCGTGTTACCCTACCTGCTGACACATTTCCGGCGCGACATGCAATCGCTGTCTGCAATGCTGGATGCCCTTGATCGCTACTCGCTGGAGACTCAGCGCCCAATCACGATGCCGTTGTTGCGCGAGCTGCTGCAACTGGGCGACGCCAACACGCTCTCATGAATCTGGCTTTATTCGATCTCGACAATACCCTGCTCCCTCTCGATTCCGATTATGAATGGGGCCAGTTCCTGGTACGCGCCGGCGCAGTCGACCCTGAGGCTTTTGCCGAGCGCAATGCCGAATTCTATGCGCAATACCAGAACGGCACGCTGAATCCGATTGAGTATCTTGAATTTGCGCTGGGCACGCTCTCCCGCTTCCCTCGTTCACAGCTGGATGCCTGGCATGCAGAGTTCATGGAGGACATCATTACGCCGGCAATTCTCCCTTCGGCACGCGCACTCGTTGCAAAGCACCAGGATGACGATGAAATGGTGGCCATCATCACGGCAACTAATCGCTTTGTCACCGGACCGATTGCCAGAGCGCTTGGTGTATCGCATCTGATCGCCGCAGAACCGGAAGTCGCCACCGATGGATCGATCACCGGACGCCTGCTAGGTACACCTCCGTTCGGGCCAGGCAAAGTGGTCAACACACAAGAATGGCTAGCCTCGATGGGCAAGACGCTCGCGGATTTCGGACGCAGCACCTTCTACAGCGATTCGCAGAACGATATTCCGCTGCTCTCTGCCGTCACGCATCCGGTCGCTACCAATCCGAACGCCAGTCTCGCCGCGCACGCGACGACCCATGGCTGGCCCATACTACAGCTGTTCGATGATTAAGAAACTCATACGCCGCATACTCGGCGGCGCTGACCCAGGTGCTGCCGTCCGCCCAAAGACGTTCGGCCCGCAAGAGCATGGCATTGATCCCGATGATGTCTCGCCGAATGCCGTGCGTGTCACGCAAGCACTCCAGACCGCGGGCTACAAAGCTTTTATCGTTGGCGGCGCCGTGCGCGACCTGGTGCTGGGTCTCAAGCCCAAGGATTTCGATGTGGCGACTGACGCCACCCCCGAAGAAGTCAAGCGTCTGTTCCGACGCGCTTTCATCATCGGCCGTCGGTTCCAGATCGTGCATGTGATGTTCGGTCAGGAACTGATCGAAGTCACGACCTTCAGGGGTAGCTCCTCTGAAGACGCTCCCAAGGATGCGCATGGCCGCGTGCTGCGCGATAACACCTTCGGCGAGCAGCATGAAGATGCCGCCCGGCGCGACTTCACGATCAATGCGATGTATTACGATCCCTCGCAGCAGGTCGTGCTCGACTACCACGGTGGCATGAAAGACATTCGCGCTCGCATGCTTCGCATTATCGGCGTCCCCGAGGCACGCTACCGCGAAGACCCGGTACGCCTGCTACGAGTGATCCGCTTTGCCGCAAAACTCGAATTCAAGATCGCGCCCGCCACGCGCGCACCCATGGCTTTGATGGCACCGTTGATCAACAATGTCCCGGCCGCGCGTGTGTTCGACGAAATGCTCAAGCTGCTGATGAGCGGGCATGCGATGGCCTGCCTTCAGCGCTTGCGCAAGGAAGGCCTTCATCATGGCCTGTTGCCGCTGCTCGACGTGGTACTGGAACAGCCACTGGGTGAAAAATTCGTCACGCTCTCGCTCGCCAACACCGATGAGCGAGTACGCCAGGGCAAACCCGTATCGCCCGGGTTCCTGTTCGCGTCCCTGCTCTGGCATCAGGTGCTGGAGAAATGGGAAGCCTACCGCGCTGCAGGTGAGTATCCGATTCCGGCATTGCATCTCGCCGCGGACGATGTCCTCGATGGCCAGACAGAGAAGCTTGCGCTTCAGCGACGCATCGCCACTGATATGCGCGACATCTGGGCGATGCAGCCCCGCTTCGAACGCCGCGTCGGCAAATCCCCTTACAAGCTGCTGGAACATCCTCGCATGCGCGCTGGATATGACTTCCTGCTGCTGCGCTGCGCATCGGGCGAGATTGATGCAGACATCGGTCAGTGGTGGACCGATTTCATTGATGCCGACGGTACTGAGCGTGAAGCACTGATCAATCGCAAGTCGGACGATACTGCTGACCTGCCCTCGAAAAAGCGCCGCCGTCGTGGCGGCCGCAGCCGCAACAAGGCCCGGACCGAGAGCGCTGACGGATGACAAGTACTGCGTATGTCGGCGTGGGCGCGAATCTTGGCGACGCGCAGCAGACAGTGCGTGCAGCGATCGAAGCAATGACGATACTGGCGCATACGCGCGTCGCTGCCCGCTCCTCTCTGTTCATCAGTGCGCCGATTGACGCCGGCGGCAATGATTTTGTTAATGCCGTTGCCCAGCTGGAGACTGACCTTACCGCACAATCGCTGCTCGACAATTTACAGCGTATCGAGCTTGCTTTCGGACGCGAAAGACCTTTTCGCAACGCGCCCCGAACCCTCGATCTTGATCTGCTGATCTACGATCAGCTGCAGATGAGCAGCGACACGCTGCAATTGCCGCATCCCCGAATGAGCGACCGAGCTTTTGTGCTGCTGCCGCTGCTGGAGCTGGCGCCAGAAATTCATATTCCAGGCAAAGGCGCTGCCCGTGACTATCTGCCCGCAGTGAGCGGCCAGACAATCGAAAGACTCCCCTGATCAAGGTGTGAGACGGGCGGGCGCTTAGTAGTTGATATGTCAACGCATTCACGTATCATCTCCACTCATGAATCTCGATAAATACCGATACATCGTCGTCGAGGGGCCCATCGGTGTCGGCAAGACGAGCTTGGCGCGCCGGATCGCCGCCGAGACCGGTGCGCAGCCACTACTGGAACAGCCCGAGGAAAATCCTTTTCTCGAGCGCTTCTATCGAGATGCTGCTCGCTATGCGCTACCCACGCAGATGTTCTTTCTGTTCCAGCGCATGAATCAGCTGAGAGATCTCACGCAGACCGATCTTTTCTCGGCGCCGGTAGTGTCCGATTTCCTGATCGACAAAGACCCGATATTTGCCGCGCTGACACTGGCCGATGATGAGCTGAACCTGTACCGGCAAATGTTCGAGCATTTCAGCCAGTCAGCACCCCGGCCGGATCTAGTGATTTATCTACAGGCAGCACCGGCCACGCTAGGCGAACGCATCAAGCGGCGCGGCATACCGGCAGAATCTGGCATATCAGACACCTATCTTGAGCGACTGTGCGAGAGCTACAGCCGGTTCTTTCATCACTACGAGGTGACCTCTCTGCTGATCGTGAATGCCGAAAAATTCAACCCAGTCGAGCGTAGCGAGGATTTCGATCTGCTGATGAGGCGTATCGCCAGCATGCGTGGAAAGCGAGAATTCTTCAGCCGAGGAGATTAGATACTATGAATCCCTATGCCAGTAAGAACGATACGAGTAGTGAGACTGGTGCGATTGGCGCACCCATCCGCAAAAAACGGACCACCACCCTGCTGGCTGCCATGCGCGCACAAAATGACAAGATCACGATGTTGACTTGTTACGACGCGAGCTTCGCCAGCCTGATGGATGAATGCGGCATCGATATAATTCTTGTCGGTGATTCGCTGGGCATGGTAATTCAGGGGCACGGTACTACGCTGCCGGTCACCGTAGACGATATCGCTTATCACACCGCCTGCGTCGCACGCGGTGTGCGCCACACCATGGTACTGGCAGACATGCCCTTTGCTTCCTATGCCTCCACCAATGATGCCATGACCAACGCAGCACGACTGATGCGGGCGGGTGCAGAAATGGTGAAACTCGAGGGTGGCAGCTGGCTTGCCGACACCGTACGTCATTTGGTGGAACGCGGGATTCCGGTGTGCGCGCACCTCGGCCTCACGCCTCAATCAGTACACCAGCTCGGTGGTTTTCGCGTGCAGTGTAAAACCAGCGCAGCGGCCGACGTGCTGATCAGCGATGCGCTAGCGCTGCAAGAGGCAGGCGCCTCGCTGTTGGTGCTGGAAGCGATTCCGGCTCCTCTGGGAGCCACGGTTACCAAGGCGCTGCACATCCCCACCATAGGCATAGGTGCTGGTATCGACTGCTCGGGTCAAGTGCTGGTGATGCATGACATGCTGGGCGTTTTTCCCGGTCACAGGCCAAAATTCGTGAAGAATTTCATGGAAGGCCGCGCCAGTGTCGGTGAGGCGTTTACAGCTTTCGTGAGTGCCGTGAAATCGCAGAGCTTCCCCGGGGCAGAACATTGTTTCTGAGTCGCTGACGTCACGTTTCTTATGTCTGATTTCTTCTGTCTTTATATATCGCGGTCATAGCGAGCCAGACTGGCTGCCACCTGAACTGACAACGACCCCACGTCGCTCACTGCCAGTCCGAGATCGCGCACCAAGCCGTCCTCAAGACTGTATACCCAGGCGTGCACGGTCAGATCCTGACCGCGCTCCCAGGCATCGTGCACAATGGTCGTCTGACAGACGTTAATCACCTGCTCGATGACATTCAGCTCACACAAGCGATCTCCGCGCTGCTGCACAGGCAACGTGTCAGGAAAATAGTACCAATGCTTCAGATGTACATCCTGCACATGGCGCAGCCAGTTGTCAGCCAGCCCGACACGTCGCTTGTCCATCGCCGCCTGCACGCCTGAGCAGCCGTAGTGCCCGCAGACGATCACATGTTTCACGCCCAGCACGTCGATCGCGAACTGCAGCACCGACAAGCTATTGAGATCGGTATGGACGACGACGTTGGCAACATTACGGTGGACGAATAGCTCACCAGGCTCCAAACCAACGATGGTATTTGCCGGCACCCGGCTATCCGAGCAGCCTATCCACAGAAATTCGGGTGACTGCTGGGAGACCAGTTTCTTGAAGTAATCCGGGTCGCGCTCCAGCATGGATGCCGCCCATTCCCTGTTGTTGGCCACCAGCTGGCGCAAGGCCTTGTCGATTTTTTTTTCTCTCATCGGGGATCTTTGGTGTAGTCAAGGGCTGCTTGTGAACGGATTGTACCTTGAGCAGACGCTACCCCAATCAACTTATCAATCCACCTACCGATAACGGCCTAGTCCGCGGTGATCTCGCATCGCCATAGCATGACCCTCGTCGATTGCGTCAGAACGTTGGGCCGCTTCAACAATAAGTTTTTGAACTTTGAAATCAGTGTTAGCAAAAATATGAATACCACTAATATTTTTTACAAGTGACTACCAGTCTCCTAGACTCTGTTCAGCTTGGCAGTTCATGATCGAAAACAAAATTTGGGAGTTTTTGACCACGAATACATCAAGCCGAAAAGCCGCGCGTGGTAAGCAGATGCAGCAATCTTAATCAAAATAAATTTTTATTCTAATTTTTAACTAATTTACCTGGTCACAAGTCAATTGCAAAGGAGCATCTCATGCTAGACATTTCTTACATGGATACAAGCAAAGCCAAACGATCAGATATTTATTCGCCGCCGAGAAGACAGTATCAGCAAATTGTTCAAGAATATGATCCTGCGCTGAAGGCCTTGTGGGTATCCATGATGCCGACCAATATTCCTTGCTTCAACCAGCCTCTTGTTGAAGAGATACATCATGCGTTTCATCTGCTCGATGAAAAAGAAGGAAATTTCTTGCATGAGGAAAGCTGGCAGCCCGTCAATTATTGTGTCATCGCCTCACGCCACCCAAAAGTCTTCAATCTGGGCGGAGATCTCGTATTGTTCATGCAGCTGATTCGCGAAAAGAACAAGGAAGCGTTAATGCATTATGCACGTCTCTGCATCGAAGCCATCTATACGCGACTGACGGGATTCAATGCAAAGGCCATCACGCTATCAGTCATTCAGGGCGATGCATTAGGCGGAGGATTTGAGTTTGCACTCTCGAGCAATATCATCATTGCGGAACAGGGAACTCGGTTTGGATTTCCGGAGATTCTTTTTAACATGTTCCCCGGAATGGGCGCCTATAGCCTGCTATCAAGAAAAGTGGGGATGCGTATCGCCGAAGATCTGATCACCAGTGGAAATACCTACAAAGCGGAAGATCTGCATAAACTGGGCATCATCGACATCATTGCTCCAGTGGGTGAAGGAAAGAAAGTCGCCAATGATCTGATGCGCAAACAAGAAAAACACGTCAATAGCCTGAAGAATATCTACCGATGCCGGCAGCTAGTCAATCCGGTAAGCAATACCGAGCTACAAAACGTGATATCTGCATGGGTTGATGCTGCGATGCTAATCAGCGAAAAAGATCTGACCACCATGCGCCGGCTAGCCAATTCTCAGAGATATCAGCAAGAAATGCGCATACTGCCCAAATCATCAGAAACTTTATATAGCCCCGATTTGGCCGCGGCATGAGCTTGACAAATTCAGCCGAAAGTCAGACAAGGCTGCCTTGGGAGATTTTCATCCTCGCCCAAGGCAGTCGCGATGACACCAATCCGTTTCAGCAGATGACGAGAGAGCCATTATCTTCAGGCAAAAAAGCCGTGTCTTGCGCCCTATCTTTTCCATTGAAACCAATAATATTTTTGAATAAATAAAAATTGGTTTCCACACTATTCAAAAGCACATCGTCATGTGTTTTATTTAGCGACATGAAAAGATTTTTCAGCTTTACCGTGTGATCTTCATCTAGTTGCGCATGAGAGTCCAGAAAAGTAAATCCCTGATCCAGCTCTCTACCCATTGAGGCAGAGACGGAGTGAGCAACTCTACCCCCGTATAGAAATGCCAAAATTTCTAGAACATAGATAAAACCGAGGACATACACAGGATTGGATAACGCATAGTGATAGTTGTATGCCAGCATGGCTTGAACTGGCGGAGAGGGAATGCGAGAAGGAATATCGGACACTTCGACATCGAAAGCAGAAAGATCATTCAGCACCAGAAGCTCATGCTCACGCTCCTCGAAAATATGATCGTATAAATAGCGCCTGACGACATCATATCGATCTGCGCAAAGTCCCGCAGCGAAAGCCATCGTTGGACAAAAATTGGACACAATAGGGTAGAGATTCGTCAAAAAAGCGGTGTACTGCTCCCTGTTTAACTCGCCGGATAGCATCGCTTGCATATGCGGCAAGGCTTCAATGTCATCACAGGCTTGCTGAGTAATTCTGTCCAAGCGATCAGAAAGATTCATTTTTCCCCCAATTGAATTAAATCAAAAAATGGCTCACTCCTTTTTGCCACATGTCCAAGTTGTCCGGATGCATTTTTATTCATAGAAGCGCTGAACACGCTGCTGTCGATATCGTTCTAGTTCTTCGCACAGCATGGTGAATATTTTCCTCAACTGCGTGTTGATTTCATGTGAATACACAGCGATCACTACTGGATCGATTTTTTCAAGACGCCGACATGCCATTTTCATCGATGTTGCGCCGACACTGAGTGCTGAGCCTTTCAGTGCATGCACTATCTCCCAAAATCGCTCCCATGTCTGAGCCAACATCGTCTGCTCAAGACTATCCAGCAGTTGTTTGTTATCTTTGATGAATTCAACAATCAAGTCATCCAGAAACTTCGGATCATGACTCATCTTTTCAATACCCTCCAAAGCAACTGGATTCAGCACGGGCTCCTCTTCGATCAGAAGCACAGGACGTGACGGCGTCGATGCTCGCTTTTTTCCCAGCCCGGGGACACTGCCATGAAAATCCTCCACAAGCCGATCCAACGTTCTCAGGAATGTATCGACCTGTATGGGCTTGGGCAAGAATTCATCGGCGCCTGCCTGCATGCTCTCCCTCCTGGCTTCGGGCGTTACATTGGCAGAGAACATGATGATAGGAATTCGCGCAGACTGCCCATGCATTAGCCGACATAATCTAGCCACATCCGTACCGGCCACTAATGGCATGTTCATGTCAAGGACGATGGCATCGAAAGTACGCTTGTCCACTGCATCCAATGCTTCTTCACCATCCTTGACGAGTACACAGCGATGACCAGCGCGCTCCAGTATCCTCTGCAAGACTTTACGATTGGTAGGATTATCTTCAGCAACCAGAATCTCATAGCCATGATGCTCGGTTGACGCAATCAAAGGGCCAGGGTCCCGCGTGGACGTCGCTTGTAGTTCCCTGGTATTTACATTGACATTGCTGCGGTCGAGATCGATCAGATGGGCATGCAGCAGATTGTTGAGAAAATCCGGCACAGGAGGCAGCCCAAGGATGGCATACAGCCCAGCCACATCCATTAGATTGTCCAGATCGGCACGCAGGCCCCCATCCGAAGTGAGCAGAATGACCGTCACCTTTGCCTGTATCGATGCATTGCGTAAAAGATCAACCTGTGTGCGTATCTCGCACGCATAATCTTGGACCGACTGCGTATCCTTGAATGGCAGGTCGAGGAATATCAAGCGTACCGGGTGCCCCGCCATCGATGCCTGCTCCATCAGCACGGTGGCTGCCGTGGTATTTCGGGCGAGCACCGGTGCTCTTCCGCACAGGTCTACCAGACAATCCACCAGTGGCTGCTGCTCCTCTACCGGGCTGATAATCAGCGTTCTTATCGCCTCAAAAGAATCCATCGCATGCAAGGCAGCCGGCTCCCCTGCGCAGAATTCCAGTTCGAACCAGAAAGCACTCCCCTCACCCTGGGTGCTGCTGAATCCTATGCTTCCTCCCATGAGTTCGACTAGCTGTTTGCATATGGTCGTCCCGAGCCCGGTACCGCCAAACCGGCGCGCAGTGGATTCATCGGCTTGGGTAAAGCTGTCAAAAATTTTTGTCTTTGCAGCTTCCGAGATGCCAATACCGGTATCTTTGATCAGAAAATGCAAACGTATTGATGACTCTTTGCTGCCGGTCTTTTTTATCCGTAGCGATATGCTTCCCTGCTCGGTAAACTTGACTGCATTACCGATCAGGTTGACCAGAATCTGTCGTAAGTGATGCGGATCACCCTGAAGCCAGTACGGAATATCCTCTGCGATCGAGTAGCTGAATGCTATCTGGAAAGGATCGATCTGGTAAGAAAAAATATCGTGTATACCCTGCACTAACTGATACAGGTCAAAAGAAGTGTTCTCAACAGACATTTTTCCTGCTTCTATTTTGGAAAAATCGAGCACATCTTCAATTTGAGACAGCATGACCTTCGAGGTGTTGGTCATTGATGCAAGAATTTCTTTCTGCTCTCGATCTAATATTGTGCCGTTCAATAAGTCCACCATACCAATGATGGCATTCAAAGGCGTGCGTAACTCGTGACTGACCGAGCAGATGAAGGTACGCTTGGCCTGATTCGCTTCTTCGGCACGACTCAGCGCATTGCGCAGACGACTGACAAAGGTACTGAAATACAGCGAGATCAGCAGGGTTCCGAGCCAAAGCCCTGCCGACAGATGAAGCTCTTCGTACCAATAAGGGACAAGGACGATGACGACACCAAAACCCAGCAGGGCCATGCCTAGGGCAATGAATAAGTATTGGGTACCAAAACGAAATCCGTAACCAATGATGATCCACTGATACAGAAAAAACAGCGGCGCTGCCTTGCTTTCTGAGATGACAAATAAATAGGTCAGCGTTCCCACGTCTAGCATGATTGCCATGATTCGACGCGCATGTTTATCCCCCGGCCAGATCCATACCGAGAAGGTGAGCATGGCGGAAATCACCACAAAACCAAGCAGAACGCATATCGGATCCAGATGAATCCCGAGACTGTCAGCGCTTGCTGGAAAAGGCGTCCTCGAAAAATAGGCGAGTGCGAACAAACCGATAAGCACACGAATACTAGCTTGCTCGAGCTCGCTGTCTCTTTTCCCAAGCAGAGACCGACAGGTCGCATACAGGGTCTGCCCGAGATGGGCGATCAGCTGCATGCCTGTGCGCGCGATGATTTTACTTTCTTGCTTTTTAGCATTTTCATTGTGATGCACTGAAAGATATCGAGAGCAATGTACCTTTCATTCATGGTCTACCCAAGCATCACGCAAATTTCACAACCTATTATGAGAAAAATTCACCGCCATTAAACGGATGTATAAATGTTCGAAGATCGAAAAAGAAAACGCCCGCGCGATGGCGGGCGTTTTGTCAGTAATGAATGAATTTCTTGATTCAATAGACGTACTGATTAAACACAACGAAAAACTTTTTAGGTTGCGTTCTGTACAAAAAGTCCTTGATTTTGCTGGGCCCTGCGTTTTCTAGCGAGGCTGTCTCGCCATGAAATGCCGATCAGTTCAGGATCTCTATTCGAAAAATTCCTTGACCTTGTCCATCCACGATTTGCTTTGCGGGCTGTGTTTGGCGCCGCCCGCTTGGGTTAGCTGATCGAATTCACGCAACAACTCTCTCTGCTTGTCGGTAAGCTTGATCGGTGTCTCGACTAGCACATGGCAAAAGAGATCGCCCGGGAAGCCTGAGCGCACGCCTTTGATGCCTTTGCCCCGCAGTCGAAAAGTCTTGCCGGTCTGCGTTCCTTCAGGCACGGTAAATGACACCTTTCCAGACAGCGTCGGTACTTCGATCTCGCCACCCAGCGCCGCCTTCGCAAACGAGATCGGCATTTCACAGTGCAAGTCGTCGCCATCGCGCTGGAATACGGCGTGCTGCTTGATGTGAATTTCTACATACAGATCACCGGGCGGCCCGCCGTTCATGCCGGGCTCGCCATTACCGGTCGAGCGTATCCGCATACCATCGTCTATGCCCGCAGGTATTTTTACCTCCAGGGTCTTGTTACGTTTCATTCGACCCGAACCAACGCAAGTCGTGCAGGGATCGGGGATCACCTTCCCGGTACCATGGCATTTGGGACAGGTCTGCTGGATGCTGAAAAAGCCTTGCTGCATGCGAACCTGACCATGCCCGCCGCAGGTACCGCAGGTGGCGGGCGACGTGCCTGGTTTCGCGCCCGAGCCATGACAGGTATCGCACTCACTCCAGGAAGGCACGCGAATGGTCGTATCGAAACCATTGGCGGCCTGCTCAAGAGTAATGTCGAGGTTGTATCGAAGGTCGGCTCCGCGGTAGACCTGCGGGCCACCACGTGAACGCGCACCGGCACCAAAGATATCGCCAAAGATATCGCCGAATGCATCGGAGAAGCCTCCCGCGCCGAATCCGCCCGCACCGCCACCCCCCATATTGGGATCAACCCCTGCATGGCCGAAACGATCATACGCCTCGCGCTTCTGCGGATCGGACAGCATTTCGTAGGCTTCCTTGGCCTCCTTGAATTTATCTTCAGCGCCCTTGCTGTCAGGATTTCGATCAGGATGGTATTTCATCGCAAGCTTGCGATAAGCCTTCTTGATCTCGTCATCCGACGCATTTTTTGCTACGCCAAGTATTTCGTAAAAATCGCGTTTAGCCATCTTCAAGTATCCAAGCAAAAAACCGGGCAGGAGGCAAACTCGCGCTCCGGCCCGGCGGCGTCTGCACGGCCATGCCGTGCGACGGGGGAAAAATTATTTGTCTTTTACTTCCTTGAAGTCAGCATCGACAACATCATCTTCTGCGGGCTTGGCGCTTGCCTGCGCGCCGGAACCAGCGCCAGCCGCACCGGCACCTGCTGCTGCACCCGCTGCAGCGCCTGCCTGCTGCGCCTGCATGTCGGCGTACATCTTCTCGCCCAGCTTCTGCGCGGCCTCTGACAACGCAGCCACTTTCGCATCGATCACGGCCTTATCGCTGCCCTTGAGTGCTTCTTCGAGATCCTTGATCGCAGCCTCGATTTTTTCCTTTTCGCCGGCCTCAAGCTTGTCGCCATGCTCGCCCAGTGCCTTGCGCGTCGAATGCACCAGTGCGTCGCCCTGATTGTGCGCTTCAGCAAGTTCCTTCAGGCGCTTGTCTTCTTCGGCATTCGCCTCGGCATCGCGCACCATGCGCTGGATTTCTTCTTCATTCAGACCAGAGTTGGCCTTGATGGTGATCTTGTTTTCCTTGCCGGTGGCCTTGTCTTTCGCGCCAACATGCAAGATGCCGTTGGCGTCGATATCAAAAGTCACTTCAATTTGCGGCGTACCACGGGATGAAGGAGGAATACCTTCGAGGTTGAATTCGCCCAGGCTCTTGTTGCCCGATGCCATTTCACGCTCACCCTGATAGACCTTGATGGTCACCGCCGGCTGGTTGTCTTCGGCGGTCGAGAACACCTGACTGAACTTGGTCGGTATCGTGGTGTTTTTCTTGATCATCTTGGTCATCACGCCGCCCAGCGTCTCAATGCCGAGCGACAGCGGCGTCACATCGAGCAGCAACAGGTCTTTGCGTTCACCTGACAGCACCGAGCCCTGGATCGCCGCACCCACCGCCACCGCTTCATCGGGATTGACGTCCTTGCGCGGTTCCTTGCCGAAAAATTCTTTAACCTTCTCCTGCACCTTGGGCATGCGGGTCATGCCACCGACGAGGATGATGTCATCGATCTCGGAAACCTTCACACCCGCATCCTGGATCGCAGTACGGCAAGGCTCGATGGTCTTGGAGATCAGCTCTTCGACCAGTGCCTCAAGCTTGGCACGCGTAATCTTCAGATTCAGGTGCATCGGTGCGCCATTGGCCATCGCGATGTAGGGCTCGTTGATCTCGGTCTGCTGCGACGAGGACAGCTCGATCTTTGCGCGCTCGGCTGATGCCTTGATACGCTGCAGAGCAATCGGGTCTTTGGCCAGATCGACGCCATTGATCTTCTTGAACTCATCGATGATGTAGTCGATCAGACGCTGGTCGAAATCTTCGCCACCGAGGAACGTGTCGCCGTTAGTGGACAGCACCTCAAATTGCATCTCGCCATCAACATCGGCGATTTCGATGATCGAGATATCGAAGGTACCACCGCCCAAGTCATACACTGCAATCTTGCGATCGCCCTTGCCACTCTTGTCCAGGCCGAAGGCCAGCGCCGCTGCTGTTGGTTCATTAATGATGCGCTTGACATCCAGACCGGCGATACGGCCAGCGTCTTTGGTTGCCTGACGCTGCGAATCGTTGAAATAAGCAGGCACCGTGATCACGGCCTCGGTGATTTCTTCACCGAGATAATCTTCTGCGGTTTTCTTCATCTTGCGCAGCACCTCGGCCGAGATCTGCGGCGGCGCGAGCTTCTTGCCGCGCGCCTCGACCCAGGCATCGCCATTTTCTGCCTTGGTGATCTCGTACGGCATCAGTCCAATATCTTTCTGGACCTCTTTCTCGTCATACTTGCGGCCGATCAGTCGCTTGACTGCGAACAGCGTGTTCCTCGGGTTGGTGACTGCCTGACGCTTGGCCGGTGCGCCGACCAGGATCTCGCCATCTTCTTGGTAAGCGATGATGGAAGGCGTCGTACGCGCGCCCTCGGAGTTTTCAATGACCTTGGGCTGACCGCCCTCCATGATGGCGACGCAGGAATTTGTCGTTCCCAGGTCGATGCCGATAATCTTGCCCATGATGATTTCCCTTCAAAAACTGTCGCTGGTTCAAATCTGTTGATGCCTGATGTTCTGTTGGTTCTGATATGCGGCGCCGCACCAGGGTTTCAAGCGGGGCAGCGCATTTGATTCGTCAATCGATTCGCGGTCCAACTCACTGGGATACCGTGACCAGCGCGGGCCGCAGCAAACGGTCGGCGATCATATAGCCCTTCTGTAGCACGGTCACGATGGTGTTTGCCTCCTGATCGGCCGCCACCATGGAGATCGCCTGATGCTTCATCGGGTCTAGTTTGTCGCCCGGCTGAGGATTCACCTCGATCAGTCGGTTCTTCTCGAATGCGGCAGACAGCTGCTTGAGCGTCATCTCGACACCTTCTTTCAGTGACTCAAGCGAGGGCGTCTCGATCTTCAACGCCATCTCGAGACTGTCTTTCGCAGGAAGCAATGCCTCGGCAAAACCTTCGACAGCAAACTTGTGGGCTTTGGCAATGTCCTCTTGCGCGCGGCGCCGGACGTTTTCCATTTCGGCCTTGGCACGCAAGAAAGCATCCTGCATCTCGGTGGCCTTGGCCTCAGCCTCGGCAAGACGCTGACCGAGATCCAACCCGCTGCCCAAGGCCTGCTCGGCGAGCTGCTGTGCCAGCTGCTCGGCCTCCGAAGCAGAAGGCGCAGCTTCTTGGCCGGGCACCTCGGGGGGGCTTTGTTCAGGCGAAGGGTTTGGCTGAGCGCCTTGCTGAGCATTCGGCTGTTCACCCTGAGTCATAAAATCTCCAACGAAATCAATGGCTTAAAATAACACTGGATGGCATATGGGGATCGCTGCCAAGTTTTCAAGCGTGGAAACGTCGCCGCCGCAAAAAAATCGGGGGCCTGCAGCCCCCGAATCCTCAGGTCGATGGCCTGATTAGTCTGTGGCGCCGAGCTCCAATGCCCGCTCACGACCGACTTGCGCATCGGCCTGGCGGCGCTGCCGCGCGTTGGCGTCCTCTGTGATGGGCCAGCCTCCACTGTGCTTTTCGACCAGATCGGCCATCGCTTCTATCCACTGTGGGAGTTCATTCAGGCAGGGAATGTAATGAAATTCTTTGCCGCCGGCGTGCAGGAAATCTTCTTTCGCTTCCATGGCAATTTCTTCGAGCGTCTCGAGACAGTCGCTGACGAAACCGGGGCACATCACGTCGACGCGCCCAACGCCCTGCTGGCCGAGCGCCTGTAGCGTAGGCGCAGTGTAGGGCTGCAGCCACTCTGCCTTGCCAAAGCGCGACTGGAACGTGACCAGGTAATCGTCTTTCGCCAACCCCAATGCTTCGCCCAGCAGTCGCGCGGTCTTGTAGCACTCGCAATGATAGGGATCGCCCAGCAGCAGGGTACGCTTGGGCACGCCGTGAAAACTCATCATCAGTTTGTCTGGCCGGCCGTGCTGCTCCCAATGCGCACGTACGGTCGCGGCCAGCGACTGGATATAGCCGTTTTCATCGTGGTAGTGCTTGATGAGCCTGAGCTCGGGCGCATTGCGGACTTGTGTGTAATGCGAGAACACGGTGTCGAAAATCGATGCTGTCGTCGTGGCCGAATATTGCGGATAAGCAGGTAACACGAGGATTCGGTCGCAGCCCTCAGCCTTGAGCTGGTCTAGTACATTGGGCAGTGCTGGGTTGCCGTATCTCATCGCGACTGCCACGCGCACATCATGACCGCGAGCACTCAGCACCGATTGCAGCAGCGCCGCCTGGCGTTCGGTGTGCACCTTCAACGGCGATCCCTGCTCCGTCCATATGGATGCGTATTTTTCTGCTGATTGTCTGGAACGAAAAGGCAATATGATCCCGTTCAGGATGATCCACCAGATCAGCCGAGGAATTTCGACGACGCGCGGATCGGAGAGGAATTGCTTGAGGTAGACCTTCACCGCCGCTGCCGTGGGCGCATCGGGTGTGCCAAGATTTGCCAACACAACGGCCGTCCGGCTCACGTTACCGTGGCGATGCGAAGGTTCGGGGTTGAAGCCCATCGAGGACTGCCTTTCTGTCAGATCTTGATTGTATGAATGGCGGGTGCCGGGAGCGCCGCGCGCAGGGCGTCGAGCATCAGGAAGCCAGCAGCTCCCTTGCATGCTTGCGGGTGGTCGCCGTAATTTCCAGGCCGCCGAGCATACGCGCAATTTCCTCGACGCGCTCGGCAGCCGGCAAAGCGAGGATGCGCGAGACCGTGCGACCGTCGGCAATGGTGCCTTTGCTGACCTGAAAATGCTGGGCAGCCTGACTGGCCACTTGGGGAAGATGCGTTACGCAAAGCACCTGCCGATCCTGCCCCAGGCGCTTGAGCAGACGACCGACGACCTCGGCCACGCCGCCGCCGATGCCGCTGTCGACCTCATCGAAAATCAGTGTCGGTGTCGCGGTAGCGCTGGACGCGATCACCGAGATCGCCAGGGCAATGCGCGCCAGCTCACCGCCTGACGCGACCTTGGCCAGCGAACGTGGGGTGGTACCCGCATGTCCGGCCACCAGAAATTCCACCTGCTCCAGGCCATGCGCCGCGGGCTCGGCCGCATGCAATGCAATATCAAAACGTCCGCCCGACATCGATAGATCCTGCATCGCGGCGGTCACTGCAGACGATAATGACTTTGCCGCCTTGGCGCGTTCCTTCGACAGTTTTTGTGCGAGCGTGCGATAAGCCTGCGCTAGTTTTTCTTCCTGCGCGCGTAGCGCATCGAGATCGCTGGCGTCGGCCAGCTGTGCGAGTCGCTCGGATAAATTCTGGAACTCTGCCGGCAAGTCATCCGGTGCGACATGAAACTTACGCGACGCGGAATGGATGGCTTCCAGTCTCGCCTCGACGGTGCGCAGGCGCTCGGGATCGAGCTCTATGCGGCCCAGATAATCATTGAGTGCATAGACAGCCTCTTGCAGCTGAATGCGCGCAGGCTCAAGTGCATCGAGCACCGGCTTAAGCTTGTCATCGATGTCGGCCAGTTTGTCGAGCTTGAGTCCCATCGAGGTCAGTTGCGACAAGATGGGGCTGGACTCCGATTCTGAGAGTATGTCGAGCGCCTGTTGCGCGCCCTCGATCAGGCTGGCCGCATGCGACAGGCGGCTGTGCTCGTTGCTGATCTCGGCCCATTCGCCAGGGCGTACAGCAAGCTTTTCCAATTCGCTGACCTGCCACTCGAGCCGCTCGCGCTCCAGAAGCACGTTCCTGGCATCACGCTCGAACTCCTCTCGCTGACGGGCCAGGGCGCGCCAGCTCTTGTGGGCGGCAGCCACCGCTTTCGCGTCATCTTGCAAACCGGCATGCGCATCAAGCAGCATACGTTGCGCATCGGCTTTCATCAGTGACTGATGCGCATGCTGACCGTGAATATCGACCAGCATCTCACCAACCTCACGCAGCTGAGTGATGGTGGCGGTGATGCCATTAATGAAGGCTTTCGAGCGGCCGCTGTTATCGATCACCCGGCGCAGCAGCAGCTGGCTGTCCTCGCTACGGAATTCATGCTCATCGAGCCATTGCATCAGCGTGACATCGAACTCGCCGGTGAATTCGGCGGCAATGTCAGCCCGCGCCGCGCCTTCTCGCACCACGCTCGCATCGCCTCGTCCGCCAAGCGCGAGCGTCAGCGCATCGATCAGGATGGATTTTCCGGCACCGGTCTCGCCAGTAAATACGGTAAAGCCCGCCGCGAGATCAATCTCGATCGCGTCGACGATTACGAAATCACGAATGATGAGGGTACGGAGCATGGAGGACGGCTGGCCAGAAAATCCGCGGTGACGTTACCGGGCAAGCCGCTATTTTAGCTGGCCGAGCACCGAAGGATATTCGTTCCAGTGCAGCTTTTCACGCAACGTGTGGTAATAACTCCAGCCTTCCGGATGCAGGAAGTGAACGGTATGCTCGGAACGACGAACAATCACGCGATCGTGGTGTTGCAAGCTGGTCAGCGACTGCATGTCGAAATTG
The DNA here is from genome assembly GCA_041182625.1 of Pseudomonadota bacterium. Classification (GTDB taxonomy): domain Bacteria; phylum Pseudomonadota; class Gammaproteobacteria; order Burkholderiales; family Burkholderiaceae_D; genus Pernthalerella. Next base: position 4,736 of record JBEGNF010000019.1, on the reverse strand, counting down.
ACGCTGCAATCGCGGCCGCTGGCCAGTTCGATACGGATCTCGCAGCTGTCTGACAACACAATCGGGCGATTGGACAAGGCATGCGGCGCAATCGGCACGAGCACGATGCCGCCCAGCCCGGGATGGAGTATCGGCCCGCCAGCGGACAGCGCATACGCGGTCGATCCGGTCGGTGTGGAGATGATGAGCCCATCGGAACGCTGGTTGTACATGAAGTGCCCGTCGACCTCCACGCACAGCTCCACCATGCCTGCACCGTCACCGCGGGCGACGACCACATCGTTGAATGCCGCCGCGCGAAAGATCTCACGCCCTTCTCGTTCGACAGCGCCCTCCAGCAGCGAGCGTGACTCGGACACCAGCTTGCCATCGAGGACTTCACTCAGCGCAGGCAGCATGCGTTCCTGAGGTATGTCAGTCATGAAACCCAGACGCCCCTGGTTCACGCCGATCAGCGGTACGTTGAAGGGCGCCAACTGGCGCGCGATGCCCAACATCGTGCCATCCCCCCCCAGCACGATCGCCACGTCGGCGCTAGCGCCGATCTCGGCTGGCGTCATCGCGACAACATGAGCCATGCTGAGATCTTGCGCTGTTACGGTATCGGCGACGAGCCGGTGTCCGCGTCTCTCAAGAAACGCCGCCAGTTCAAGTAACGCGGCGCCCGCGACGGAATCGCCGTGCTTGCCGATGATGGCGACGGTATCGAAACGCCGGGGCGGAGGATGTGCTGCTCGGGACATGTGGCAAATTAGACCATAATTGCGCGTTCCTATAAAACTCCACGATGCCGCGGTGCCAGCACACGTCCCACTACCTGCCAAACGTCCGCCGGTCGCGGCCATCCTTTTTGATCTGGACGATACGCTGTGGCCAATCACGCCGGTCATCATCAGAGCAGAACAAGTACTGTTCGACTGGATACGCACGCATGCGGCTGCAGTCGCCGAGCGGCACAGCATCGAATCCATGCGAGCGCGCCGATCCGAGCTGATGCGCGAGCATCCTGCATTGCGCGCCGATCTGGTGGCGCTGCGACACCAGTGCCTGGCCGAAGCCTTTTCCGCTTCTGGCGTCGCCCTGTCCAAGGTCGACGAGGCAATGCGCGTATTCACCCGCGCACGTAATCAGGTGGCACTGTTTTCTGACGTGGGCGAATGTCTCCCCCGGTTGTCACAACGCATTCGTATCGGCTCACTGACCAATGGCGCAGCGGACCTGGGCGAGATCGGACTGGCCGACCATTTTGAGGTGACTATCGCAGCGCACCAGCTGGGCACCACCAAACCCGATCCGGCAATCTTTCACGCTGCCTGTGAAGCACTGGGACTCGCTCCCGCCCAGGTCGCCTATGTTGGCGATGACCTGCAGCTGGATGTAGAAGGCGCGCAAAAAGCGGGGCTGACAGGTCTGTGGATGAACCGCTCTCGCGCGCCGATACCGGCGGAGCTGGCGCATATCCGACCGGATCATCATCTTTTTACGCTCCACGATCTGTGGGACTGGCTGAACGTGTGTGGCTGTCCTGACTGAAGTCGCTGGCGCACGGGCAACAGCCTCGCTAGAATACGAACATGCAACTCGATATTCGCGCACAAACCTTATTGAAAGCTCTGGTCGAGCGCTACATTGCCGACGGTCAGCCAGTGGGTTCGCGTGCGCTATCGAAAATCTCCGGGCTCGAGCTTTCGCCTGCGACGATCAGAAACATCATGTCGGATTTGGAGGAGCTAGGACTGGTCGCCAGCCCGCATACCTCTGCCGGCCGCGTGCCCACGCCGCGCGGCTATCGTTTGTTTGTTGACAGCTTGCTGACGGTGCAGACCATCGACGAAAGCACCGTCGAGTCCCGCTTGCAGGCCAGTGCCTCTCCGCAAAAAATCATCGCCAGCGCGGCCCAAGTACTTTCTTCGCTGTCGCAATTTGCCGGCGTCGTGCTGGCGCCGCGCCGAGAAACCACGTTCCAGCAGATTGAATTCGTGCGACTCTCTGCCAAACGCATTCTGGTGGTGATCGTCGCCCCCAACGGCGATGTGCAAAACCGATTGCTGCTGACCGAGACCGATTACACGCCGACGCAACTGATTCAGGCAGCGAACTACATCAATCAGCATTACGCGGGGCTGTCGTTCGACGAAGTCAAGATCAAGCTCAATGACGAGCTCAAGCAGCTGCGCGACGACATGATGCAGCTGATGCAGGCTGCCGTCGCAGCTGGCAGCGACGCCATGACCGAGGATAGCGAAGACGTCGTGATCTCTGGCGAGCGCAATCTGCTTTCGGTGACGGATCTGTCCTCGAACATGAGCTCACTACGGAAGCTGTTCGACATCTTCGAGCAAAAGACCAGTCTCGCTCTGCTGCTGGACAGTTCCAGCAAGGCCAGCGGCGTGCAGATTTTCATCGGCGGTGAATCGCAGCTATTACCGTTGGAAGAAATGAGCGTGGTAACCGCGCCCTACGAGGCCAATGGCCGTATCGTAGGCACGCTGGGCGTGATCGGGCCGACCCGCATGGCCTACGAACGCGTGATTCCCATCGTCGACATCACCGCGCGCTTGTTGTCGAACGCGCTGTCGCATTCCTGAGCGGACCGCCCGCTTCCCCCGGATCGCAGCTCTCAGCCACCCGAACGGTGCTGACAGTTTTGCTTGGTGCAGTTGCCGTACAGGGAGAGCGCATGCTCGGTCAGCTTGAAGCCCCGCTCTTCCGCGATCTTGTGCTGCCGCCGCTCGATTTCTTCATCGAAGAATTCTTCGACACGACCGCAATCGAGGCACACCAGATGATCGTGATGCGTGCCCTGATCAAGCTCGAACACGGCTTTGCCTGATTCGAAGTGATTACGGCTCAGAATGCCCGCCTGCTCGAACTGCGTCAGCACCCGATAGACCGTTGCCAATCCAACATCTAGATTTTCTGCCAGCAGCAGCTTGTAGACATCCTCCGCTGACAGATGACGCACGCTGCTACCTTGGAAGATTTCAAGGATTTTCAGGCGGGGCAAGGTGGCTTTGAGGCCGCTGGATTTCAGATCGGCGGGGTTGGTAGGCATGTTTTCGCTTCTTTAACTTGAACTGCTTTATCATATAGCGTTTGGCTTTTGCGCTCAATGAAAGCACTCTCATGAAGTTATCGCGGTACGCATCATCTGTTGGCATCACTCGCCCGCTCGCGGCGACCGTCACTGCTTTGTCTTTGCTGGTCGGCGGCTGTGCACTGAATCCTTTTGGCGCGAAATCTCCGATCGCCAGTGAGGCAACGCCCTCAGCGGATGGTGTGGTGCAAACCGTGCAAAAGAAAAAGCTGTTCGGTGTGATACCGGTCTACCGCCCCGATGTTCAGCAAGGTAACTTCGTGTCCAAGGAAATGGTCTCTCAACTGAAAGTCGGCATGACGCCCGAGCAAGTGCGTTTCGTGCTCGGCACACCGCTGGTCTCCGACATCTTCCATGGCGAGCGCTGGGACTACCCTTTCCGCATGCGCAATGGCGATGGCCAGATCACCACCAGCCATGTCTCGGTGTTTTTCAAGGAGGGCCGCGTCGAACGCTACGAAGGCGGCGATCTGCCGGAAGAGAAAGACTACCTCAAGCGGCTCGCCGCACCAAAAAAATAACAATTCGCACGACCCCGGAACCCCTGATTCATGAAACCGTTGAAGATTGCCGTTGCTGGCGCCTCTGGCCGTATGGGCCGCATGCTGATCGAAGCCATCGTCGCCGATCCTGAGGCCATGCTCGCGGGTGCGCTCGACATGCCGGGTGCACCGGGCATTGGTAGCGATGCCGCCGCTTTTTCAGGCCAGCCCGCCGGCGTGACGATCGAATCCGATCTCGCCAAAGGGCTGGCGCAGTCGGAATTCCTGATTGACTTCACCCGCCCGGAAGGGACGCTGAAGCATGTTGAGTACTGTGCCGCACACGGTATCAAGATGATCATTGGCACCACAGGTTTTGATGATGCCGGCAAGGCAGCCATCGCCGCTGCTGCAAAAAAAACTGCGATCGTATTCGCGCCCAACATGAGCATCGGTGTCAACGTGACGATGAAGCTGCTCGAGATGGCGGCAAAAAGCTTTTCGCACGGCTACGACATCGAGATCATCGAGGCACATCATCGTCACAAGGTGGATGCGCCATCCGGTACGGCGCTGAAGATGGGTGAAGTCATCGCCGATGCGCTGGGTCGCGACCTGAAACAAGTCGGCGTGTTCGCGCGCGAAGGTGTCACCGGCGAGCGCGACCCCTCATCCATAGGTTTTGCGACCATACGCGGCGGCGATATCGTTGGCGACCATACGGTACTGTTCGCCGGCATCGGCGAGCGCATCGAGATCACTCACAAATCGTCAAGCCGCGTGACCTATGCACATGGCAGTTTGCGCGCTGCTCGCTTTCTGAGAGAGCAATCCAGCGGCCTGTTTGATATGCAGGATGTGCTCGGCCTGCGATAAGTCGCCGGTCCTAGCCACTTGCACCTGCTGCTGATGACCCTTAAACGGCATTCCAGTGTTTCCGCCGCCGTGTCGGTGGCGCTACATGTCGCGGTCATCGTCATCGTGTCTTTGGGTTTGCTGAAGCACTCTCATGATGACGTCGAGAAGCCGCCGGTCATCATCGAGTTGGTGCGTCCCAAGCCCGAGCCGCCACCACCACCACCCAAGCCCGAGCCGCCCAAGCCCGAGCCACCGAAACCCAAACCACCCAAGCCCGAGCCCGTGCGGCCCGAGCCACC
>JBEGNF010000018.1:0-34576 GCA_041182625.1 Pseudomonadota bacterium | reverse complement strand
GGTCCGCAATACCCTTGCGATAAGAGTTCGGTCATGCCGTATTCGGAATGAATCTCCGCGGTATTCAATCCTTGTTTCAAAGCTTCGTGCAACTCGGGTTTCGTGAGTTCTTTGCGCCGTCCTTTCATGCCTCCGGTTTCTACCACCACGGCTTGTGAAAAATCCTTGCCTTGCTCGATCAGACGACGTAGGTCGCCATCAGTGAATATGCCGAGCACATGAAACTGATCATCGACAATTGCGGTCATCGCCATTCCCTTGCGCGTGACTTCCAGTAGTGCTGCTGGCAGTAACACATCGGCTTTCACGGCAGGTATCTCGCTGCCGATGCGCATCACATCGCGCACATAGGTCAGCAGACGGCGGCCCAGCGCACCGCCCGGATGTGAACGGGCGAAGTCTTCTTCACGAAAACCGCGCGCATCCAGCAGCGCGACTGCCAGTGCATCGCCCATGGCCAGTGTCGCGGTCGTGCTGGCCGTCGGCGCGAGATTGAGGGGGCAGGCTTCTTTGGCGACGGCCACATTCAGATGCACATCTGCCAGTCGGGCCAGCGAGGAGTCAGGTCGGCCAGTCATTGAGATCAGTTTTGCGCCCAGCCGTTTGATGACGGGCAGAATGGCCATCAGTTCTTCGGACTCGCCGGAATTTGAGATCGCGATGAAAGCATCTGCATTCGTCACCATGCCCAGATCGCCATGGGCGGCTTCACCTGGATGCACGAATAGTGCCGGGGTGCCGGTGGAGGCGAGAGTAGCTGCGATCTTGCGACCGATGTGACCGGACTTACCCATGCCCGAGACCACCACGCGACCAGTGCAACTCAGAAGCAGCGCGGTGGCACGGGCAAAGTCTTCGTGCTCGTTGGAGGCGAGCCGAGCTTTCAGTGCCAGGATGGCGTCGGCTTCGATCTGAAGAGTGTCCCGGGCCAGCTGCAGCGCACGTTGCGCGCGGCTGTTGTCAAATTGCTGCGAGGATGTTTTCTCATGGGTTACACTCATGCGCAGAGTATAGCCCAATATCTAAAGCAAAAAACCTGCCAGACGCAAAAGATCGAGCCCCAGTGGCATCCGGACGCGGCGGCGATTGATTGAGCAGGAGTGCCACTGATCCCCATGAATTCACCTCTGGAACTGACGCTCATCTTGCTGGTAGCCGCGGTGCTCGGCGTGGTCGCGTTCCGAATGATGAATCTGCCGCCCATGCTCGGTTACCTGTCGGTCGGCATTTTGATCGGGCCTCATGCGATGGGGCTCGCTGCCAACAGCCAGGCGACGCACCTGCTCGCCGAGTTCGGTGTCGTGTTTCTGATGTTCTCTATCGGCCTGGAATTCTCACTACCTAAGCTCAAGTCGATGCGGCGCAGCGTGTTTGGCCTGGGCATGGCCCAGGTCGTCGTGACCATACTGGTGACCATGCTGTGCGGCGGGCTGATGGCCAAGCTGTTGCCGAAAATTTTCGATATCGGCTGGAGTGCCTCGTTTGCGTTGGGCGGTGCGCTCTCGATGTCATCCACGGCGATCGTCATCAAGCTGTTGACCGAGCGACTCGAACTGGAAAGCGAGCATGGCCGCCGTATCGTCAGCATTCTGCTGTTTCAGGATCTGGCCGTTGTGCCGCTGATCATTCTTGTCCCATCGCTCGCGCGGCCCGGACCTGACATTGTCGAAGATTTGCTGATCGCTGGACTGAAAGCCGCTTTTGTTCTTTTTATCTTGCTGTACTTCGGTCAGGCCCTGCTGCACCGCTGGTTCCAGATTGTGGTGCGCCGGCGCTCGCACGAGTTATTCATGCTTAACCTGCTACTGATCACGCTAGGCGCTGCATGGATCACTGAAGTCGCTGGATTGTCTCTGGCACTCGGTGCATTCGTCGCTGGCATGCTGATCTCCGAGACCGAGTTCCGGATACAGGTCGAGGAAGACATCAAACCCTTTCGCGATGTCCTGCTTGGGCTGTTCTTCATCAGCGTCGGAATGATGCTCGACATGGGGCTGGTATTCGATAACCTGCTACTGGTTCTGGTGTTGCTGACGATTCCGCTGCTGCTGAAATTCGGATTGATCGCATTGCTGGCGCGTGTGTTCGGCGCATCTCCGGGCGTCGCCTTGCGAACAGGCCTCGGCCTTGCTCAGGGTGGTGAGTTCGGATTTGTGCTGATCAATCAGGCTGGCGGACTAGGCCTGGTCGATCCCGGGCTGGTGCAGCTGATCCTGGCAGCGATGGTGCTGTCGATGCTGATCACACCCTTTGTCTTTTCGAACATGGATCGGATGGTGATGAAGCTGGCGACCAACGAATGGATGCAGCAGTCGCTGAATCTCACCCGGATTGCCAGCCGAACGATGAAGGAGGAGCAGCATGTGATCATCGCAGGCTTTGGCCGTAGCGGCCAAAGCCTGGCCAAGCTGCTCGAAGAAGAGAATGTCCCCTATCACGCTCTGGATCTGGATCCCGAGCGCGTGACCGAAGCGCAAAGCGCTGGTGCAGACGTGTCGTACGGCGATGCCACTCGCCGCGAGAGCTTGATCGCCGCCGGCATTCACCGGGCAGCCGCGATCGTTATCACCTATGACGATACCCAGGCAGCGCTCAAGACACTGCACTTCGTCCATGAGCTGGCGCCGGCCTTACCGGCCATCGTGCGGAGTGTCGGAGAGGATGATCTCGACATCCTGCGCGCTGCCGGCGCTGATGAAGTCGTGCCCGAGGCAATGGAGGGTAGCCTGATGCTGGCCTCGCACGCCTTGCTGCTCAAAGGCGTGCCGCTGCAGCGCGTGATCCAGCGCGTGCAGGCGACTCGAAGCGAGCGGTACGCCTCGCTGCGAGGTTATTTCCATGGACAGGATGACGCAGCCGATGATGATGAGCACTTGCAGGTTCGACTGCACTCCGTTCCTCTGCATGAGAAAGCCTGCGCGATCGGCTTGTCGCTTGAGCAGCTGAACCTGTCCGAGCTCGGTGCCGAGATTACCGCAGTGCGACGTGGCAGAACACGTATTCCGTTTTCGCCCGACACGGTGCTTCAGGCGGATGACGTGGTTGTGCTGCGCGGCGCGGCGGCCGCGTTGGAGCGAGCGGAGAGACGCCTGCTGGAAAAGTAAGGCCCAAGATCATCACTCATGGAAGTTTTTCAACGTATTCTCGGCATCATCCTGCCCGTGTTTCTGATGATTGCCGCAGGTTATGGTTACACGCGTTTGCGCGGCGAGACTGTCAAGAACGACCTCGCCGCAGTCAATCGTCTCAGTGTCGAGCTGTTGTGTCCGTTACTGCTGTTCTCCGCGCTGGCTTCGAAGGATTTCGATCTGCTGGCGAATCTGCCGCTGATCGTTGCCGGCACGCTGGTTGCGCTGGGCTCGGCGCTACTGTCTTGGCCCGTTGCACGTTTGCTGGGTTATGACCCCCGCACGTTCGTGCCGCCGATGATGTACAACAATTGCGGCAACATGGGCTTGCCGCTCGCCGTGCTGGCCTTCGGCTCGACCGGGTTGTCAGAGGCGGTGGCCTTGTTCATGGCCTGCAGCCTCATGTACTTCACCGTTGGCATACGACTGCTCGAAAGCGGCAGGCAAGGGCCGCGTCGCGCGACGCTGCGCATGTTCGCCAGCCCGATGATGCTCGCCATGATGACCGGTATGGTGTTTGCCGCTCTCAGGGTGCCGCTGCCGGAGACCCTGCTGCAGGCACTGCGACTGCTGGGCGAGGCCAGCATTCCGCTGATGCTGCTGGCGCTCGGCGTGCGCATGACAGATGTGAGTTTCAAGAGCTGGCGCATCGGCTTAGTGGGCGCGGTGGTGTGCCCACTGTCCGGATTAGTCTCTGCGTCCTTGCTTGAGCTAGTGATTCCCCTGAACGCGATTCAGCGCGGACAGCTCTTCCTGTTCGCGTCATTGCCGCCAGCAGTGTTCTGCTTCATCATCGCTGAGGCCTACCAGCAGGAGCCTGAGAAGGTGGCGGCAATCGTGATGCTGGGGAATCTGGCGGCGCTGGCGTTTGTGCCGCTGGGCTTGTGGCTTGGGATGTGAACAGAAAGGGGCATCACGCCCGCTTCTTTTCCTTCTTGGTTATCAGCATCGGCGCCAGGTACTTGCCCGTGAAGCTGACCGGATTTTTTGCCACCTGCTCCGGCGTACCGGTCGCAATGATCTGACCGCCGCCGGCACCGCCCTCGGGGCCGAGGTCAACCAGCCAGTCGGCAGTCTTGATCACGTCCAGATTGTGCTCGATGATCACCACGGTATTGCCCTGGTCACGCAAACGGTGAATCACTTTCAGCAGCAGCGCGATGTCATGGAAGTGCAGACCAGTAGTCGGCTCGTCGAGGATGTACAGCGTTCGACCGGTGTCGCGCTTTGAAAGCTCCAGAGACAATTTCACTCGCTGCGCCTCGCCACCGGACAAGGTAGTCGCGCTCTGGCCAAGACGGATATAGCCCAGTCCCACATCGAGCAAGGTCTGCAGCTTGCGCGCAATCAGCGGCACCGGTTTAAAGAACACATGCGCATCTTCAACCGTCATCTCCAGCACTTCGGAAATGTTCTTGCCCTTGTACTGTACCTCCAGTGTTTCGCGGTTGTAGCGCTTGCCGTGGCAGACATCGCACGGCACATAGACGTCCGGTAGGAAGTGCATCTCGACCTTCAGCACACCATCGCCCTGACAAGCTTCGCAGCGACCGCCTTTGACATTGAAAGAAAAACGACCTGCGGTGTAGCCCCGCTCTTTCGCTTGCGGCACGGTGGAGAACAGTTCGCGTATCGGCGTAAACACGCCGGTGTAGGTCGCAGGATTCGAGCGCGGCGTACGGCCAATCGGCGCCTGATCTACCGAGATCACTTTGTCGAAATGCTCGAGCCCGCTGACGCTGTCATACGGCGATGGCTCAGTTTGCGAGCCGTACAGATGACGGGCCAGCAAGTGATACAGCGTGTCATTCACCAGGGTGGATTTGCCCGAACCGGACACGCCCGTCACGCAGGTCAGCAAGCCCACCGGCAGCTCAAGCTTGACTGCTTTCAGGTTGTTGCCCGTTGCGCCCTTGATCACCAGCTGTTTTTTGGGATCGGCGACCGTGCGGCGCTCGGGCAAGTCAATCGCCAGTGTGCCATTCAGGTATTGCGCGGTGAGCGACTCTCGCTGCTTGACGATGTCGTCGAGGGTGCCCTGAGCGATCACCTTCCCGCCGTGCACGCCGGCGCCAATGCCCATATCGACGATGTGATCGGCGCAGCGAATCGCATCTTCATCATGCTCGACCACTAGCACGGTATTGCCGATGTCGCGCAGGTGCTTGAGTGTTGCAATCAGCCGGTCATTGTCGCGCTGGTGTAGGCCGATCGATGGCTCATCCAGCACATACATGACGCCCGTCAGGCCGGAGCCGATCTGCGATGCCAGGCGAATTCGTTGCGCCTCGCCGCCGGATAGCGTGTCTGCACTGCGCTCGAGCGACAGATAATCAAGACCGACATTGTTCAGAAATTTCAGCCGCGAGATGATTTCCTTGATGATGCGATCGGCGATCTCTTTTTTCGCACCTTTGAGCTTGAGTTTCTCAAAGAATTCGAGCGTATCGCGCAGAGGCATTGCTGCGACCTGATAGATCGCACGCTGCTGAGAGCCATCACCGACTTTTACGAAACGAGCTTCGACGCGCAGACGTGCACCATGGCACTCTGGGCATTCTTTTTCATTGATGAACTTGGCTAGCTCTTCCTTGACCGCCATCGAATCCGTTTCGTGATAGCGGCGCTCGAGATTGTTCACTACGCCTTCGAACGTATGCTCGCGAATGACCGTGCGGCCGCGCTCATTAATGTAGGCGAATGGAACCTTCTCCTTGCCGGAACCGTAAAGAACGACTTGCTGCGCCTTCTCGGGCAAGTCTTCAAAAGGTGTATCAATATCGAATTTGTAGTGCTTGGCCAGCGAAGACAGCATCGTGAAATAAAACTGATTGCGCCGATCCCAGCCTTTTACCGCGCCCGAGGCAAGCGACAGGTTGGGGAAAGCCACGATGCGCTTGGGATCGAAAAACTCGATATGTCCGAGACCGTCGCATTCAGGACAGGCGCCCATCGGATTGTTAAACGAAAACAGTCTTGGTTCCAGTTCCTGCAATGAATAGCCGCAGGCTGGGCAGGCAAACTTATTCGAAAAAACCTGTTCTTTGCCGCTGTCCATGTCTATGGCGATCGCACGGCCTTCGGCCAGACGCAGCGAGGTTTCGAAACTCTCCGCGAGGCGCTGCTTGATGTCGGCGCGAATTTTGACGCGGTCAATCACGACATCAATGGTGTGCTTTTCGGTTTTTTTCAGCTTGGGCAGCGAATCAGCTTCGTAGATCTTCGCAGCCCCCGTGCCGCTTTGTATGCGGAAGCGCACAAAGCCCTGCGCCTGCATCGCCTCGAATAAATCGCTGTGCTCACCCTTGCGGTTGGCCACGACCGGTGCGAGGATCATCAACTTGGTGTCTTCTGGCATCGCCATCACTGCATCCACCATTTGCGACACGGATTGCGCGGCAAGCGGGTTCTCGGGATGATCAGGGCAATACGGTGTACCCACGCGCGCAAACAGCAAACGCAGGTAGTCGTGTATCTCGGTAACGGTGCCGACGGTCGAGCGCGGATTGTGCGAGGTGGCCTTCTGCTCAATCGAAATCGCCGGCGACAGGCCTTCGATCATGTCCACGTCTGGCTTTTCCATCAGCTGCAGGAACTGGCGCGCATACGCCGACAGCGATTCCACATAGCGCCGCTGACCTTCTGCATACAGCGTGTCGAAAGCGAGCGATGACTTACCCGAGCCTGACAGGCCAGTGATCACAATCAGCTTGTTGCGAGGCAAATCCAAGCTGATGTTTTTCAGGTTGTGGGTGCGCGCACCACGAATGCGAATGTCTTCCATGCAGGTATCCAAACGTTTGAAGACCGTGCGCATGTCTTTTTGCCAAAACTTCTGACAAGTGCTCACGGGTCAACCTGTTACTATAGCTGGTTTTTATTACCTGCTCAGGGTCATGCTATTCGGCGCTTCCAAACTCTGAGGTCTTCGCTTTGATGTCTTCCCCGATGGATGCTTCTTCGACCCGCATGAATGCCACCGAGATTCGCGCCAGCGTATCGCTTGCCTCGATCTTCGGTTTACGCATGCTCGGACTGTTCTTGATTCTCCCTGTGTTCGCGATCCACGCGACATCCCTGCCAGGCGGCGACAATGCCACGCTGGTCGGTCTGGCCATGGGCATGTACGGGTTGACGCAAGCGATTGGTCAGATCCCTTTCGGCATGGCGTCCGATCGTCACGGAAGAAAGCGCATCATTATCATCGGTCTGTTGCTGTTCATTGTGGGCGCGCTGATCGCGGCAATCGACACGCACATTGTCTGGGTGATTGTCGGACGCGCTGTGCAGGGTGCGGGTGCTGTGTCTGCCGCTGTGACCGCCTTAATCGCGGATTCCACACGCGATGAGCATCGGACCAAGGCGATGGCGCTGGTCGGCGGCTCGATTGGTCTCACTTATGCGGCGTCGCTGGTGATGTCGCCGCTGATGTACGCAGCCATTGGTATGAGCGGCATGTTCCTGTTTGTCGCTGCGCTGGCGGCGGTCGCGATCTTGATTGTGATTTTCATCACACCCGCAGCCCCTCCCCGGCCGCCGGAGCATGCCTCGTTCATCGACGTGCTGCGCGATGGCGAGTTGATGCGCATGAACTTCGGCGTGTTTGCCTTGCATGCGATCCAAATGTCGATGTTCGTCGTGCTGCCGAATGCCATGGTAGGCGCCGCGGGCATGCCGGTCAGCGAGCACTGGAAAATTTATCTTCCGGTCGTGCTCGCATCTTTTTTGCTGATGCTTCCGCCAATTTTTTTGGGGGAGAAGCGTGGTCGGATGAAGCAAGTGTTTGTCACAGCCATTGGTTTGCTGCTGTTGGTCGAAATTGGCCTTCGCGCTGCAATTGTCCAATCTGCATTGTCATTTCAGTTGGTGGTGATGCTGCTACTTGCGTTCTTCGTGGCCTTCAATATTCTCGAAGCCAGCCAGCCATCACTGGTGTCTCGTCTGGCCCCCGCCGGAGCACGCGGCGCGGCGCTGGGGGTGTACAACACCATGCAAGCGATAGGATTATTTGCCGGCGGTGCGGGTGGTGGTCTGATTGCGCAGTACTTCGGCGCACCTGCGGTCTTTACTACGGGCTGCCTGGTCACAGTGGCGTGGCTTATAATTGCCGCGTCGATGAAGGACCTGCCGCGGCGCATCAAGCAGGCCGCGCCGGCGCACTGAATCAAGTTTTTTTACGCTGTTTTGTTTCTGTTTTTTCTGCAATCAACGACTCATCCTCATCGCGCCGCGCTCGCACTCACAGGAGAAATTTATGGCATCGGTCAACAAAGTCATTATCGTCGGCAATCTCGGGCGCGATCCGGAAACCCGTTACATGCCTAGCGGCGATGCCATGACCAATATCGCGGTGGCTACGACCGACAAGTGGAAAGACAAAGCCACCGGTGAGCAGAAAGAAGCAACAGAGTGGCACCGGGTGGCTTTCTTCGGCAAACTCGCCGAGATCGCCGGTCAGTACCTGAAAAAAGGCTCGCAAGTCTACGTCGAAGGCAAGCTGCGCACGCGCAAATGGACCGACAAGGATGGCATCGAAAAATATTCGACCGAGATCATTGCAGACACGATGCAGATGCTCGGCAGTCGTCAGGGCATGGGTGGCGGCAGCGCGGCAATGGACGATAGCGGTTATGGCGGCGGCGCTCCGTCACGCGCGCCCGCGACTGCCGGAGCCTCCGCACCCGCGAAACGCGCGACGACCGATTTCGATGACGATATCCCTTTCTGATCGTCAGATAGTCAGCATCGCAGGGCGTCTGCCGACAGCCCTTTCCTCTGTTTTTTGCACTGTGGTCTGATGGCCCGTCTACCCAGATTGGTGGTGCGCGGCCATCTTCATCACTTGATGGCACGCGGTCACAATGATCAGCCGATCGCCATCGACGATACCGATTTCCAAACATTTATCAGCACACTGCGCGAATCCGCTCAGCAGTCCGCTGTCGCCATTCACGCGTATGTGCTCTTACCCAACCGGCTGCAGCTGCTGGTCACGCCCTCCGAGACCGATAGCCTCGGAAAAATGATGCAAGCGATTGGACGCCACTACGTGCCGTATTTCAATGCGCGGCACGGCCGCAGCGGTGGCTTGTGGGAGGGGCGTTTCCGCGCGACCGTTCTGGAGTCTGATGCGTATTTCATTCCTTGCGCGCAGCTGATAGAGCAGCAGCCATCGCAGACGGGGCTGGCGACCGAGTTGTCCGCCTACCCGTGGTCCAGTCATGCGCATCATGTGGGCATCCGCCGTGAGCCGTGGATTACTGACCATCCGGCCTACTGGGCGCTGGGCAACACGCCTTTCGATCGCGAAGCCGCTTATCAGCGCTTGTCAGAGGTCCCGCTGTCCGCGTCGCTGGTGACCGAGATCGAGTCGGCGACCCATAAATCCTGGCCGTTAGGCTCGGAGGCGTTTCGGCGCAGCTTGGGCAAGCTGACCGGTCGTCGTCTGGAGCCGGCGCGACGAGGTCGCCCGCGAAAGGATCCGATGGTGGAAGCGGCCGCTGCAAGCGCCGGGATTCCGGCTGTCGTGCCTGTTGGAGCGAGGCGGAGAAAAGCCTCACGCTGAGCCCGGCTGAAGCCATTTTATGGGGCATAAGCCTCACCAAATCTATTCTGTCCCCAATTTAATTTGCACCGTTTTGGGCGTGGATTAAAATAGTATCCGACCCTAATTATTTTGATTGCCCTCCTTATTGCATTGCACTATCCTTCATCCCTCACTTTTTCAGGCTGTGGAGTTACGCCATGCAAGCGCAAGGTCTATACGATCCCAAGAATGAACATGACGCTTGCGGCGTCGGTTTCATCGCCCACATCAAAGGACACAAGAGCCATTCCATCGTCGAACAGGGCTTGCTGATCCTGAAGAACCTTGATCATCGCGGCGCCGTGGGTGCCGATCCGCTGATGGGTGATGGCGCCGGTGTGCTGATCCAGATTCCCGATCAGTACTACCGTGAAGAGATGGCCCATCAGGGCGTGACGTTGCCGCCGCCAGGTGAATACGGCGTCGGCATGGTGTTCCTCCCCAAAGAGAACGCCTCGCGCATTGCCTGCGAACAGGAAATCGAGCGCGCGGTGCACGCGGAAGGTCAAGTGGTGCTCGGCTGGCGCGATGTGCCCGTGAATCGTGAGATGCCGATGTCGCCTACCGTGCGCGACAAAGAGCCAGTGATTCGGCAGATTTTCATTGGTCGCGGTCAGGACATCATGGTCACCGATGCGCTCGAGCGCAAGCTCTACGTGATCCGCAAATCCTCAGGTCACGCCATTCAGGCGTTGAACCTCCTGCACGGAAAAGAATTTTTCGTACCATCGATGTCGGCGCGTACCGTCGTCTACAAGGGTCTGTTGCTTGCAGATCAGGTCGGCGTGTACTTCAAGGATTTGCAGGATCCGCGTTGCGTGTCGGCGCTCGCGCTGGTGCATCAGCGTTTCTCGACCAATACCTTCCCCGAGTGGCCACTCGCGCATCCCTACCGATTACTTGCGCACAATGGCGAGATCAACACCGTCAAGGGCAACTTCAACTGGATGCGCGCGCGCGAAGGTGTGATGAAGTCGGCGGTGCTCGGCGACGATCTGAAAAAACTGTTCCCGCTGATTTACGAAGGTCAGTCGGATACGGCTTGCTTTGATAACGCGCTCGAGTTGCTGGTGATGGCCGGTTATCCGATCGCACAGGCCATGATGATGATGATCCCCGAGGCGTGGGAAAACCATACCTTAATGGATGACAATCGCCGCGCGTTCTATGAATATCACGCCGCGATGATGGAGCCCTGGGATGGCCCTGCTGCGATGGCCTTTACTGATGGCCGGCACATCGGCGGCACCCTCGACCGCAACGGCTTGCGTCCCGCGCGTTATCTGGTGACGGATGATGATCTGGTGGTGATGGCGTCGGAATCCGGCGTGCTGCCGATTCCTGATTCAAAGATCGTCAAGAAATGGCGTCTGCAGCCGGGCAAGATGTTCCTCATCGATCTGGATGCGGGTCGCATCATCGATGACAAAGAACTGAAAGATACTTTTGCCAATGCCAAGCCCTACAAGCAGTGGATCGACTCGGTACGCATCAAGCTAGACGAAATCGCTATCGAAGCCGAGAAGCGTGAAGAGAAGACTTCGCTGCTCGATCGTCAGCAAGCTTTTGGCTACACGCAGGAAGATCTGAAGTTCCTGATGGCGCCGATGGCGGTGGGTGGCGAAGAAGCGACAGGCTCGATGGGTAATGATTCGCCGCTGGCGGTCATGTCCAACAAGAACAAGCCGCTGTACAACTACTTCAAGCAGCTGTTCGCGCAAGTGACCAACCCGCCGATCGATCCTATTCGAGAGGCGATGGTGATGTCCCTGGTGTCTTTCATCGGTCCGAAGCCGAATCTGCTGGACACCAACAACATCAACCCGCCGATGCGGCTGGAAGTCGCGCAGCCTATTCTCGATTACAAAGACATCACTCGCCTGCGCAATATCAGCGAGCATACGAGTGGCAAGTTCCGCTCTTTCGAGCTGGATATCTGCTACCCGGTCGATTGGGGTATGGAAGGCGTCGAGGCGCGCCTCGCCTCGCTGTGTGCGCAAGCGGTCGATGCAGTGAAATCCGGCCATAACATCCTGATTCTGTCGGACCGTAAAGCTGACAAAGGTCTTGTCGCGATTCCTGCACTGCTGGCAACTTCGGCCATTCATCAGCATCTGGTCAGCAAGGGCATGCGCACCTCGACCGGTCTGGTCGTTGAGACGGGCTCTGCGCGTGAGACGCATCACTTTGCGCTGCTCGCCGGCTATGGCGCCGAGGCTGTTCATCCTTACCTCGCGATGGATACGCTGGTCGATATGGCCAAGGGCTTGCCGGGCGACCTGTCGGCGGACAAAGCGATCTACAACTTTCAGAAGGCAGTCGGCAAAGGCCTGATGAAAGTCTTCTCCAAGATGGGTATCTCGACTTACATGTCCTACTGCGGAGCGCAGATTTTCGAAGCGATCGGCTTGAACAAGGCGATGGTCGAGAAGTACTTCCGTGGGACGGCCTCGAATGTCGAGGGCATCGGCGTGTTCGAAGTCGCCGAAGAAGCGCTGCGCCTGCACAAGCTTGCGTTCGGCAATGATCCGGTGCTCGCGAATGCGCTGGATGCCGGCGGCGAATACGCCTTCCGCGTACGCGGTGAAGACCATATGTGGACGCCGGATGCGATCGCCAAGCTGCAGCATTCGACCCGCTCGGGCAATTTTGGCACCTACAAGGAATACGCACAGATCATCAATGATCAGTCCAAGCGTCACATGACACTGCGTGGCCTGTTCGAGTTCAAGATCGATCCTGCCAAAGCGATACCGATCGACGAGGTCGAGACTGCCAAAGAGATTGTGAAGCGTTTCGCCACCGGAGCGATGTCCCTCGGCTCGATCTCTACCGAGGCGCACTCGACGCTGGCCATCGCAATGAACCGTATCGGCGGCAAGTCCAACACCGGCGAAGGTGGCGAGGACGAGGCGCGTTACCGTAATGAATTGCGCGGCATACCGATCAAGAAAGGCGATACGCTGGCATCGATCATCGGTCAGGATCGCATTGAGAGAGATATCGAGCTGCTCGACGGTGATTCGTTGCGCTCGAAAATCAAGCAGGTAGCCTCAGGCCGTTTTGGGGTGACCACTGAGTACCTGACTTCGGCCGATCAGATCCAGATCAAGATGGCGCAGGGTGCCAAGCCCGGCGAGGGTGGGCAGCTGCCCGGCCATAAAGTCTCGGAATACATCGCGAAGCTGCGATTCTCGGTGCCAGGCGTGGGACTGATCTCGCCGCCACCGCATCACGACATTTATTCGATCGAAGATCTCGCACAGCTTATTCACGATCTGAAGAACGTCAATCCCTCCGCCGATATCTCGGTGAAGCTGGTCTCGGAAGTCGGTGTTGGCACTGTGGCGGCAGGCGTAGCCAAAGCCAAGGCGGATCACGTCGTGATCGCCGGTCATGATGGCGGTACCGGTGCGTCGCCGCTGTCATCGATCAAGCATGCCGGTACGCCGTGGGAACTGGGTCTGGCCGAGACGCAGCAGACGCTGGTGCTCAACGGTCTGCGTGGCCGTATCCGAGTACAAACCGATGGCCAGATCAAGACCGGTCGCGATGTCGTGATCGGCGCGCTGCTGGGCGCGGATGAATTTGGTTTTGCGACGGCGCCGCTGGTGGTCGAGGGCTGCATCATGATGCGCAAGTGCCACCTCAACACTTGCCCGGTTGGCGTCGCGACGCAAGATCCGGTACTGCGTGCGAAGTTTCAGGGCAAGCCTGAGCATGTGGTGAACTACTTTTTCTTCGTCGCCGAAGAAGCGCGTCAGATCATGGCGCAGCTGGGCATCCGCACCTTTGATGAGCTGATCGGCCGCGCCGACCTACTCGACAAGTCCCGTGCGATCAGCCACTGGAAGGCAAAGGGCCTGGACTTCAGCAAGATCTTCTATATCCCCGACACGGGCGACGAGGCGCGTCATCATGTCGCGACCCAGGATCATGGTCTCGACAAGGCACTCGATCACAAGCTGATCGCGCAGGCGAAGCCAGCGATCGAGCGCGGCGAGAAAGTGTCATTCATCTCGCCGATCAAGAACCTCAATCGCACCGCTGGCGCGATGTTGTCAGGCGAGGTCGCGAAGAAGTACGGCCACGAAGGTCTGCCGGATGACACGATTCACATTCAGCTGCAGGGTACTGCTGGCCAGTCATTCGGCGCCTTCCTTGCGCATGGGGTGACTTTCGATCTGGTGGGCGAGGGGAATGACTACGTGGGCAAGGGCCTCTCGGGTGGTCGCATCATCGTTCGCCCGAACACCGAGTTCCGGGGTCGTGCCGTTGATAACATCATCATTGGCAATACCGTGCTGTATGGCGCGATTGCGGGCGAAGCATTCTTCAATGGTGTCGCGGGCGAGCGTTTCGCGGTGCGTAACTCGGGTGCAATCACGGTTGTCGAGGGTACGGGCGATCATGGTTGCGAGTACATGACAGGTGGCACCGTCGTCGTACTGGGCGGCACGGGACGCAATTTTGCAGCCGGGATGTCGGGCGGTATCGCCTACGTGTATGACGAAGATGGTGCGTTCGCCTCAAGGTGCAACATGGCGATGGTGGCACTCGATCCCGTGTTGTCAGTCTCCGAGCAAGAGACGACCCTGTCCAAATCGGTCTGGCACAGTCTGACGCGCGGTGGCGAGCGCCAGACCGATGAGGCCATGCTGAAGAGCCTGATCGAGCGCCACTTCAAATATACCGGCAGCACCCGCGCGCGCACGCTGCTCGATGACTGGAGCAGCGCACGCGGCAAATTCATCAAGGTATTCCCGACCGAGTACAAGCGCGCGCTGGGCGAAATGTTCGCCGCAGCCAGCAAGGTCGCGGAAAAAGTCACTGCTTAAACAAAGAAGAGAACACCATGGGTAAAGTCACCGGTTTTCTGGAATACCAGCGCTTGCAAGAGGCGAGCGAGGCGCCCCAGTCACGCACCAAGCACTACAAAGAATTCGTGCTGCACCTGGCGGATGCAGATGCAAAAGTGCAGGGTGCGCGCTGCATGGATTGCGGCATCCCTTTCTGTAACAACGGCTGCCCCGTAAACAACATCATCCCCGACTGGAATGATCTCGTTTACCACGGTAACTATCGCGAAGCATTGGATGTGCTGCATTCGACGAACAACTTCCCCGAGTTCACCGGGCGTATTTGCCCTGCGCCTTGCGAAGCGGCGTGCACGCTGGGTATCAACGATGATCCGGTAGGCATCAAGTCGATCGAGCACTTCATCATCGACAAGGGCTGGGAAAACGGTTGGGTCGTACCGCAACCGGCGACTGTCAAGACGGGCAAGAAAATCGCGATCGTTGGCGCCGGCCCTGCCGGCATGGCAGCCGCGCAGCAACTATCGCGTGCAGGTCATGAGGTGACCGTGTTCGAGAAGAATGATCGCGTTGGCGGTCTGCTGCGCTACGGGATCCCTGATTTCAAGTTCGAAAAATCCCACATCGACCGGCGCGTCGAGCAGATGAAAGCTGAAGGCGTGATCTTCCGTACGGGTGTCCTGATCGGCAAGGATTTCCCGAACCTGATCATGAATCTTGCGAAAGAAATGATCTCGCCCGAGCAGTTGAAAAAAGAATTCGATGCGGTGATCGTTAGCGGTGGCGCAGAGCAGCCACGTGATTTGCCGGTGCCGGGTCGTGAACTTGATGGCGTGCACTTCGCCATGGAGTTTCTGCCGCAGCAGAACCGTGTGAATGCTGGCGACAAGCTCAAAGAACAGATCATGGCGACCGGCAAGCATGTGATCGTGATCGGTGGTGGCGATACTGGTTCCGATTGCGTCGGCACTTCGAATCGTCATGGCGCAGCATCGGTCAATCAATTCGAACTCATGCCCATGCCGCCCGAGCACGAGAACAAGCCTTTGGTGTGGCCCTACTGGCCGACTAAGCTGCGAACCTCATCGTCGCACGAAGAGGGCTGCGAGCGTGATTGGGCAGTAGCGACCAAGCGACTTGAGGGTAAGAACGGCAAGGTCGAGAAGCTGATCGCTGCCCGCGTCGAATGGAAAGACGGCAAGATGAGCGAAGTGCCGAACTCCGAGTTCGAAATGAAAGCGGACCTTGTGCTGCTGGCAATGGGATTTGTGTCGCCGGTGAATTCGGTGCTCGAGGCCTTCGGCGTCGACAAAGATGCGCGCGGCAATGCGAAGGCCACCACCGATGGCGAAGGCTGCTATCAGACCTCAGTGCCCAAGGTGTTCGCCGCCGGCGACATGCGTCGTGGTCAGTCTCTGGTAGTGTGGGCAATTCGCGAAGGTCGTCAGTGCGCTCGCGCAGTCGATGAATTTCTCATGGGTTCGTCAGTGTTGCCACGCTAAACCGTCGTCGCTGTCGCGACAGACTAAAACCGCTAAAGGCTCGGGAGTAATTCCGGGCCTTTTTGTTTTTCCTTTGCTTTTGTGCGACCCCCGGCAAGGCGGTGGACGAATTTTCTTGTGACCTCACTCTTTTCCTGAAGACTGATTAACGCTCATCGAGATTTGCAAAGGGACACTCACTTAGGATTTGCAAAGGGACACTCACTTTGTAGAAAGGGGATTTGCAAAGGGACACCTACAAAGTGAGTGTCCCTTTGTGGGTCGCTTTGTAGGAAGGGGAATTTGCAAAGGGACACCTACAAAGTGAGTGTCCCTTTGTGGGTCGGTGGGTCGCTTTGTGGGTCGTCTTTGAGGGTTTTGTGTGTGTCAGACGCCAGGTCAATATTTTTCTTTTTTCCTCGATATGTTCAGGTAACAAATGTAATGCCACCACAACACCATGTAAAAAAACATGCAACATGACGTGGCTTCTTGCTACTGTCACCTTCGCTGCGGAGACGATGAATTAGTCATCTTGTCTGCACAGTGGCTAATAGGTACTTATCTTGTCAGGCCGTTGGCGGTAGTGCTGGTGCATTCCGCAAGCCTGCGCAGTCAGCGGCATGGTCGCCATGCCAGCGGCCTGACGAGATGAGTTCCAAACAGCACATCAAGCAAAATATTGAGCGATTATCGAGATAGCTCAATTCGGGGAAAACAAAGAAAACAAAGGGACACTCACTTTGCTTTACTGCTTAAGTAAAACTACGGTCACTTTGTGTGGAGTCCTTGGTGCCCTTTGTCTGCTTTTGTGTGGGTCCTTAAACAAAGTGAGTGTCCCTTTGTGAGGGGACTTTGTGCGCCCTATTCCATCGTGTATCTCCACGCGCTTCCTTCTGCGCACCACCAAAAACGCGACACGACTTTGTCTGCGTTTCGTAGGCGCTAGCAGGCGGGCATGATATTCTTGTAATTGTTCGCTAGGGCAAATAGCCGAGCGCTTCGAACAGGGCCTCGCCTTCTCAGGCGATTCGTGCTTTCCGCTACAATCCAGGACTTTGCCTCTCCCAATTTTCGTGCCCAATTTCGTCGACATCCGCGACTTGCATTTCGCCTACGGTGAGCGGCCGATTCTGAGCGGCCTCGATATGCAGTTTCCTCAGGGCAGCGTGGTCGCCGTGATGGGTGGCTCGGGTTCAGGCAAGACGACAGTATTGCGCCTGATTGGCGGCCAATTGCGTGCGAATTCGGGTACGGTTTCAGTGGATGGGCAGAACGTAGCCAGCCTGAACCTGCAGGGCCTGTATGCGATGCGCCGTCGCATGGGTATGCTGTTCCAGCATGGTGCACTATTTACCGATCTCACCGTGTTCGATAACGTTGCCTTCCCTCTTCGCGAGAACACGCGACTGCCCGAGGCGATGATCCGCGATCTGGTCTTAATGAAGCTGCATGCCGTAGGGCTCTCGAATGCCGCGCATCTGAAGCCGGCCGAGATATCCGGCGGCATGGCGCGACGCGTGGCGCTGGCGCGCGCAGTCGCGCTTGATCCGCAGCTGGTCATGTATGACGAGCCGTTCGCCGGCCTCGATCCGATCTCGATGGGTGTGACGGCCAACCTGATTCGCAAACTCAATGATGCACTGGGCTCCACCACCATCCTGGTCTCGCATGATGTGCATGAATCATTCAGCATTGCCGATCATGTGTATTTTTTGTCGCAAGGCCGCATCGTCGCGCACGGCACGCCACAGCAGATGCGCGAGTCCGATGATCCCTATGTGAAGCAGTTCGTGCATGCCGAGGCGGATGGCCCGGTGCCTTTCCATTACCCGGGGCGCAGCATCGCCGAGCAGCTGGGCATGAAGGAGGGCGCATGATCATCGACTTTCTGTCGCATCTCGGCGCAAACGTCCGCGGTGGTCTGGCCGGGCTGGGCGCAGCGGCACGGACCTTCGCAGAGCTGATCGCCGCCTCTGGCACGGCGCTGCGTCGCCCCCGACTGGTGACCGATCAGGTGCACTTCATCGGCAATTACTCGTTGGTGATCATTGCCGTGTCGGGCCTGTTCGTTGGTTTCGTGCTCGGCCTTCAGGGCTATTACACGCTGAACAAATACGGCTCGGAACAGGCGCTTGGGCTGCTGGTGGCGCTGTCACTGATTCGGGAGTTAGGCCCAGTGGTGACTGCCTTGCTGTTTGCCGGGCGTGCCGGCACCTCGCTGACGGCCGAGATCGGGCTGATGAAGGCTGGCGAGCAGCTGGCTGCGATGGAGATGATGGCGGTCGATCCGATGCGGCGTGTGCTGGCGCCGCGCTTCTGGGCGGGCGTGATCGCAATGCCTGTACTTGCAGCGATCTTCAGCGCGGTCGGTGTGCTGGGCGGTTATATTGTCGGCGTGCGCCTGATTGGCGTGGATGAGGGCGCGTTCTGGTCGCAGATGCAGGCCGGTGTCGATGTCTGGGCCGATGTGCTCAATGGCGTGATCAAGAGCTTTGTATTCGGTGTTGCGGTGACCTTCATCGCGCTTTACGAAGGCTATTGTGCTGCGCCGACGCCCGAAGGGGTCGCGCGCGCCACTACGCGCACGGTCGTGATTGGTTCTCTGATGGTGCTGTGGCTGGATTTCCTGCTCACGGCGCTGATGTTTAGTTGAGGCAAAGATGCAACGCAAATCTCTGGATGTCTGGGTCGGGCTGTTCGTGCTGCTGGGGGCACTCGCAGTCATGTTCCTCGCGCTCAAGGCAGGTAACATGAGCTCGATGAGCTTCGGTCCGAGCTATGCGCTGGTCGCGCGCTTCGACAACATTGGTGGGCTCAAGCCGCGTGCGCCGGTCAAGAGCGCTGGTGTGGTGGTCGGGCGCGTCGAGAGCATAGGCTTCAATGACAAGACCTTTCAGGCGCAAGTCACAATGCGCATCGAATCGCGGTACCAGTTCCCCAAAGACAGCTCGGCCAAGATCCTTACGTCCGGGCTGCTCGGCGAGCAGTACATCGGCCTCGAGCCCGGTGGGGATATCCATAATTTTGCCGAGGGCGATCGCATCAAGAGCACCCAATCGGCGATCGTGCTTGAAAATTTGATCAGCCAGTTCCTGTTCAGCAAGGCGGCTGAGGCCAGTAGCGAGGAGAAGAAAAAATGACTAATCAAAAACGATTCCTCCGATGGAGCCTGATCGCGGCGCTGAGTGTGCTGCTGAGTGCTTGCGCCAGTACGAGGGTGACGGGTGCCGGCAGCGACCCGCGCGATCCTTACGAGAACTACAATCGCGCGATGTTCGAGTTCAATCGCAAGGTGGACGACAACATTCTCAAGCCGTTAGCGACAGGCTATGCGACCGTTCTGCCGTCCTTTGTTCGTACGGCCGTGGGCAATTTTTTCGCCAACATTGGCGATGTCTGGACGGCGGTAAACAACTACTTGCAAGGCAAGCCGAAGGACGGCACCACGGACGTGACGCGTGTCGTATTCAATTCCACGATAGGGATAGCCGGGCTGATCGATGTCGCCACGCCGATGGGCTTGCCCAAGCACGAAGAAGATTTCGGTCAGACCCTGGGTGTCTGGGGCGCAAAATCCGGGCCTTATGTAGTTCTGCCTTTCTTCGGTTCCAGCACTTTGCGCGACAGTTTTGCCAAACCCATCGATCTGTATGCGGATCCGCTGACCGCCTCCAATAACGTGCCGGTGCGCGCCAAGAACACCGGCCGCGTGCTGCGCGCTGTAGATGAACGCGCAGCGCTGCTGGATACCGGCACGTTGATGGAAAGCGCTGCACTTGACCCTTACCAGTTCTTCCGCGACGCCTATTTGCAACGTCGAGAGAGCCGTATCCGCGACGGCGAGAACTGAATCTCGAGCGGGCAGCGGGGCAGGCGCTGCTGCCCGCCGAATCGTCGGACAGTCGGTGGGCGGATGCGAGTTGGCTGGTTGCCGCATCATTCGGTATCATTCCAAGTCCAGAGCGCCGCAAAGGCCGCCGCGCTCCTCTTTACTGTCCCGGGATACCCATGTCCATCCTCAGGAAGCATTTCTCCATTCTTTTCACCTTGCTCGTCGTCTGCGCGGGCAGCGCCAGCGCGCAGCAAGAAGCGCCGGACGTGCTGGTCAAGCGCGTCAGCGGCGAGATCCTCGAGCTGGCCAAGACCGACAAGCAGATTCAGGCGGGTAATCAGCAGCGCATCATGGAAGTCGTGCAAGCCAAAGTGATCCCGCATGTGAATTTCCAGCGGATGACAGCAATGGCCGCTGGCCGTTTCTGGCGCGAAGCCACGCCCGAGCAGCAAGCTGCACTGACCACGGAATTTCGCTCCCTCCTGATCTACACCTACTCAGGCGCGATCTCGCAGGTACGCAATCAGGTGCTCGAGTTCAAGCCTATGCGGGCAGGCGCTGATGATGACGAGGTTGAGGTGCGCTCGATGGTGATTCAGCCGCGCGGCGAACCGATACAGCTGAATTACCGGCTCGAAAAAACCGCCTCGGGCTGGAAAATTTATGACGTGAACATTCTCGGCGCCTGGCTGGTCGAGACTTATAAGGGCACCTTTGCCGCCGAGATCAACAAGGGCGGTATGGACGGTCTGATTCGCGCGCTGGCCGAGCGCAACAAGCGCCTTGCCGCCAATCCGCCGAAGCCGGCCAAGAGCTGATGAGTTTCACTCCGACCTCCATTACCATGGCCGACGCCGGGCAAGCGCTGCAGGAAGGTCTGGCATCCATCGCGCAGGGCGAGACGCTGATTGACTTGTCCGGCCTGACCCATTTCGACTCCTCGGCGGTATCCGCTGTGCTGGCATGGAAGCGGGCTGGATCGGCACTGGGCAGGCCCTTGCAGATCGCCGGCGTGCCTGAGGGCTTGCTCAGTCTGGCGCAACTCTACGGGCTGCAAGATCTTATGCATTCCTGAGCCGGGCAGATCCTGACTTCGGCGTGTTCTGGGCCCAGGCTCGGCAGCCAAATCCCCTATAATCCACCACTTTGCGCCTTCATTGGCGGATGTCGCACACCCGGGCGTCCATGACAGCTAATGCTTTGGCGCCTTCCACCGGTTTACCACTTCATGTCCGCGATCCGGATCGACAACGTCAAGAAGCGCTACGGCACCCTGCAGGCCTTGGGTGGCGTCTCGCTCGACATCGCTGAGGGTGAATTTTTCGGATTACTCGGTCCCAATGGCGCCGGCAAGACCACCCTGATTTCCATCATCGCCGGACTGGCGCGCGCTGATGAGGGGCGAGTCAGCATTCGTGGTCATGACGTGGTCACCGACTATCAGCGTGCGCGCAAACAGATCGGCGTTGTGCCGCAGGAGCTGGTGTTCGATCCTTTCTTTACTGTGCGCGAGACGCTGCGCATGCAGTCCGGCTATTTCGGTATCCGTCGTAACGATGACTGGATCGACGAAGTGATGCACCACCTGCATCTGACCTCCAAGGCCGATTCCAACATGCGCGCGCTGTCTGGCGGCATGAAGCGCCGGGTACTGGTCGCGCAGGCGCTGGTGCACAAGCCGCCAGTCATCATGCTCGATGAGCCAACCGCAGGCGTCGAT
This sequence comes from Pseudomonadota bacterium, assembly GCA_041182625.1. GTDB lineage: Bacteria > Pseudomonadota > Gammaproteobacteria > Burkholderiales > Burkholderiaceae_D > Pernthalerella. Next base: position 13,009 of record JBEGNF010000018.1, on the reverse strand, counting down.
GTCGAACTGCGCCAGACTCTGTGGGATTTCATCGGTCGTCTGAACCGCGAAGGGCACACCGTCGTCCTGACGACCCACTATCTGGAAGAGGCGCAAGCGCTGTGCAATCGCATTGCGATGCTGAAGGCGGGGCAGGTGGTCGCGCTTGATTCCACTGCTGCGCTGATTCGCCGTATCTCGGGTTCGCAACTCGAGGTCAGGCTGTCGGGCGGAAAATTGCCAGCGTCGCTGCACGCGCTCGTATCTCATCCCTCAGAGCTTGCCGAGGGCAACCACTACACACTGCGCGTCAATCATCATGACGAGGTCGAAGGTATTCTCGCGCGCATCCGCGAATCAGGCGTAAAGCTGGACGACTTGCAGCTGCACCAGGCCGACCTGGAAGACGTGTTCATTCAGATCATGGGTGGTGAACAATGACAGGCTTTCGCACGCTGTTTTACAAGGAGTTGCTGCGTTTCTGGAAAGTGGCCACGCAAACGCTGACGGCGCCCATTGTTACCGCCATGCTGTACCTGCTGATCTTTGGCCATGTGCTGGAAGAGCATGTGCAGGTATTCCCCGACGTGTCGTACACCGCCTTCCTCGTGCCCGGGCTGGTGATGATGAGCGTGCTGCAAAATGCCTTCGCAAACTCATCCTCGTCGCTGATCCAGTCCAAGATCACCGGCAACCTTGTCTTTGTGCTACTGACCCCGCTGTCGCACTGGGAGCTCTACGGCGCTTATGTGCTGGCGGCGATGGTGCGCGGATTGGTCGTTGGTGCAGGCGTATTTCTGATCACCGCATGGTTTGCCAAGCTCTCTTTCGTGGCCCCGTTGTGGATCTTGCTGTTTGCGCTGATCGGTGCGGCCATACTCGGCACGATGGGGCTGCTGGCGGGCATCTGGGCGGAGAAGTTCGATCAGCTCGCGGCCTTTCAGAACTTCCTGATCGTGCCGGCGACCTTCCTTGCCGGCGTGTTTTATTCGGTGCATTCGCTGCCGCCATTCTGGCTGGCGGTGTCGCATGCGAACCCGTTTTTTTATATGATCGATGGCTTTCGCTATGGCTTTTTCGGCTACTCCGATGTGCCGCCAGCGACTAGCCTGCTGATCGTGCTTGTGTTTTTCCTGCTGCTCGCCTCGCTGGCGCTGCGGCTACTGAAAAACGGTTACAAGCTGCGTCATTAAGGCGCGGCTGCTGATGCGCCGGCCCGGCCGGCTGAGTTTTTTTTATCAAAGGCAAAAACGTGCTGCCCACACCCGAACTGATCAAAAATTACATCTCGAATGGCCTTGAATGCACCCACCTTGAAGTAGAGGGTGACGGCCAGCATTTCAGCGCGCTGATCGTCTCACCCGCGTTTGCGGGCAAGCGGCTGATTCAGCGGCATCAGATCGTCTATGCTGCGTTGGGCGATCGCATGAAGGCCGAGATCCATGCGTTGTCGATGAAGACGCTCACTCCGGAAGAGTATCAGCCGTAATGGACAAACTCCTCATCACCGGCGGCAAGTGCCTGTCCGGTGAATTGCAGATTTCCGGTGCAAAAAATGCCGCGCTGCCCATTTTGTGCGCAGGCTTGCTGACGGCGGACACGCTGTCGCTGGCTAACGTGCCGCACCTGCAGGATGTGGCCACGATGCAGAAGTTGCTCAGGCAGATGGGTCTGTCGATCGAGACGAAGGGCGATGTCCTCGAGCTGAATGGCGCGGGCGTCAATCACCCCGAGGCACCCTACGAGATGGTCAAGACCATGCGCGCGTCCATTCTTGTTCTGGGCCCGCTGGTGGCGCGCCTCGGCGAGGCCAAGGTGTCACTTCCCGGCGGTTGCGCGATCGGCTCGCGTCCAGTGGATCAGCACATCAAGGGTTTGCAGGCGATGGGCGCAGAGATCCGCATCGAGGGCGGCTACATTCATGCGCGCGCCAACAAGCTCAAAGGCACGCGCATTGTCACCGACATGATCACCGTCACCGGCACCGAGAACCTGCTGATGGCCGCCACACTGGCCGATGGCGAAACAGTGCTCGACAATGCCGCACGCGAACCCGAGGTGACCGACCTGGCAAACCTGCTGGTGGCAATGGGCGCCAAGATCGAGGGTATAGGTTCCGACCGTTTGCGCATCACCGGCGTGCCCGCGTTGCACGGCGCCACCCACAGCGTGATTGCCGACCGGATCGAGACCGGTACTTTCCTGTGTGCGGTCGGGGCGGCGGGCGGCGACGTGGTGCTGAAAAACACCCGCGCTGATTTGCTTGACGCGGTGACGGACAAGCTGCGCGAAGCGGGCGCCGTGATTACCTCTGGCGAGGACTGGATACGTCTGCAGATGTCAGGACGGCCGAAGGCGGTCAGCTTTCGCACTACGGAATACCCGGGTTTTCCAACCGATATGCAGGCGCAGCTGATGGCGCTGAACTGTATCGCCGACGGCAGCTGCCGCGTGACCGAGACCATTTTCGAGAACCGCTACATGCACGTGCAGGAACTCAACCGCCTCGGTGCATCGATCGAGATTGATGGTCACACAGCAATCGTGCATGGCGTGCCGGCGCTGATCGGTGCGCCGGTGATGGCAACAGACTTGCGCGCATCGGCATCGCTCGTGATCGCCGGCCTGGCCGCTCAAGGGCAGACTCTGGTCGATCGCATTTATCATCTGGATCGCGGCTATGACCGGATGGAAGCCAAGCTGTCGGCGGTCGGTGCCGATATACAGAGAATTCGCTGATGACCCAGATGCTCACCCTTGCCCTGTCTAAGGGCCGGATCTTTGAAGAGACAATACCGCTGCTGCAGTCCGCAGGTGTCGTGGTATCCGAAGATCCAGAAAAATCGCGCAAGCTGATCCTACCCACCAGCGATCCGCTAGTGCGCGTGGTGATCGTGCGCGCGTCTGATGTGCCTACCTATGTGCAACATGGCGCTGCCGACTTTGGTGTCGCCGGCAAGGATGTCTTGCTTGAACATGGCGGCGATGGCTTGTACCAACCCATCGATCTGAACATCGCCAAATGCCGGATGTCCGTTGCAGTGCCTGCTGGTTTTGATTATGCGAATGCGGTGCGGCAGGGCGCGCGACTGGCGGTGGCGACCAAGTATGTGAATGTCGCGCGTGAACATTTCGCGGCCAAGGGCGTGCACGTTGACCTGATCAAGCTGTATGGCTCGATGGAGCTCGGGCCATTGGTCGGTCTGTCCGATGCGATCGTCGATCTGGTGTCGACCGGCAGCACGCTGAAGGCCAACAACCTGGTCGAGGTCGAGCACATCATGGATATTTCCTCGCGTCTCGTTGTCAACCGAGCCGCGCTCAAATTGAAGCGTGAAAAGCTGCAACCCCTTATCGATGCCTTTGATAAGGCATCGCGTCGTGAAAAATAAATCATGTCACTCGAAATACGAAAATTGGATTCCAGCAGCAAGGATTTCCACGAAAAACTGATGGCTGTGCTGGCCTTCGAAGCCTCGGAGGACGAAGCGATTGATCGCGCTGCGGCATCAATACTCGCGGATGTACGGCAGCGCGGCGATGCCGCCGTGCTCGCCTATACGAACAAATTCGACCACTTGTCTGCTGCCAGCATGTCCGCACTGGAGATTCCCCGCGCCGAGCGCGAAGCGGCGCTGGATAGTCTGCCTGTCGCGCGCCGTGCTGCACTTCAACAGGCAGCCGATCGTGTGCGTGCATATCACGAGCGGCAAAAGAAAGAATGCGGTTCCGATGGATTCACTTTCACCGAAGCTGATGGCACGGTGCTGGGACAGAAAGTCACGCCGCTCGACAAGGTCGGCATCTATGTCCCGGGAGGTAAAGCGGCGTATCCGTCATCGGTGCTGATGAATGCGATCCCGGCCAAGGTGGCGGGTGTCGGCGAGATCATCATGGTCGTGCCCACGCCGGAGGGCGTGAAGAACCCGCTAGTGCTGGCCGCGGCCGAGATTGCCGGTGTTGATCGCGTGTTCACCATCGGCGGCGCGCAGGCGGTCGGTGCGCTGGCCTATGGCACGGCAACCATTCCGCAGGTGGACAAGATCGTTGGTCCCGGTAATGCCTACGTGGCTGCGGCCAAGCGTCGCGTCTTCGGCATTGTCGGTATCGACATGATCGCTGGTCCGTCGGAAATTCTGGTGCTGGCCGATGGCAGCACGGATCCGGACTGGGTGGCCATGGACCTGTTCTCGCAGGCCGAGCATGACGAGCTCGCGCAATCCATTCTGGTCTGCCCGGATGCGGACTATCTGTCACGCGTTCAGGCCAGCGTGAACCGGCTGCTGGACGACATGCCGCGCAAAGAGGTGATCCGCGTATCGCTCACCAACCGCGGAGCGATGGTCAAGGTGCGCGACATGAACGAAGCCTGCGAGATCGCCAACCTGATCGCCGCCGAGCACCTGGAAATCTCCGCCGAGAACCCGCAGCAATGGGCTGACCGCATCCGCCATGCGGGCGCGATGTTCCTGGGTCGCTACTCTTCCGAATCGCTTGGCGATTACTGTGCAGGCCCCAACCACGTGCTGCCGACCTCGCGCACTGCCCGCTTCTCGTCGCCGCTGGGTGTTTATGATTTTCAGAAGCGTTCGTCAGTGATTCACGTCAGCCAGTCCGGCGCTCAGACGCTCGGCAAGGTGGCGGCCGAGCTGGCGTATGGTGAGGGCTTGCCAGCCCATGCGCGTTCTGCCGAAATGCGCCTGAAATAAGCGATCCTGACCAGTGCCCCCCTCGAGCCTCTCATGTCCCTGACAGAAAACCTCATTCGCGCCGATGTGCGCGCCTTGTCCGCCTACCACGTGCCAAATGCCTCAGGCTTCGTGAAGCTCGATGCGATGGAAAACCCGTACACGCTGCCGGTCTCGCTGCAGCACGAGCTGGGCAAACGGCTGGGCGCCCTGGCGCTGAATCGTTATCCGGTACCTACCTACGCCGCGCTGAAGTCGGCCATTTGCGACAAGCTCGGCGTGCCACCCGGCTTTGACGTCATCCTCGGCAATGGCTCGGATGAGCTCATCACCGTGGTATCGGTGGCTTGTGCAAAGCCGGGCGCCAAGGTACTGGCACCGGTGCCAGGCTTCGTGATGTACGCGATGTCAGCGCAGCTGGCGGGTCTTGAATTTGTCGGCGTGCCCTTAAGTGCAGATCTGTCGCTCGATCTCGACGCAATGCTCGCTGCGGTGCGCACCCATCGCCCGGCGATCACTTATCTGGCGTATCCGAACAACCCGACCGGCAACTTATTCGACACCGAGGCGATGCTGGCCATCATTCGTGAAGTCGGTAACAGCGGCTTGGTAGTGGTCGACGAAGCGTATCAGCCATTCGCCGATGACAGCTTCATGCCACGCCTGCCGGAATTCCCCAACCTGATCGTGATGCGCACGGTCTCCAAGCTGGGGCTGGCTGGCATAAGGCTGGGCTATATGTCGGCCGCTGCACCTCTCCTGCATGAGTTCGACAAGGTGCGCCCGCCCTACAACGTCAATGTGCTGACCGAGGCGACCGCGGCCTTCATGCTCGAGCACAATGACGTGCTGGATGCGCAGGCGACCAGCATCTGCGTAGAGCGCGAGCAGCTTGCAGCGCGGATGGTGGCGCTGCCCGGCGTGACGGTGTTTCCTTCCGCGGCCAATTTCATCCTGTTGCGGATTACTCGACCCGGTCTGACCGGCACTCAGGTATTCGAGCGCCTGTTAGAGCGAAAGGTGCTGGTGAAAAATGTCGGTAGAATGCATGCTTTGCTGGACAACTGCCTGCGGGTCACCGTGAGCACCCCGGCCGAGAATGCGCAATTTCTGGCGGCGCTCGAGTCCAGCCTGAATTCCTGAATTTCCTTATCCATGGCACGCACAGCAGAAGTCGTTCGCAACACCAGCGAAACCCAGATCCGGGTGGCGATCAATCTCGATGGCACCGGCCAGCAGAAGCTGGATACCGGCGTGCCGTTTCTTGATCACATGCTGGACCAGATCGCGCGACATGGCCTGATTGATCTCGATATCAGTGCCAAGGGCGACCTTCACATCGATGCGCACCATACTGTCGAGGACGTGGGCATCGCGCTCGGTCAGGCGTTCGCACAAGCCATCGGCGACAAGAAAGGCATACGCCGCTACGGCCATGCCTATGTGCCGCTTGATGAGGCGCTGTCGCGTGTGGTGGTCGATTTTTCCGGCCGTCCCGGATTGGAGTTTCACGTGCCCTTCAAGCGCTCGATGATCGGCAGCTTCGATGTCGATCTGACGCATGAATTTTTTCAGGGCTTCGTCAATCATGCGCAAGTGACCTTGCACGTCGACAATCTGCGCGGTGAAAACGCCCATCATCAGTGCGAAACGGTGTTCAAGGCATTTGGCCGTGCGTTGCGCATGGCCGCCGAGCTTGACCCCCGCGCTGCCGGCACTATTCCTTCGACCAAGGGCAGCCTCTGAGCACAGCATCCGGCAGCGTGCCGGGCAGGTATTGATCAACCCAATGAACAAGATCGTCGTTGTTGATTACGGTATGGGCAACCTGCGCTCGGTGGCTCAGGCGCTGATGCATGTCGCAGAAGACGCCGAGGTGCATATCTCCGGCAAGCCTGAGGACATACGCGCTGCGGATCGTATCGTGCTGCCGGGCCAGGGAGCGATGCCAGACTGTATGCGCTCACTGCGCGAGTCGGGGGTGCAGGAAGCCCTGCTCGAAGCGGCACGCAGCAAGCCACTGCTCGGCGTCTGCGTCGGTTTACAGATGATGTTCGACTGGAGCGAGGAGGGTGACGCCCACTGCCTTGGCCTGATGCCGGGAAAGGTCGTGCGCTTCCGGCTGGAAGACCAGCGGCAACCGGATGGCTCGCGTTTCAAAGTACCGCAGATGGGCTGGAACCGCGTGCGGCAGCTGAAAGGCCATCCGATGTGGGCGGGTGTGGCAGACGACAGTTATTTTTATTTCGTACACAGCTATTACGTAGTGCCTGAAGAAAACGAGCATGCAGCAGGTGAAACCGTTTACGGTTTGCCATTTTGTTGCGCCGCAGGACGAGATAATATTTTCGCCACGCAATTCCACCCCGAAAAAAGTGCATCGGCCGGTTTGCAGCTTTATAAAAATTTTGTACATTGGAATCCCTGAGTCTGCTCACCGCAGCGAACGACACCATCCTTTCAACCCAAGTCCAGCCAATCTCTAGTAGCCATGCTGCTCATACCCGCTATCGACCTCAAGGACGGCCATTGCGTGCGCCTCAAGCAAGGTGACATGGATCAGGTCACTGTGTTCTCCGATGATCCTGCGCAGATGGCACGGCACTGGCTGGAACAAGGCGCGCGCCGGCTGCATCTGGTCGACCTGAACGGTGCCTTCGCCGGCAAGCCCAAGAATGAGCCCGCCATCAAGGCCATCATCTCAGCCGTTCGCGAGTACGCCGAAGAAAACGGCGTTGACGAGATTCCTATCCAGCTCGGTGGTGGGATTCGCGATCTTGACACCATCGAGCGCTATCTTGATGACGGTCTGTCCTACATCATCATCGGTACGGCGGCCGTGAAGAATCCCGGTTTTCTGCATGATGCGTGCAGCGCCTTCCCCGGTCAGATCATCGTCGGGCTTGATGCCAAAGATGGCAAGGTCGCCACCGATGGCTGGAGCAAATTGTCTGGCCATGAAGTGATCGATCTGGCGAAGAAATTCGAAGACTATGGATGCGAAGCCATCGTTTATACCGACATTGGCCGCGATGGCATGATGAAGGGCGTGAATATCGAAGCCACCGTCAAGCTCGCACAGAGCATGACGATTCCCGTGATCGCCTCCGGTGGTGTGCACGACATCAAGGATGTCGAGGCCTTGTGCGCGGTACAAGATGAAGGCATCGAGGGTGTGATCTGTGGCCGTTCGATCTACGAGGGAACGCTCAACCTGCGCGATGCGCAGGAGCGCGCCGACGAGCTCTCCGGCGAAGACTGACATGACGCTGGCAAAACGCATTATCCCTTGCCTGGATGTGACCGCCGGGCGGGTGGTCAAAGGTGTCAACTTCGTCGAGCTGCGCGACGCCGGTGATCCTGTCGAGATCGCTCGACGTTACGACGAGCAGGGCGCCGACGAGCTGACCTTCCTCGACATCACTGCGTCTTCTGACGATCGCGATCTGATCCTGCACATCATTGAAGACGTCGCCTCGCAGGTATTCATTCCGCTGACCGTCGGTGGCGGCGTGCGTGCAGTAGATGATGTCCGGCGCCTGCTGAACGCGGGTGCAGACAAGATCAGCATCAACACCTCGGCCGTCACCAACCCGCAGCTGGTCGCTGATGCGGCCAACAAGTATGGCTCGCAGTGTATCGTCGTTGCGATCGACGCCAAGCGTAGCAATGCCGGGCATTGGGAAGTGTTCACGCATGGTGGTCGCAAGCCCACCGGACTCGATGCGGTCGAGTGGGCCAAAAAAATGCAATCACTGGGCGCGGGTGAAATTCTCCTGACCAGCATGGACAAGGATGGTACCCGCTCGGGTTTCGATCTCGCGCTGACACGCTCCGTGTCGGACGCCGTGTCGATACCCGTGATTGCTTCTGGCGGCGTCGGCGGTTTGCAAGACCTTGCGGATGGCATTACCGAAGGCCATGCCGATGCCGTGCTGGCCGCGAGTATTTTCCATTACCAGCACCACAGCGTTCAGGAGGCCAAGCAGTTCATGGCCGCCCAGGGCATCCCCGTGAGGCTGGCATGATCGCGCGCGCGAAATGGCTCAACCGCATCAAGTGGGACGAGCACGGCCTCATACCCGTTATCGCGCAGGAGGTGGGCTCGAATGATGTGCTGATGTTTGCATGGATGAACCGTGACGCACTAGCGCGCACCGTCGAGCTGGGTCAGGCCGTGTACTGGAGCCGCTCGCGCAAGAAGCTCTGGCACAAGGGCGAGGAATCCGGACATTTTCAGAAAGTGCACGAGATCCGGCTTGATTGCGATGAAGACGTGCTGCTGCTGAAAGTGACGCAGGTGGGCGACGTCGCCTGCCACACGGGACGGCATTCCTGCTTCTTCCACAAGTTCAACCAGGATGCCGAACAGCCTGACTGGATCGAGACCGAGCCGGTGCTGAAAGACCCGGAACATATCTACAACAAATAAGCGGATCTTCCATGAGCGATATCCTGCAACGCCTCGCAGAGGTGATCGAGTCGCGCAAGCTTGAAGCCGGCGGCGATCCCGAGAAATCCTACGTCTCGCGCCTGTTCGAGAAAGGTGATGATGCAATTCTCAAGAAAGTCGGCGAAGAGGCCACTGAGACCGTAATGGCCGCCAAAGATGTGCGCCATGGCGCCGACGCGAACCAGCTGGTCTACGAGTGTGCGGATCTATGGTTCCATTCGATGATCATGCTCGCGCGCTTCGGTCTCACGCCGCAGCAAGTGCTCGATGAGCTCGCCCGCCGCGAGGGATTGTCGGGCATCGAAGAAAAGGCTAACCGCAAGCTGGCTCAGCGCGAGGCGTCCGAGCGCCGCTGACGCGCTTCATGCCGCAGCACTCGGCCACCGCAGCAGGCGCTGCCGATGCTGCTCGGCGATAATTCCCGGTCTTTACACCAACAACAGGAGCCACAGCGTGGATAACTGCATTTTTTGCAAGATTGTCGCGGGCGCGATTCCTTCCAAAAAAGCCTACGAAGATGAGGACTTGATCGCTTTCCACGATATCAACCCTGCGGCGCCGGTTCATGTGCTGATCGTGCCGCGCGAGCACATCGCCACGCTGGCCGACAGCGATCAGAAACACCAGGCATTGTTGGGTAAAATGATGCTGCTCGCACCGAAACTGGCCGAGGAACTGGGTGCTGGTTACCAAAGCACTGCGGATGGCCCGGCCGGCGGTTTCAAGGCGCTCTTCAATACGGGCCCCGATGGCGGTCAGGAGGTGTACCATCTCCACCTGCACGTGATGGGCGGTCCGCGGCCGTGGCCCGGACAGCGGTGATGGTACCGGCGCCCGCGCAGGCCGCTAACCGTATTCTTAAGCAATAATTTGCATTTCCCGTAGGAGAAGACAATGGGTTCGTTCAGTATTTGGCACTGGGTCATCGTGCTGGTGATTGTCATGCTGGTGTTTGGCACCAAGAAGCTGGGCAACATTGGCTCTGATCTGGGCAAGGCCGTCAAGGGCTTCAAGGACGGCGTGAAGGGAGCCGATGAGGACAAGCCCGCTGCGCCTTCGGCTCAGGTGGCTGACAAGTCGACCATTGATGTCGAAGCCCGCGAAAAATCCAAGAGCTGATCGTTTCCTTCTCGTGACGGCGGTGCTTGCCGGCGCCGCTGTTTCCTCCGTCTTCCTGAGTTTCCTGCCGAATGATCGACCTGGGCCTTACCAAACTCGCGCTGATAGGCGCGGTCGCGCTGGTCGTCATCGGCCCGGAGCGGCTGCCCACGGTCGCGCGCATGGCGGGCACGTTGTTCGGCAGGGCGCAGCGCTACATCAGCGATGTCAAGACCCAGGTCAACCGTGAGATGCAGATGGAAGAGCTGCGAAAGATGCAGGACAACATCGTCGGTGCGGCCACCGACCTGAACAAATCCTTCAACGAGAACATACGAACGGTGGCCGACGATATTTCGGAGGCCGAGCAGGACTTCAGTGAGGCCATTGCCGAGGCCAATCATGCCTATGTCGGCTTCAACGAGGGGCTGCGCGTGCCGTCCGCTGAAGAGATAGCATCCAAGCAGCGCGATTTCCGCAAGAAGCGCCTGACGCAGAATTCCTCGTTGCCAAACTGGTTCAAGCGCCAGACCGGGCGCCGCACCCGGGTGATGTCGGGTGCAGCGCGCGTGGCGCGCTACCGCTCTGGCAGCAACAAGCCAAGGTTTTTCCAGTAAATGTCAGAAGAAAATTCACCCGGTCTGCAGGAGACCTTCATCTCGCATCTGGTCGAGTTGCGTAACCGCCTGGTACGCGCGTCGGCCGTCGTGCTGGTGGTCTTCATCATGCTGTTTGCGATCTGGCCCGGCGCAGCGGCGATCTATGATTTTCTTGCCCAGCCCATGATGGGCGCGCTGCCGGAAGGTTCGAAGATGATCGCGACCGGCGTGATCACACCGTTCATGGTACCCATGAAGGTCACGATGGTGGTGGCACTGCTGGTATCACTGCCCTGGGTGCTCTATCAAGCCTGGGCCTTCGTCGCACCCGGCCTTTACCTTCACGAGAAGCGTCTGGTCGCGCCGCTCATCATCTCGTCGTCGCTACTTTTCCTCGCGGGCGTTGCGTTCTGCTATTTCTTCGTTTTTGGCACGGTGTTCAAGTTCATCAATGACTTCGCGCCGAAGTCCATTTCCGTCGCGCCGGACATCGAGAACTATCTCGACTTTGTCTTGATGATGTGCCTTGCCTTCGGTCTTACCTTTGAAGTGCCAGTGGTGGTGATCGTACTGGTGCGCATGGGTGTGGTGACAGTTGAAAAGCTGCGCGAGATTCGTCCTTACGTGATCGTTGGTGCTTTCGTGGTAGCTGCCGTGGTCACGCCTCCCGACGTCATGAGCCAGCTGTTTCTGGCGATACCGCTGTGCCTGCTGTATGAAGTGGGTTTGCTGTTGGCGCCGATCTTTCAGCGCGTCACTCAGGCGCCCGAGGCTGAAGAAGCGCCCTGAGCGTCGTTGACGAATTCTCTTCGACTTCAGGGTGTGGGGCCCGCGGCCCGCAGCCATTTCACCAGCGGGGCTGCCGCACGAAAATCCTCCAGCAGCAAACCCGGCAATCTGTCCGGTCGGAGCTTGCGAACGCTCAGCTCGCGCCACGCGACAAAGCTCTTCAGCCTCAGCGCGTCCTGATGCGGCGCGTCTGCATCAAAGCCCTTGGGCAGTCGAACCAGCGTGTCATCCTGCTGGAGCCCATTGAACACCGCAATGAGCTTTTTGTTTTTCAGTACTCTTGAAAAGCCAGTGGCATCATCAACAACATGTTCGCGTATGGCGCGTAACCTGTGTGGCGGTGGGCGATATTCGCCCCCCGCGATCAGCAGCTGTCCCTGAGCATCGATATGGAAGTAGTAGGCTGGACCACCGCCCTGACTGGGTTTTTTGAGACCACTGGCTGTGATCGCTGCAGAAAAAGTGGTTTTGTAGGGCGGCCGGCCGCGCGCGAAGCGCAGGTCACGGTTCACGCGAAATAGCGCTTTTTTCGGATGGCAGTGCGCGACGCCGGGATCAAAGCGAGCAATCTCCGAAATCAGCCCGCTGACAAGCACCAGCAGCTCCGCACGCAATATGTCATAGCGCGGTTTGTTCATTACAAACCATGCGCGGTTGTTGTTTTCTTCCAGCTCGCCGAGGAAACGGATCAGATCAGGGAGGTGCATGTGGTCCTCATTCACCGTCCGGTAATCTTGGCTGCTTCATTCGCGGGCGCTTGCCCACCGTGAGATCGAGCTGGGTTTCGCGCGATTTTCTTAGTACGGTGACTTTCACCTTGTCGCCCGGCGTAAGTTGTGCAACGAGGTTCAGCATGGAGATCGTGTCGGGCACAGGCTTGTCCGCAACAGACAAAAGAATATCGCCTGGTTTGACGCCCGCCTTGTCTGCCGGCCCGCCCTTGAGCACGCCAGCGATGATGGTGCCCGAGGTTTTTTGCAGGCCGAAGCTGTCCGCTAGCTCAGGCGTGATGTCTTGCGGCTCCACGCCGATCCAGCCGCGCACCACCTGGCCATTTCTGATGATGGACTCCATCACGGTTTTGACCGTCGTGACAGGAATCGCAAAGCCGATGCCCAGCGAGCCACCGCTGCGCGAGTAGATCGCAGTATTGATGCCTAGCAGATGGCCCTGCGTATCGACCAGCGCACCTCCCGAATTACCGGGATTGATCGCGGCATCAGTCTGTATGAAATTCTCGAAGGTGTTGATGCCCAGATGATTCCGACCCAGTGCAGACACGATGCCCATCGTCACCGTCTGTCCCACGCCGAAGGGATTGCCGATCGCGAGCACGACATCGCCAACCTTGATGTTTTCCAGTCGGCCCAGCGTGATCGAGGGCAGGTTCTTCAGGTCGACCT
>JBEGNF010000017.1:0-34732 GCA_041182625.1 Pseudomonadota bacterium | reverse complement strand
CTTGCCCACCAGATATTTTATCATCTGGATCAAACATATTTTGTGAAGCATATGAATGATTGGTTGCGACTAATCCAACGTTATAACTACCAAACATATTGACACAGTTTCTAACCAATACGCTTGCCGGTTCCGTTACTGCGCAGCGTGCAACCGGCACCCAGCTGAAGCTGGAAGCTGAGAAAAAAGACGGGTTAGTGAAAATACTGGCCGAACCTAATGTGATGGCCATCAGCGGCCAAGAGGGTAGCTTCCTCGCTGGCGGAAAAATTCTGATACCCGTGGCACAGGACGCGCTGAGCAATCGCATCACGCTCGAAGAAAAGGAATTCGGCGTTGGACTGAAATTCACGCCGACGGTACTGGCAGGCGGCCGCATCAACCTGAGAGTCTCTCCCGAAGTGTCGGAGCTGTCGCGCGAGGGCGTCGGTATCAGCAACCTCACCAATACCGCGACCGCGCTGCTGCCATTGATCACCACTCGCAGAGCATCAACCACCGTCCAGTTGGCCGATGGCCAAAGTTTTGCGATCGGTGGACTGATCAAGAACAACCGTACAGCAAATATCAAGGCATTCCCGATCCTCGGTGAGATACCGCTGATCGGTGCGTTGTTCCGCAGCACAGACTTCCAGCAAGACCGCACTGAGCTGGTGTTTGTAGTCACACCGCGCCTGGTCAAGCCTCTGAATGGTGCCGTGAGGCTGCCGACGGATGGTCATACAGACCCTAGTCGCAGCGAGCTTTTCCTGGGTGGGAAGCTCGAAGGCAAACCCGCGCCCGGCAGCGGCAAGCCAGGCAATGCTGCTGATGGCTTCGAAGTCAAATAAGGAGAGCGTTGGTGAAGAACCTACTCGTCAAGTTTTCTTTGGCAGTGTGCGCACTGTGCAGCCTGACTGCTTGTGTGCAGACCACCCCTCAATGGGATAGCCAGTTCGGCGAATCAGCACGGTTAGCAGTCGCGCGTCAGACACTCAACCCCGACGCCGCGAGCAAAGCAGTTCCCGAAGCCATGGATGGCAATGCTTCGCGCGAGGCCGTGGGCCGATATCGTGGCAGTTTCAAGGAACCGCCGCAGAACAACAATGGCTTTGTCATTGGTGTCGGTCGTTGAGACATTGCGCATCATGAGAGCCCGCTTGTCTGCCAACAGTATGCGAACGCTGAGAAGACCGCCATCGCGTGATCGCCAGTCGGGTGCGGTCGCTGTGCTGGTGGGTATTGCGCTGCTCGCAATGATCGGAATAACCGGTCTTGCTCTTGATCTGGGCAAGCTCTACGTCGTCAAAAGCGAGTTGCAAAACAGCGCGGATGCCTGCGCGCTTGCGGCTGCACAGGAATTGACCGGAGCGAATGACAACCAGCTTCTTCTTGCCCAAGCCGCTGGAGCTACCGCTGGCGGTCGCCACAAGGCACTATTCCAGGAATCGGCGGTGAGTTACAGCGAGTCAGGCAGCATCGAGTTCAGTGCAGATAACAGTGCTGGTTCATATGGCAGCGCAGGTGCCATTGGCAGTGCTGCCAAATCCATACGCTATGTGCGGTGCACGGCGGTGAGAACTGGTATACCGACTTGGTTTGTTCAAGTGTTGAGCATACTGCCCGGCGATGCAATCGACGCTCAGCAGGTGAGCGCCACCGCCGTGGCAAGCTTGAAGCCTTCCCAGTCCACATGTTCACTCCCGGTCGGTGTGTGCAGCAACGTCACCACACTGGTTGTTGGCAATTGGTACATGGGTGCCGTCGACCCGAACGACACCACCGGCACCTCGCAGAGCGTCTTCAAATGGATAGATTTCACGCCACCCAGCGGCGGCGCAAGTGAGCTGGCGGAACAACTGCGGGGTGGCGGAGCATGCAACGTACCCGCAGCAAATAGCTTGGTGGGAGAGAGCGGCGCGATAGCTTCGCTGGCCAATGACTACAACACTCGCTTTGGCATATACCAGGGTAATTTGAATCCTGATGATTCGCCGCCTGATTCCAGCGGCTACGCCTACACCACCACCACTTGGACTGCTGGGAAAAATGCCTTCAGTAATTTTGCAGCCAAACGCGCTGTCAATGCGCCTTATCAGACAGATTCGGTCGCTGGCCTGAAGACGCAAGGCACCATCAAGGACTCAAATTTCCTGAAGGATCATGGTCAAAGCAGAAGATTGATGCCGGTGCCATTGGTGGATTGCAGCAATGTGGTGAACAACACAATGCCCATCGCTTCTTGGGGATGCTTTTTTCTACTGCATCCGATGAGTAACAACCTGGGCGTTGGATCAGGTGGCACCACAGCATCCAGTCCGACAGTTACTGCAAATACTGGTGGCAACGGTAACGGCAAAGGAGGTAGCAGTGGTGGTGGGAGTGACGGAGGAAATAGTGGCGGCGGTAACGGTGGCGGAAATGGCGGTGGCGGCACCCAGTATCCTCGCATGATGCTCGAATATCTGGGCGATGCAAGTACACCGAACAGTCCCTGCGCATCCTATGGTTTACCCGGCGGATCCAATGCCAGTGGGCCGCCGGTAGCGACATTGGTGAAGTGAGACGACGATGCCTGCGATCCCATCCACGCCCTATCGCCGTCGAGCCTGGGCCTATCAGTCCGGTACTGCTGCGGTCGAATTCGCGATTCTTCTCTTGCCGATGCTGTTACTCGCCTTTGGTGTCGTGGAATACGGGCGGGCGATCTACAACTACAACACCTTGGTCAAATCAGTCAGGGCATCTGCGCGGCTGTTGTCTTCACAGAGTCCTGATAACGACGGTTACGCAGGCTTGCAAGAGGATGCGCGTTGTCTCGCGGTACACGGCAACGTTGATTGCACTGGCCCTGCGTTGGTGCCTAATCTGTCAATCGCACAGATCAAGATCTGTGACCGCAAGACCTGGAGCGATTGCACGGGTACCAATCAGGATAGCTATCGCAGTGTCGCCACCGGGGAAGGGACAATACATCTCGTCGCAGTACGCATACAGAGCTATCAATTTCCGTTCATTGGTCTGCCTCTGGTGACGACCGGACCGACGATGACCTTTGGCCCGATAGAGGCTGTGATGAGGCAGGCAGGGTGAGGAGTCACACGAGTCCTCAAGCGCTTCGCCGGTGGCAGCGGGGCGCAACGGCCGTCGAGTTCGCGCTGGTGGCAGCTTTTGGCGGCCTGTTTATTTTGTTGATCGGCGTGTTCGAGCTGGGTCGTGCGCTTTATGTGATGAGCTCTGCAAACGAGGCGACGACCCTGGGGGCGCGTGTCGCCATTGTCTGCGGCAAAGATGACAGCCGCATCCTGCAGCGTATGCGGCAGGTGATGCCCACGCTTGCCGAGAGTGATGTTCAGATCGGTTATACGCCCACCGGATGCAGCGAGAGCAGCAATACCGGAGGTACGCCGTGTGTCTCCGCCACGGTGACTATTAGATCGGGATTGAAGATCAAGACCGTCATTCCTTTTTTGCCACCTGAGATCCCACTGCCCGCATTCACGACCACGCTGACTCGAGAGGCTATGGACTCAGCCAGCTGCGGATGATCACGATGGAAACGATACCCTCTAGGTGAACCATGAAAGCCTTCATACTCTCCACCAACGCTGATCTGATTTCGCTGATAACGCGTGCTTGCGAGAGGCTGCAGCCTCCGGTGGTCGCGATGCCTGGTCTGCCTAGCATGCAGGCTGAGTCGGGTCTGGCGGCGCTTTCCACGCCGGATATCGTGATCTTCGATTCGTCCAGCTTCCCGGGAGAGGGCGTCGCAATGATGGAGCGGCTTGCACAGCAGTTCCCCAAAGCGGTGATGATGTTGCTGTCATCAGATCGTTCACCAGAGACGCTGATCGCCGCAATGCGTGCGGGTGTGCGCGAGGTCTTGCCACTGCCCGTGCTGCAGTCGGATATCGAGGTGGCCATCGAGCGTATTTCACAAAAGATCGAGGCATCGGCGACAGAAGATGGAAAGATACTGTCGTTTATCTCATGCAAGGGCGGAAGCGGAGCCACCTTCATTGCCGCCAATCTATCGCATGCATTGGCAACGCTTGGCAGGAAGCGGGTACTGCTAATCGATCTTAACCAGCAGTTTGGTGATGCTGCGCTGTATGTGTCTGACCAGAAGCCCGCGATGACGCTGGCCGATGTGTGTGCCGCAGGAACTCGTTTGGATATCAATCTGCTGGAGTCTGGTGCGCTCCGCGTATCGCCCAATTTCAGCTTGTTGGCGGCATCAGATAATCCGGATCCCGTTGAGGAGATTCGTCCTGAGAATTTCGATAGCGTATTGCAGCTTGCAAGACGTCATTTCGAATTCATTGTGATCGACATGGGTCGGCAGGTAAATACGGTGAGCATACGCGCGCTCGACAGTTCCGACTTGATCTTCCCTGTGCTGCAGCAGTCTCTGCCCTACCTACGCAATGCGCGTCGCCTGCTCGATATTTTTTCCTCGTTGGGCTACCGGCGCGACAAGATACAGCTAACACTGAATCGTCATGAGAACTCAGCAGCTGTCACGCTGGCTGAGCTGGAGCGGGTACTTGATCTGCGTGTCGCCTATCGCGTGCCGAATAACTATGACATTGTGAATGACTCGATCAATCAAGGCGTGCCAGTGCTTCAGCTAGCGCGCAGCAGCTCGGTGTCCAAGAGCCTTGCGGAGTGGGTGAACCGACTGGTCGACAGTAACGCGCCATCTGCTGGCAGCATCATCCGCCGCATTTTTGTCCGCAATACTACTGGCCAAGCCACACATTGAGCAGCTTCTTTATCCACGTGTATTCCGCGCAAACTCAAGGAGAACGATGAATGAGTTATCGAGAAAGACTGGCAGTCGTGTCGCCAATCAAGCCCGCTCATGCCAGTGAGATGAACTTTCATTCACCGTCCTATCAGCAGCTCAAGCATCATTTGCATCAGACCTTGCTTGAGCGGATTGATCTTGAGCGTTTGCAGCAGCTGTCATCCGAGCAGTTCCGGCGGGAGCTGTCGCACCTTGTCGAGCGGCTGATTGATGATGAAAAGATCTTGGTCAATCAAGCCGAGCGACGACAGCTGGTGGTCGACATGCAGCATGAGATGCTGGGCTTTGGCCCCCTGGAGCCTCTGCTGACCGATCCGACGGTATCAGACATTCTGGTGAACACGCATAGCCAGATCTATGTCGAGCGCAGAGGTAAGCTGGAGCTGACCCCGATCACTTTTAATGATGACGATCATTTGCTCAAGGTGATAGAAAAAATCGTCTCGCGAGTGGGAAGACGAATCGATGAATCGAGCCCGATGGTCGATGCGCGCCTTCCCGATGGCTCCCGGGTGAATGCCATTATCCCCCCTCTGGCACTCGACGGACCCATGCTGTCCATCCGGCGATTTTCGGTCAAGCCACTGACCGTGAATGATCTGGTGAATTTCCGTAGTTTGACTCCTCCGATTTCGCAGTTGCTTGATTCGTTGTCCAAGGCCAAGGTGAACATGCTGATTTCAGGTGGCACGGGGAGCGGCAAGACGACGTTGCTGAATGTACTGTCAGGATTCATACCCGCGGACGAGCGCATTGTCACCATCGAGGATGCAGCAGAGCTGCAGCTTCAGCAGCCGCATGTGGTCCGGCTGGAGACTCGCCCGCCAAATATCGAAGGAAAAGGTGAGATCTCACAGCGTGCGCTAGTAAAGAACGCGCTTCGGATGCGACCTGATCGCATCATCCTAGGCGAGGTGCGCGGTGGAGAAGCGCTCGACATGCTGCAGGCCATGAACACTGGTCATGAAGGCTCATTTGCGACTATTCACGCAAACTCGCCGCGGGATGCGCTCGCGCGGCTGGAGAACATGGTGGGCATGGCCAATGCGAATCTGGGACCTCGCGCCGTACGGCAGCAGATCGCCGCAGCGATCACAGTGGTGATACAGATCATGCGCTTTACCGATGGCAGTCGCAAGCTGGTGAGTCTGCAGGAAGTCACGGGGATGGAGGGCGAGACCATCACGATGCAGGAAATTTTCCAGTTCAAGCGCAGCGGCGTGAGTGCTGATGGCAAGGTGCTCGGACATTTTTGTGCAACCGGCATTTATCCGCAATTTGAGCAGAGACTGCGTGAGTTCGGCGTTGCCGTTCCTGAGAGTACCTATGATCCGACACGCTTTTTCGAGTAGCTGAGATCCTTGGAGATACTTGATGGATATCCTTTACTACGCAGTGGCGGTGCTGGTGTTCATAGCCGTGGCGCTGGCGACCGAAGCAGGCTGGCAATGGTGGTTCTCTACACAAAGCGATGCAGCGCGAAGACTGAGCCGCCGCATCAAAGAGGTGCATACCAGAGAGAGTGTAAAGCAGCGCGATACGACCGGGATTTTGAAAGACAATCGGCTATCGCAGTCAGCTTCTATGGATGTTCTACTACGCAGGCTGCCGGGCATGCTGCGGCTACAGATTTTTCTGCAGCAGTCGGGTATTGGCTGGTCTGTCGCAGAACTTCTCTCCTTTTCCGCGCTGTCATTCCTCGTGGCCTACATCGTTGCTAAGCTGCTTGTGTTACCGACGCTGATGCTCGCGAGCATTGGGACACTAGCCGCCTTGCTTCCCGTACTGTTAGTGCAACACCGACGCAGCCAGCGACTGAAAGCGCTGGAGCTGCAACTGCCAGAGGCTGCCGATCTGATCAGCCGCAGCTTGCGTGCAGGCCATGCCTTGCCCTCGACGTTGCAGATGTTGGCGGATGAAATGCCGAATCCCCTCGCTGCTGAGTTTCGGATCGTGTCTGACGAAGTCAATTTCGGTCTCTCGATGGCAGAGGCTCTGCAGCGACTTGCCAATCGGGTGCCTTTGCCCGATCTTCAATATTTGGTGATCGCCGTGCTCATACAGCGCGAAGCCGGTGGCAATCTGTCCGAGCTGATGAGCAAGGTAAGTCAGCTCGTGCGCCAGCGGATCAAGCTGTTGGGCGATGTACGTGTGATGTCGGCTGAGGGCAGATTGTCGGCTTGGATTCTCTGCCTGCTTCCGGTGGCAGTAAGCGGTCTCTTTGCGCTGACTAGCCCGGACTATCTAAATCGATTGCTCGATGACCCCGCAGGTCCCTTGATACTGTCTGCTGCCTGTGTGCTGATGTTGCTCGGTATTTTGTGGATGAAAGTGATCGTGAAAATCCGTGTTTAGTTGCCTAGGGAGCTATGATGGACACACAATATTTTTTGTTTTTGATCGCGGTCTTTCTCCTTTGGGCAGCGATCGCCGCGATGGTCGCATGGATGCTGATGCCTGATAAATTCAGGCAGCGCGTTGCCAGTCTTGAGCTTGAGGCGCGCACTTGGACAGATACGGACATTCCGAATGCCTGGGTAGAGCGCGTTGTCAAGATCAGCCGGCCTCTCGCGAGATTGGCACTGCCCTCGGAGGGCTGGGAGAACTCGCCGATTCGCCTGCGGTTTATCAATGCCGGTTGGCGTGGTCACGCAACCCCTTTCATTTTCTTTGGCGCGAAAAGCTTGCTGGCCATGGCGATGCCGCTCCTCTGTGTGCTGTATGGTGGTGAGTCATTGCTGTCCAGTGGCAGCTCACTGATGTTAGTCGTGGTTCTTCTTTCGTCCTGTGTCGGCTATTACTTACCCAATTTGTTTCTGAATCATCGTATCGAAGTTCGCCAACGGGAGATCTTTGACAACTTCCCGGATGCTCTGGACCTGTTGACAATCTGCGTTGAGGCCGGCCTTGGCTTGGAGGCGGCGCTCCACCGTGTCGCAGACGAGATTCATCTCAAGAGCGATGTACTCGGACAGGAACTGCAGCTAGTCATCATGGAACTGCGCGCCGGATTCAGCAAAGAAAGAGCATTACGTAATCTTGCGCTACGCACCGGTGTCGAGGATATTGATCTCCTTGTCGCTATGTTGATCCAATCAGACCGATTTGGTACCAGCATGGGGGAATCGCTGCGCATTCATTCAGAGAACCTGCGCACCAAACGGCACCAGCGTGCTGAGGAGGCTGCAGCAAAGATTTCATTAAAGCTGTTGTTTCCTCTGATCTTCATGATTTTTCCGACATTGATGCTGGTTCTTGTGGGACCGGCCGCCATGCAGATTTATCGTGTTCTTTTACCAATGATGTCCGGTCAACACTGATCTTGCATCACCTCCTCCATAGAAGCGACTATGAAAAACATACCTTTACTTACCATCACTGTGTTGAGCAGCAGCCTTGTATCTGGCTGCGCCTGGCTGCCATGGAATACGGACAGTACTGCGTCGTCGTCACGGGAGGTGCAGGGGCGCATCATTCCACATGCGCGCATTCAGGATGGTGCTGATTCTGCCGCGGCTTTTCATGCGCTGGGTCGCCATCTGCAGCGAGAAGGACGACTGGATGATGCGGAGCGTGCTTACCGACGCGCGCTGGATTTTGATCCGGCCTATACCGAATCGCGCAACGCACTTGCCGTGATCGCTGCCCGCCGAGGTGATCTGGCGCAGGCGATTGCCCTGCTGTCCTCGCTCGTGACCTTGTATCCCGATCAGGCATATTTACTGGCAAATCTTGGTTACGCACACTATCTCAACGGGGATTATGTACAGGCGAAAGACAATCTGATGCGAGCATTGATGATCGCTCCGGATAATGATTCGGCGCGTCAGAAGCTTGTTCTGGTAAAAGAGAAGCTCGGTGAAACATCCGGCGAACAAGATGGCCGACAGCTGACCGATGAAAATCATCGTCCAGCAAAAGGGGCACTGGATTCCAAAGATAGAAATACTGTCGTTAAACTGACTGATGGTGTGTATGAGCTAATCCGCCCGATCCCCCGAGAGCTTACACAACCCTATGTGGCGCAATGTGATTTTCTAAAAACGTCTCATCTGGAAGTAAGGCCGACAGTGGCAGAGCTGGCACCGTCACTGTCATCAGCGAGCACTAGTACTAGCAATAGCAATAGCAGTAAAAGATTGCGGCTGGAACTGGTCAACGGCAATGGTGTCAACCGACTGGCGACATCGGTACGAGATCTGATCTCTGGTTCGCAGTGGCAGGTCGTGAGAGTCCTCAATCATGACGAGTTTGGTGTACCTGTTACTCGCATCGAGTACGCAAAGCATCGCTATGATGCTGCACAATCGCTGGCAGATACACTGGGCGTCGCTGCACAGTTACGACCGAACTATCATCAAGGCGACACGCAACTACGCGTTGTGTTTGGCAAAGATTTTCGGACGACCGAAGGCCTGAAAGAGCGCATGGCCAGCGGCCTACCGACACTCGCAGGGACAGAGTGATCGATCAAGCACAGTCACATTCAGTTGATTGATACAGGCGGGATCAGGCTCACGGCGTGGCCATCCCACACCACATCATTGTCGACCGAATACAGCTTGCAGGTAGTCGAACTATTCTTCTGGCAGCTGACGAGTGCGCGATCCGAGGGGTCGTCGCCTTCTTCGGCCCAGCTCCATGCGCCTGAGGATGACAGCGCGAACGCACGAGGTGAAGATTTCGCAAGATAATCACGGTATCCGGCGCGTCCCTTGTCGCTGAGATTGGGTACCGCAGCGATATTCTCTAAGGGTGCAAAACTCGTTGCCGAAGGGCGCGGTACATCGGCGATCCGTACGACGGGCTCCACTGGCATGCCGATACTTGTTAGGAAGCGTTCGGTCGCGGGCAGCCAAATGGCTACGCCATCGCGGCTGCCCACCATGCCATGTGCATCATTCTTGAATTTTCCAAAGGCGATCAGCTGCGAGGGACCACCGGCGCCTTGGTAGGCTTGCTGCAACCGCTCCGCCAACTGAGGGTCGAAGTAACTGTCATTCTCGCCATAAAACCAGAGACTGGGCAGGATGGTGCGGGCTCCGTAGCGGGAGAATGCCGAGATTAATGAAGACATCCAGTCGCAGCTGCCACCGTCGATACGCAAGCCGCCCGCGAAATTCAATAGGCCGCGCACACCCGGAAAATTCCTCGTACCGAATGCGATAGTCGCAAGCCCGCCATAGGATTGGCCGGCAACGATGATGCGTTGTTTATCTACCCAAGGTTGCTTTATCAGCGCCTTCAATGCAGACTCAATATCATCGGCCTGCTGCTGACCATTATCGGTCATATTGCAGCCGAAATCAGTGTAGGTGCCTCCCGAAGCTGCAAAGCCTTTACGCATGGGCACTGCGACTGCGTAGCCACGCCTGACGAACTCCCGGCTCATGGCGAGAAAGCGATCACGTGCCTGTTTTGCAGGATCACCGCGATCTTTGCCGTGGTTCATGATCAGCAGTGGGAAAGGGCCTTCGCCTGGTGGACGGAAGATCGTGGTTTCGAATGATAGTTTTTTTTCGTTAGAGATCACTGGCAGCATGATGACGTGTTCGTTAATGCTTGCGTCTATTGATTCTGCCTGAGCGCTGCGGTCGATTGCGGCAGCCACGAAGATGAGAGCAATAATCAAACGCAGGACTGAACAATGAGCAAATTGCTTGAGGGAAGAGGCTTTCATGTCATCTTTGCGAAAGGCAATGAAGCCGATTCTAAAGATACACTTCCCTCATTTCAATGCCACCTGGCATAGTTTCAAACACAAAATTGAATTCTTGAATTTGTTTCAATGGCTATCGGCAGTCATCGCAGCCCGAACGGACGCCGAAAAAAAAGGAGCGTGCACAACGCTCCTTTTTTGCTGAATGAAAAGCAAAATGTTTTCGATTTTATTCGACGGCCAGCAATCGGTTGGCCTTCATGCGGGAGGCCAGTAGCTTGCCCTTGCGAGCGCGCTTGCCGAAGTGATGTGCGAGATCTTTGCCGGACAACTCGATCTCTTGCGGCTTTCCACTACGCTGCGCTGTACCCATCACGATCACACCTTTCTTGGTGATCGGCTGTGCAGCGACCAATTTTTCTTTCGGATCGAGATCCATCAGTGTCACGCCACGACCACCGGCAGACTGCGTTTTGATTTCATCCAAGCCGAAGACCAGCAAGCGACCCTGTTCCGACAGACAGACCAGCGCAGTTGCACCCTTCGGTATCACGGCAGGCATCACCGGCTCGTCGCCATCATCCATGGCCATGAATGATTTTCCGCCTTTCTGGCGGCTCAGCATGTCGCTCGCTTTTGCGGCGAAGCCGAAACCTCCGGTGGAGGCCAGCAGCAGCGGTGTATCGGCGGTGCCAGCAAAGTAATGCACTAGGCGCGTGCCGGCCTCGACTTCGACCATCGTGGTCAGTGGTGAGCCGTCGCCTCGTGCGCCCGGCAGTTGAGCGACAGATACCGTATACACCCGGCCATTCGAACCGAAGGCCAGTACATGATCTGTGGTGCGGCACTCAAAGCTTGAATACAGCCCGTCGCCTGCCTTGAAGCTGAACTGCTGCGCATCATGACCATGGCCCTGACGCGCACGTACCCAGCCTTTTTGCGAAATGATCACGGTGACCGGCTCATCGATCACCTTGGTCTCTGCAACCGCTTTTTCCGCTTCCTTGATCAATGTGCGGCGCTTGTCGCCATACTGTTTTGCGTCCGCTTCGATCTCTTTGATCAGCAGCTTCTTCATTGATGCCGGGTTGTCGAGCAGCTCTTGCAGCGTCTTTTTCTCTTTACGCAGCTCGGCGAGTTCCTGCTGTACCTTGATCGCTTCCAGGCGTGCCAGCTGTCGTAACCGGATTTCAAGAATGTCTTCAGCCTGACGTTCGGACAGTTTGAAGGCCTTCATCAGCGCGGGCTTGGGCTCGTCCGACTCGCGGATGATCTTGATCACCTTGTCGATGTTCAGTAGTACGGCTTCTCGGCCTTCGAGGATATGGATACGGTCATCAACCTTGCCTAGCCGATGCTGGGTGCGGCGGGTGACAGTATCAAAGCGGAAGCTGGTCCATTCACGCAGAATCTCCAGCACACCTTTCTGACGCGGTCGGCCATCGGCACCGATCATGACCAGATTCACGCCGACATTGTTTTCCAGCGAGGTGTGCGCGAGCAGCAGGTTGCTGAACTCTTCCTGGTCCTGATTCTTCGACTTTGGCTCGAACACCAGACGTACCGGCGCATCGCGGCCGGATTCATCGCGCACGGTATCTAGCACGCCGAGCAGGGTCTGCTTGGTCGCCATCTGATCGGGCGTCAGGCTCTTCTTGCCGAGTTTGACCTTGGGATTCGTGAGTTCTTCGATTTCTTCAAGGATTTTTTGCGCCGAGGTTCCGGGTGGCAGTTCGGTGACGACCAGTTGCCATTGTCCGCGTGCGAGATCTTCGATCTTCCAGCGCGCGCGAACTTTGATGCTGCCACGACCTGACTGATAGATTTCTGAAATCGTCACCGCCGGCGTAATGATCTGTCCGCCACCGGGGAAATCCGGGCCTGGGATGAGCTCCATCAGCGCGTCATGCGTGAGCTTGGGTTGTTTAATAACGGCGATCGCGGCCTCGGCCACCTCATTGAGATTATGCGAGGGGATCTCAGTCGCCATGCCCACGGCAATACCGGACGCACCGTTGAGCAGCACGAAGGGCAGACGCGCAGGCAAAAGCTTCGGTTCTTCGCTCGAGCCGTCATAGTTGGGCGCGAAATCCACCGTGCCCATGTCGATCTCATCGAGTAGCAGTCGCGATATCGGCGTCAGCCTTGCCTCGGTATAACGCATCGCCGCTGCGCCATCGCCATCACGCGAGCCGAAGTTGCCGTGACCGTCGATCAGCGGATAGCGCAGTGAAAAATTCTGCGCCATGCGCACCATCGCGTCATACACCGACTGATCGCCATGCGGATGCAGCTTGCCCAGCACATCACCGACCACCGCAGCGGATTTGCGCGGCTTGGCGTCGGGGGCGAGACGCAGCTGGTCCATCGCATACAGTATTCGTCGCTGCACTGGCTTTTGGCCGTCGGAGACATCGGGTAGCGCGCGGCCCTTGACCACTGAGATCGCGTAATCAAGATAGGCACGCTCGGCGAAGGTCGCCAGCGTCAGGGAATCGCCTTCCTCATCCGAGGCGGTGTCGAACAGGTCGGTCTGGTCGGTCATCTTTGTTTCATCGAAGGGTGTTCGTGGTTTAAGAAAGTCATGTGTTGCGAAAATCAACGGATCCCGGCTTATGCCGGGATGACTGTGGCGAGTGAGAACGGCTCTTCAATCGTCGCTCCGGCGCAGGCCGGAATCCAGGGTCTTCAGATGCTCTTAAATATCCGCCTCAACCTCATTCCCATGCTCCTCTAGCCAGGCGCGCCTTGCAGCCGCTTCGCCTTTACCCATCAGCATGGTGAATCGTTCTTCTGAGGCTTTCACGCCAAGATCGCCCAAGGCCACTGGCAGCAAACGGCGCGTATCCGGATTCATCGTGGTTTCCCATAGCTGTTCGGCGCTCATCTCGCCGAGACCCTTGAAGCGGGCAATGCTCCAAGCGCCTTCTTTCACGCCATCCTTGCGCAGCTTGTCTTCAATCGCTTCCAGCTCGCCGCTATCGAGGGCATAGATTTTTTGTGCGGGTTTCTTGCCACGCGCAGGTGCATCGACCCGGAACAGCGGCGGTCGCGCGACATGGATGTGGCCGCGCTCGATCAGTTTCGGGAAGTGACGGAAGAACAGCGTCAGCAGCAGCACCTGAATATGCGAGCCATCGACGTCCGCATCCGAGAGGATACAGACGCGGCCATAGCGCAGCCCGGACAGATCAGGACTATCGTTCTTGCCATGCGGGTCGACACCGATGGCGACAGCGATGTCATGAATTTCGTTATTGGCAAACAGGCGGTCGCGCTCGGTTTCCCACGCATTCAGCACCTTGCCGCGCAGCGGCAAGATGGCCTGGAATTCCTTGTCGCGCCCCATCTTGGCGGAGCCACCTGCCGAATCGCCCTCGACCAGAAAGATCTCGTTGCGCGTGATGTCGCTGGATTCACAATCGGTAAGCTTGCCGGGCAGGACAGCGACACCGGAGGATTTTTTCTTTTCGACTTTTTGCGCAGAGCGCAGACGGCTTTGTGCCTGACGGATCACCAGTTCCGCCAGCTTCTTGCCATAGTCCACATGCTGATTCAGCCAGAGCTCGAGCGCGGTGCGCGAAAAACCACCTACCAGCCGCACCGCATCGCGTGAGTTCAATCGCTCCTTGATCTGCCCCTGAAATTGTGGATCCAGCACCTTGGCCGATAGCACGAAGGAGGCGCGTGCGAAGACATCTTCCGGCAGCAGCTTTACCCCCTTGGGTAACAGCGAATGCATCTCGACGAAATTTTTCACTGCGCCGAACAGGCCTTCGCGCAAACCGGACTCATGGGTGCCGCCCGCGGGCGTAGGAATCAGGTTGACATAGGATTCTCGGACGATCGCGCCATCTTCTGTCCATGCCACGACCCAGGCCGCGCCCTCGCCTTCCGCAAAACCTTCGGCATCGGCGTTGGCGTATTGCTCGCCCTCGAACAGGGGAATCAGCGTTGCGCCACTACCGCCCTGCGCCAGCGCCTCATTCAGATAGCCGCGCAGACCTTGCTCGTACAACCAGCTTTGCGTGTCGCCCGATTTTTCCTGGATGAAGGTCACTTTCACGCCGGGTAGCAGCACGGCCTTGGAGCGCAGCAGACGCTGCAGCTCGCTGACCGGGATCACGGCAGAATCGAAATACTTCGCATCGGGCCAGACGGTCACGCGGGTACCCGACTTCTTGTCTTCTTTGCCCGCAGCGCGCGATTTGAGTTTTGACGTTACATCGCCGCCGGAGAAAGCGATGGTGTGTACTCCATTACCTTTGTCATCCTTGCGCCAGACCGTGATTTCCAGCTTCGACGACAGCGCATTGGTGACTGATACGCCGACACCGTGCAAACCGCCCGAGAATGCATAGGCGCCGCCCGAGCCTTTGTCAAACTTGCCACCGGCATGCAGACGAGTAAAGACGATTTCTACCGTGGGTACTTTCTCTTCCGGGTGAAAGCCGACCGGGATGCCACGGCCATCATCCTCAACACTGACGCTGCCATCCTTGTGCAGCGTGACGATGATGTTCTTGCCAAATCCGCCGAGCGCCTCGTCAGATGCGTTGTCGATGACTTCCTGGATGATATGGAGCGGATTCTCGGTCCGGGTGTACATGCCCGGACGCTGCTTGACGGGCTCGAGCCCCTTGAGGACGCGTATTGACGATTCGCTGTAGTCGGATTTTTTGCTTGCCATGCGTGAGAGCCTGGGTAAGAGGGGATTGGGATGTCCCGGGAGGACAAAATTCTGAGAATTCTAATGAATTTTTGTGGATAGGCGGGAGTTGTCACTGAAAACTTGATCGTCGAGGCTCACTTGGACAGCATCTGCATCGCTCGCTCCAGTCCTTCCATCGTGACCGGATACATGCGATTACCCATCAGTTGTTTGATGATTGCAATCGACTGTCGGTACTGCCACAAACCTTCCGGCTCGGGGTTCAGCCAGACGAATTTTGGAAACTGATGAACGAAGCGCTGCAGCCAAACCGCGCCAGCTTCCTCGTTGTGATATTCCACTGAGCCGCCGGGCTGTACCACCTCGTAGGGACTCATGGTCGCATCACCGACGAAGATCAGCTTGGTGTCGGGAGGATACTTGCGGATCACATCCCAGGTAGCGAAGCGCTCCGCATGACGACGGCGGTTGTTCTTCCACAGTGTCTCGTACACGCAGTTGTGGAAATAGAAGAACTCCATGTTCTTGAATTCTGTTTTAGCGGCAGAGAACAATTCTTCGACGCGGGCGATATGATCATCCATGCTGCCGCCGACATCCATCAGCATCAGTACTTTCACTTTGTTCTTGCGCTCGGGTTGCATCTTCAAATCGAGCCAGCCTGCATTGTTGGCGGTAGCGCGTATGGTGTCTTCCAACGCGAGTTCCTCGTGGGCGCCTTCGCGTGCAAATTTGCGTAGCCGCCGCAGCGCGACTTTGATGTTGCGGGTACCGAGTTCGCGCTCACTGTCGTAGTCGCGGTAAGCGCGCTGGTCCCAGACCTTGACCGCACTGCGATTGCCGCCTTCACCACCAATGCGCACGCCTTCCGGATTTTGTCCGCTATTACCAAACGGCGAGGTGCCACCGGTGCCTATCCACTTGTTGCCGCCTTCGTGACGGCCCTTTTGTTCTTCCAGAAGCTCCTTTAGGCGATCCATCAGCTTGTCGTAGCCAAATTTTTCTATCGCAGCCTTCTGCTCAGGTGTCAGCTCGCGCTGCAGTCGCTTCATCAGCCAGTCGAGCGGTATCTCGGGGTTTTTCTCGAACAGCGTAGCCACGCCATGAAAGTAGGCGCCGAAGGCTTTATCAAATTTGTCGAAGTTGGCTTCGTCCTTGACTAACGTGGTACGCGACAGAAAATAAAAGTCATCCAGCGAGGGCTCGATCACTTGCTTGTCCAGCGCCTCGAGCAAGATGAGAAATTCCTTGATCGACACAGGAACTTTCGCATCTTTCAGCGTGAAAAAGAAGTCGATCAGCATGATGGAAGGCTATACAACCCTGTAATCAGCGATTGTTGCGCGACATGAAGACCAGCCGCTCGAACAGATGTACATCCTGCTCATTCTTCAGCAGTGCACCATGCAGCGGCGGCACGATGGTCTTCTGGTCCTGGCTGCGCAGGACTTCCGGAGGAATATCTTCCGCCAGCAGGAGTTTCAGCCAGTCGAGCAATTCCGAGGTTGAAGGTTTTTTCTTCAGGCCAGGAATATCTCGGATTTCGAAGAACGTTTCCATTGCCTGCGACAGCAGGGATTTTTTAATGTCCGGGAAATGCACATTCACGATGTCTTGCATCGTGTCTTTATCCGGAAACTTTATGTAATGAAAGAAGCATCGGCGCAGGAAAGCATCGGGCAGTTCTTTTTCGTTATTGGACGTGATGATCACCAGCGGTCGATGCTTCGCCCGCACCATCTCTCGCGTCTCGTAGACATAGAATTCCATGCGGTCGAGTTCGCGCAGCAAATCGTTCGGAAATTCGATGTCCGCTTTGTCGATCTCGTCAATCAGTAGCACCACCGGCTCTTCCGAGGCGAAAGCCTGCCACAGCACGCCCCGAACGATGTAGTTCTGGATGTCCCTGACACGCTCGTCACCCAGCTGTGAGTCACGCAGGCGTGACACGGCGTCATACTCGTACAGACCTTGCTGAGCCTTGGTCGTGGACTTGATATGCCATTGCAAAAGTGGCATCCCCAGGGCTGCGGCGACTTCCTCGGCCAGCATGGTCTTGCCGGTGCCGGGCTCGCCCTTGATCAGCAGTGGTCGCTGCAGTGTCAGCGCCGCATTCACGGCCAGTTTCAGATCATGGGTGGCGACGTAATTCTCGGAACCTTCAAAACGCTTGGCGGTGGTCATGGTGATAGGAGTTAGGTTGTACTGCTTGGTCAGAGAAAATAAGCCGCAGTATAAATTAGCTTAGGGAGACACCGAGTAAATCCACGTTTTGTGGCGAGTCAGTGGCACTGCGCCACTCAGGATCTAACAAAATCAAGGGCTTGTCGCAAGTAATTGAGCTGAAAAAGTTTCCGGTTTTATCTAATCGGTGCGTCATGAGTAAGGGATAGCAATGAACGGGTGTCCGAACATCGGGTATTTTGCCTGTGATTGACCACTGGAAATAGACGATGAAATACGAATCGGTTATGATTAGGCGCTTTTTTGTGCGGGCGGGCTAAGCATAGCTGCGTTTTATCGGCAATAACCTCAAGCCGCCACCCAGGTTTCGAATCAAACTATCCAGACATCATGAAAAAACTCTTTGTTCTTCTCGCGCTGACGGCTACGGCTCAGCTGTCTGCCGCCGCAGATGCTGTGGGCGACGCGAATGCTGCCAAAAACAAGGTGGCGATGTGCATAGGTTGCCATGGCATCGCTGGCTACAAGGCGACTTATCCTGAGGTCTACCGTGTTCCCATGCTCGGCGGTCAATCGGAAAAGTACATTGCCGCCGCACTGAACGCTTACAAAAAAGGCGAGCGCAACCATCCGTCGATGGTGGGCATCGCCAAGGGTCTGTCCGACCAGGATATCGCCGATATCGCCGCGTACTACGCGCAGCAGAAATAAGGAGCCGGGAATGAAAAAGATGAATGCACTGCTGGCTGTCCTGCTTGCTGGCGTGTCCCTGAATGCGGCTGCCGGTAATATTGAAGCGGGCAAAGCAGCCGCGGCGAAATATAACTGCGCATCCTGCCATGGCGCTGATTACAACACCCCGATCGATCCCAGCTATCCCAAGCTTGCGGGTCAGCATGCGGATTACCTGGAGCATGCACTAAAAGCCTATCAACGCGGCGGCAGTGCGACCAATGGTCGTGGCAATGCGATCATGGGTGGCATGGCCAAGCCTCTGTCTAAGCAGGACATCTCGGATATCGCTGCGTATCTGTCCAGCCTGCCAGGCTCGCTGGTAGTGCGAAAATAAGTCAGACGCTCGCAAAAAAACCGCAGCAGAGACTGCGGTTTTTTTTCGCTCGCTGATCAGTGAATCAGCCATGTGCGCGTCGCTTCACACAGTCGATATACGCGACACCATCTGGCGGCAAGTTATTCCTTTGTGAAGTCCAAATCATCTCGCCTAGACATTCCATGATGTCGTGATGTGCGTCATGCTCGGAGCCGAGGCGTTCCGCTAGCCGAACGTAGGCATCGCGCAGACCGGGCGGTTGATCAATCGAGATCTGCTCGCTGATCGACAGGTGCATCGACAGATGCAGAAAGGGATTAGCTTTGCCATGGGTGGCGTCATAGTCGGCTGACAGTGCTGCATCAAGATCTGATAGCTCGCTTGCATACTCCGGATGCTGCAGCATCCAGTCGCGCGCGATTGCTTCCATTGGCGTCAGCAAGTCTCCCGACTGGGCTTTGCGCCAGGTGTCGCAAAAAAAACGCCGGACTTCTTCTTTGCTCGGTGCAAACATGTATCACTCCAATCCGAATGCAGGACGCTTTTATCAGACTGCCTTCGCAGGCATGGATGTTTTTTGTTTGTATTCGCAAAGATCAGCGATCAGGCAGTTCCAGCATTGCGGAGTGCGTGCCAGACAAGTGTAGCGACCTTGCAGAATCAGCCAGTGATGTGCATCCATCAGGTATTCTGGCGGTGTGAATTTCATCAGTTTTTGCTCAACGATATCGACATTCTTCCCCGGGGCGAGTCCAGTACGATTCGACACCCGGAAGATATGCGTGTCGACTGCCATGGCTGGCTCGCCAAAGGCCGTATTGAGGACTACATTCGCTGTCTTGCGCCCAACGCCGGGTAATGCCTGCAGCGATTCACGATCGCGCGGTACTTCGCCATCGTGCTGCTCGAGCAGTATGCGACAGGTTTCAATCACATTCTTCGCTTTGTTGCGATATAGCCCGATTGTTTGCACATAGGGGATAAGACCATCGACGCCCAGTGCATAAATCTGCGCCGGCGTATTTGCGATGGGGTAGAGTCTGCGTGTTGCCTTGTTCACCGAGACATCTGTTGCTTGCGCAGACAGAATCACAGCAATCAGCAATTCGAATGGTGTGGTGTATTCCAGTTCGGTGGTCGGGTGCGGGTTGGCAGCCTTCAGCCGCTCGAAGATCTGGCGTCGCTTTTCCGGATTCATGATGATTTTTTTGCCTGGGCTTCTTTCTGCAGCCGCGCGCGTTCTATCGCAGCCTGAATGATGGCCCGCTTACGTTCTTTCTCGGCGCGTTCGGCATTGCTGAGTGCCTGTGTGTTCTCGACTTCTTTCAGCTTTGCTGCAGCTTTGGCGGCCAGTCGCGCATCATTTTCTTCTTTGTCGCGTTGGAGACGTGCGTTGCGCGCATGATAACGCTCGCGCGCCGCGTTAGCCTGTGCTTGAGACCATGCCGCCCACCCGGTCTGACCCAGTGTGAGCGGCACCATCGCGATGCAATCGACCGGGCAGGGCGCCACACAGAGGTCGCAACCGGTGCACAGCTCAGGGATTATGGTGTGCATCTGTTTTGCGGCGCCCGCAATCGCATCAACCGGGCAGGCTTGTATGCATAGCGTGCAGCCTATGCAAGCCGCCTCGTCGATCACGGCCACTGGTCGTTCGCGTTCGGTGCCATTGTCGGGATTGATCGGGATCACGGTTTTGCCCAGCGCTGAAGCAAGTCGGGCGACGCCTTCGGCGCCGCCGGGTGGGCACTGGTTGTGGCTCGCGCTGCCGTCTGCCATCGCTTCAGCATACAGCCGGCATGACGGATAGCCACATTTCGTGCATTGCGTCTGCGGCAGAAGATCTTCCAACAGGTCGGCGATGGAAAGGCGCGGATCAGTCATGGACGTCATTATCCGGCATTTGCGAAGCTTGAGAGCGACGCATGAAAAAGGCCGCCCACAGGCGGCCCGTCCTCAAGTGCTTACTTTATTGTCAGCGGTGTGCTCGGATAAACTCTCCGATCTTTGGTGCGATCATCTCGCGCCAGCGGCGACCTGAGAAGATGCCGTAATGACCGCATTTCGGCGCAGTGTAGTGCTGCTTCATCTCTGTTGGGATGCCAGAGCACAGATCATGTGCTGCACTGGTCTGGCCCGAGCCGGAGATATCGTCGAGTTCACCTTCGATCGTGAACAGCGCGACGTTCTTGATGTCTTGCGGACGCACGCGCTTGCCTTCAACATCCCAAGTGCCCATTGGCAGCGCATGGTCTTGGAATACGGTCTTGATCGTCTCAAGGTAGTACTCGGCCGGCATATCCAGTACCGCGTTGTATTCGTCATAGAACTTGCGGTGCTCTTCGGCGGATTCATTGTCGCCTTCGCGCAGATGAAGATAGAACTCCCAGTGGCTCTGCGCATGACGACGCGGATTCATCGCAACGAAGCCGGCATGCTGCAGAAAGCCGGGATATACGCGTCGGCCATAGCCCGGGTAGTTGGGCGGTACGCTGTAGATCACATTGTTCTCGAACCACGTGTGCGGCTTGTTCATGGCCAGGTCATTGACCTGGGTCGGCGAATTGCGCGAATCAATCGGGCCACCCATCATCACCATGGTCTTGGGCATCGGCTTTTCGCCGGCGCTCGCCATCAGCGAGATCGCAGCGAGTACCGGCACGGTTGGCTGACAAACCGAGATGACGTGGAGATCGGGGCTGAGAGCGCGAATGAATTCCTGGACGTAGTAAATGTAGTCATGCAGGTGGAAGGGCCCCTCTTCAAGCGGCACCATGCGAGCATCGGTCCAATCGGTGATGTAGACATCATGATCCGGCAAGAGCTCGCGCACGGTGTCTCGCAGTAGCGTCGCATGATGGCCGGACAGCGGTGCCACCAGCAGTACCTTTGGCTGCTGGGTTTTGGTGACAGCCGCCACGCGGCTGTCTTTGCGGAAGTGCAGCAGCTTGCAGAAAGGTTTTTCCAGCACCACATCTTCAACCACCGCAGCCTGATGCCCATTCACTTCGACCGAGGTAATGCCAAACGCGGGTTTTTCATACTCTTTGCCGAGACGGAACATCAGTTCATACCCGGCGGCGATTCGCTGCGCGAACGGGGTGTGCGCAAAGGGCGAGACCGGGTTGGTGAACAGCTTCGAGGATGCCTCGGCCCACTGAACCAAGGGACTCAGCAGGGTGCGGTTCATTTCGTGCAATTGATAGAGCATGAGTACCTCTCATTCAGGACGCTTGATTGTGAAGGCAATCCACCGCTTCCGCAATGCAGCAAATGCAAGACCGAAATATTTCCGTTTCCGTGCCCCTGCGATCGCCCAATGGCGGGTGCCGGCCTTTCGGTCGCCTGAGGGCATTGTAGCTCTCAAGTAACATACTAGAGCGTACACTCACTGACAACCTATTTGTCGGTGCAAAAGTGGGCATTGTGGTTGCAAATTCGATATTTTTTAGCTCTCACGACTCTCCGCGCATCGAGATAGTGCTTGCTGTATGAAGACACCCCTGTCCGGCTTCCTTCTGTCTGCTGCTTCTTTAGACAGCATTTTTCCCCAAATGCGCCCCCTTTTTTCTTGCTGGTGATCCGCCCGAGGCAGAGTTGCCGGATGATAAAATTCGTTCCATGTTGACGAGTAGCTCTCTCCGCCGCCGGGTTGCCCGGTATCTGATTGCCCTTCTGTTAATGCAGCTGGCGCTGCCGACTTGGGCGACGCTTGGCGCTCCTGGCAAGCCGGGCTGGACGGAGATTTGCGCCGCCGGTGGTTTGCAGTGGGTGAAGCAGGCTCAGGCTGATCTGGCGCCGGCAGATCATCAGGCTGCGCATGATCATTGCCTGTTATGCGTGGCGACGGGCGCGGCGCCGGAGTTTGATACACGCGCTCACCTGAACTCAGCGCTTCGTCACCAGGCCATCTCCCCGCGTCCTTCGGCTGGGCATCGCTGGTATGCCGGCCATTCCATTCTCTCCCGGGCTCCTCCGGCCTGATTTTCCTCTTAGCTGAAGGTACTGGCGGCGCCTCGCGTGCTCGCCGGTCTCGCTTTTGTTGCCTGTTCGCGCCCGGCGGGCGCGGCTTGGGCTATTCACACAGGAAAAATAATGAGAGTGAATTTCACACGCAGCCCTGCACAACTGGCTGCGCTTTTGTTGTGCGCTACGCCTGTCGCCAGTGCGCAAGAGGCTGCGAAGGCATCAGCGACCACCATGATGGCTCTGGGCGAGGTGGTCGTGACGGCCAATCGTGATCCGCTGTCTGTCAGCAGCCTGTATACCTCGGTCAATGTCCTACCTGCCGAGCGGATCGAGCAGCAGGCAGTGGCCAACAACTGGCAGCTGTTCGATCAGGTACCGGGCGTGATGCTCACGACGTTCGGGCAGGGTACGACATCGGGCAAGCTGTCGATGCGCGGATTCAATGGCGAAGGAGAGATCAATGCGGTGAAGCTGCTGATCGACGGTATTCCTTCCAACAGCAATGACGGCAATATGCCGTACATCGACCTTGCCCCGCGGCTGGATATCGATGCGATCGAGGTCGTCAAGGGTACCAATGATCCACGCTACGGGCTGCATAACATCGCTGGGAATGCGAATATCGTGACGAAAGCCGGCAGCAATTATCAGTTGGGACGCATCAGCTATGGCAGCTTCAATACGCGTGATGTACAAGCAGCAACGGGTATCGACGATGGCCGGCTGTCACAGAACTATGCGTTTAGTTATATGAATACCGATGGATATCGCCGGCACTCACAGGCAGAGAATGCAACATTTTCCGGCAAATGGTTCTTGCACAGCGAGGATCGCCGTCATCAGGTCGGATTGATCGCTCGCCATGCCGAGCTGAGCGCGCAAGAGGCGGGCTATCTGACGCGAGCACAAGCCGAGGCAGATCCTCGTCAGTCTCGCGCACATAATGCGTCTGATGAGGGTGGGCGCCGGATGACACAGCTTGCCTTGCAGGGGAAAAGTGCGATCCGCGATGATCTGACTGCCAGCGCGCAGATCTACCTGAATGATCTGCACGACAAACGCTATGTGCGTTTTTCTGCGGGCACGTCGCAGCAGGAGCGCCTTGTCGATGAAACACACTTGGGTGCTTCCGCTAGCGCCAGCTGGCAGGCGGGCAAGACATCGTTTGGCGAACTCACGCTGACGGGCGGTGTGGATGCCGAACATCAGGACAATCGCAGCGAGCGTTACAGCACGCTGATGCAATCGCGCACTGCTCAGACCCGCAATCAGCAGTTTGATTTCAATACGATGGGTAGCTTTGTGCAGGCGATGCTGAAACCCTCGGA
This sequence comes from Pseudomonadota bacterium, assembly GCA_041182625.1. Classification (GTDB taxonomy): domain Bacteria; phylum Pseudomonadota; class Gammaproteobacteria; order Burkholderiales; family Burkholderiaceae_D; genus Pernthalerella. The sequence continues at coordinate 11,080 of JBEGNF010000017.1, read as the reverse complement.
CCGGCTGACGATCACGCCAGCGTTGCGCATTGACTCGATATCGGGCGAGTACACCAACCGATTGAATGGCGTGCTTTATGACTTGAATGACTACGGTCTTATCCGCCAGCCGAAACTTAGTGCGATGTATCAGTGGTCGGAGTCAGTCTCTGTGTATGGCAATGTGGGTCGTAGCTTTCAGGTGGGTGTCGGCACGGCGGCCTACCGAGTCAATCAGGCCATCAATCTCGCGCCTTCGATCAATGAAGGCTGGGAAGCCGGCGTACGATTCCGACCGGCGATGTGGCTCGACGGGCGCATCGCGCTGTGGCAACAAACTGCCAGCAATGAAGCCCGTCGCAAGCTGAATGATCCAGCAAATGATGCAGAGAATATTGGTAAAACACGCCGGCAGGGTATCGATGTCGAGCTCAATGCACGGCCTTCACCGCGGCTGAATTTCTGGGTGGCAGGCGCGGTCCAGCGTTCCGAAATTCTGAAGGCTGATGCCAGCTCGCTGGCCACGGAGGGCAAGGAAATCGATCATGTGCCGCGGGCGATCTATAACCTGGGTGCCGATTATCATCATAGTGAGCAGCTGCGTTACTCTGTGTGGGCGAACGGTCAAAGCAGCTATTACCTTGAGCGAACTAACAGCACGGGACGTTTCGGCAGCTATCTGCTCACCCATGCCTCTGCTACCTACCGTGTCAACAAGGCCGTGAGCGCCGAACTCCAGGTACGCAATCTGTTTGACAGGTACCAAGAGTACGTGTGGTACGACGGTACACAGTCTTTACATTCGCCGGGAGCAGGACGCGCGGTGTATGTGTCGCTGCAGGTCAGGATGTAATCCATGAAGCGCGCGCGTCGGTGGTGGCTGAGCCTGCATCTGTGCATCGGGCTTGTGCTGGGTGGTGTCTTTGCGCTGCTAGGTGTGACCGGCAGCGTGCTAGTGTTCTACCCAGAGATCGATCGTGCGCTGAACCCTGAGCTTCGTCCGTCAACATCATTGACCCGCGATGTGTCAGTGCAAGCGGTGACCAATCAGCTGAGACGGCTTCATCCAGAGCGCGACGGTGGCTGGCGAATCGAGCTACCGCTTGATGACAGCACGCCGATCACTGCGCGTTCCGCGCGATTGTCTGAACGAGAGGGGCGTTCGTTTTCACCACTGATGCTCACGCTCGATCCGGTGACACTGGAACGAACCAGTCATCGTGTCTGGGGTGATTACCTCATGACCTGGATCTATGACTTGCATTACACGCTGCTACTCGATGCGACAGGCAAACTTATAGTCGGAACGGTCGGGCTGGTGATGCTGCTTTCTTTGCTATCTGGTCTGTGGCTGTGGTGGCCATCAAAGTCTCGGCGGTGGTTGGCATTACGACCCGTAGTGAGAGAGGGTCCGGTGAGACGCACTTACGACCTGCATGTACTGGCCGGTGCTTATGGCGTGGTGCTGCTCAGCGTACTTGCGCTGACCGGTGCTGGTCTCGCGCTACCAGATCAGACGCGCATCCTGCTCGACAAGATGCTGGGGTTGACATCTATGCCTGAGGTCGCAACCTATCGGGTTGTTGACAAGGCGATCCCGATGAACTTGGATCGCGCAGTGTCGGTGGCACGCGAATATTTTCCTGAGGCTGAGTTGCGCTGGGTCGATGTGCCGGCTATCGGTGAAGGCCCTCTGAGTGTTCGGCTGTATCAGTCAGGCGAGCCGGGGCGACGCTTCCCCAAGACACGGTTATGGCTTGATCCCTACAGTGGCGAAATACTCGCTGTTCGTAACCCTGCGCAGAATACTGCAGGCAACACGGCGCTGGACTGGCTGCACCCATTGCACAATGGTGAGGCTTTCGGGCTCATCGGCCGTTGGGTGACTTTCTTCTCGGGTTGTGTACCTCTGCTGTTGTTTGTGACTGGCATTATTCGCTGGCGACAAAAGCGACAAGCCAGGAGAAAAGTAGTCGCGCGCATTTGAATTGCGATGCAGGCCATCCAAAAAAACAATAGGCCCCGTGGGGCCCATTGGTCGCTGCTGGCTAGCGGCTCGGTAGCGGCTCGCTACCTGCGTATCAGTCGAACACCGGTGATTCCACACCGAGGATTTTGTGCAGTTTCGGAGACGTCGTCGTGTACTGCATATGAATCTTCTTTTCAGGGAAGATATACGGCGCAGCGCCAAAGGCAGCGAGCGCTGCCTCATGGAATCCGGACAGAATCAGCTTCTTCTTTCCGGGGTAGGTGTTGATATCGCCCACAGCGAAGATACCTGGGATATTGGTCTCGAATTTTTCCGTATCGACTGCGAGCTGCTTGCGCTCGATGTCTAGTCCCCATTCAGCGATCGGGCCGAGCTTGGGCGACAGGCCGAAGAAAACCAGCAGATCGTCTAGTGGCAGGCGGCGGGTGACGCCATCGGAGCCGGTGACCTTGATCTCGCTGAGTTTGTCGGCTTCTGCTTCGAAGCCGGTGACCTGACCGATCAGCAGTTGCATTTCCATCTGTTCGCACAGCTCTTTCATTTTCGCGACAGATGCCGGCGCAGCACGGAACTCTTCGCGACGGTGGAGGAGAATCACTGATTCAGCTTTGCCGTGCAGGTCAAGTGCCCAGTCGAGTGCGGAGTCCCCGCCACCGCAAATCACGATATTGCGGCCAGCGAAACGCGAGGGGTCTTTGACGCGATAGAACAGCTGCTTACCTTCAAACGCTTCGATCCCATCGACTTTCAGGGTGCGTGGCTGGAACGAACCAACGCCCGCAGCGATGAAGACAGTTTTAGTGATGAAGCGGGTACCCGTCGATGTCTCGAGGTTAAAGCGACCATCCTCGCGTTTTTCGACGACGGTGACTTCTTGTCCAAGGTGAAAGGTCGGTTCGAAAGGTTCGATCTGCTTGAGCAGGTTGTCGGTCAGCTCCTGACCGGTACACACGGGCACCGCCGGAATGTCATAGATCGGCTTGTCGGGGTACAGTTCGACGCACTGGCCGCCGACAGCAGCGAGTGAATCGATGACATGGGCCTTGATTTCCAACAGACCGAGTTCGAAAACTTGAAACAGGCCTACTGGACCGGCACCGACGATGACGGCATCAGTTTCTATCGGGGTGTTGACTGAGGTGTTCATGCTTGCGAGAGCTTTCTTTCAAATACCAACCCCGGCTTGCGGCCGGGGTTCAGGGGCGATACCTGTGAAGGATAGCGCCGTGTACGGCGCTATCCGCTGCACGGCGATTAACGATCCAGGTACTGGAGCTTTTCCTTCACATCCTTCCAGTCGTCTGCGTCGGACAGCGCGGCCTTGGATTTGGTGATGGATGGCCATTTGCGAGCCAGTTCGACGTTGAGCTTGATGAACTGCTGCTGGTCGCCCGGAACGTCTTCTTCTGCGTAGATCGCATTGACCGGACACTCGGCAACGCAAACAGCACAATCAATGCACTCGTCCGGATCGATCGCCAGAAAGTTCGGGCCTTCACGGAAGCAATCTACCGGGCATACATCCACGCAGTCGGTGTAACGGCAGCGGATGCACGATTCGGTCACAACGTGGGTCATAGGGATCCTATCTGTGAGTATTTTTGAAACATATGCCAGCACCTCGAGCGTGCCAGCGCCTGTTCCGGTGCCTCAGTCGCAAAGCCTTGTATTTTAAGGCAAACCGAGGTGCCTCACAAATCCGGTTTAGATGGTTTTTAAATAAGCTAATTCGTTGATACGTCGGTCGAATGCCTGTGCGGACGGGGCATATTCAGTTTGGCGGCCCGGGATTCGGGTTTTGCAGGGCAGCGTCGTGAATATTTTTGGCCGGCGCTTCTCAAATTTACTCACGTCGTCGGGGCCGCTTGCGAAGTGTTGCCGAGGTAGAATCTCGGTAAACATCCCGAGGAGATCATGGATACATCTGCCGCCCGCAAAGCGATATTCAGTCGCATCCGCAAAGCCCAGCAGCGCCCTCCCGAGCCGACCGCAGCCGAGCTGGCTGAAGCGCGAGCCTACCTGGCATCAAGCAGCCCCGGACCGCGTCCTGATATCGGCAACGATCTGGTCGGACGTTTTCGGCAGCAGGCCGAGCGCACCTCGCAGACCGCAGATGAGGTGCAGTCGCTCGAGGATGTGCCTGCCGCCGCTGCTCGTTATCTGAGCGGACTGGGCGTCGCGCCCTCCGCGATCGCCTGGGAAACGATGTCTGCTCTGGACTGGCAGTATGCGGGTCTGAAGGTCGAGTTTCGGCCACCCGTGGATAAAGATCTGGTGGGTATTACCGGTTGCTTTTGCGCGATTGCCGAGACAGGTACGTTGATGCTGCTGTCGGGCGGCGAGACTTACGCCTCCGCTGCGCTGCTGCCCGAGACGCATATCGCGGTGATTCCGGTGAGCCGCATCGTTCGCTCGATGGAAGATGCATTTGCGCTCGCCAAAAAAGAACGTGGCGAGCTACCGCGCGCGACCAATTTCATCTCTGGGCCTTCGCGTACCGGTGATATCGAGCAAACGATTGTGTTGGGCGCGCACGGTCCGTACCGCGTGCACCTGATTCTCGTGCATGGCACCTGAGTCATCGCTGACGACGAGCTTCCCCCTCTCACGGAGCGCTAACAATATGAAACCCAAGGTGCTGGTCACGCGCGAGACTTTTCCCGAGGTGATCGATTATCTGTCGCAGCATCTCGAGGTCGAGCACAACCAGACCGATGAGGCGTATGACGAAACCGAGCTGATGCGTCGGCTACAGGGAAAAGCGGGTGTGTTTGCCAATCCCACGCATCGCTTTGCGGGCGAGCTGTTCTCCACATGCCCGGGCCTCAGGGCTGTGTGCAATATGGCTGTGGGATACAACAATATCGATGTGCCAGCGGCGACCGCTGCGGGCGTGATGGTTACCAATACCCCCGACGTGCTGAACGAGACCACTGCGGACTTCGGCTGGACGTTGATGATGGCGGCGACAAGACGCGTGAGCGAGTCGGAGCATTTTCTGCGTGCCGGTCAGTGGAAGAAGTGGCGTTATGATGATTTTCTGAGTGCGGATGTCCATGGCAGCACATTGGGTATTATCGGCATGGGCCGCATTGGGCAGGCAATCGCACGACGCTCAATGGGTTTCAACATGACGGTCGTTTATCACAACCGCAGCCGTCTCGCGCCCGAGCTCGAAGCGGCGGCGAACAATGCCCAGTATCTCGCCATGGATGAATTGCTTCGTACGGCAGATCATGTGATCTTGGTGCTGCCCTATTCGGCGGCATCGCATCATCTGATAGGCGCAAAGCAGCTGGCGATGATGAAGCCCACCGCGACGCTGGTAAACATCGCGCGCGGCGGCATCGTTGACGATGCTGCACTGATCGCTGCGCTGAAGTCGGGTCAGATTGCCGCAGCGGGTATCGACGTTTTCGAGAATGAGCCGGCGTTCAATCCGGAATTTCTCGCACTGAAAAATGTCGTTCTCACGCCGCATATTGGCAGTGCATCGGTGTCTACGCGTCGAGCGATGGCTTATCTGACTGCAGATAATCTGATCGCTGCGCTGACAGGCAAGCGACCGCCGAATCTGCTAAACCCGGACACATTCAAACTATAACGCAGGAGAGCCGAATGGCCGACATCACTATCGTGCAGCAGCACGTACTGTCCATGGACGATGCGCGCTCCGCTGCGCAGAAAGTCGCCGACCAGATGCAGGCAGACTATGAGATGAACTGGGAGTGGCAGGGTGATGTGCTTGCGTTCAAGCGCAGCGGCTTCTCCGGCACGCTGGCGCTTGCTGAAGGTGAGGCCACGCTGGAACTCAGTCTCGGCATCATGCTGAGAGGTTTTGCGAAGAAGATCGAAGAGCAGGTAACGAAGAATATGGCCAAGGTCTTTGGCGTGGACCTTGATTCTCAGGGCTGATCAGATTTCCAGTAGTTCGACGTCGAATATCAGCGTCGCATTCGGTGGAATCACACCCCCCGCGCCACGGGCACCGTAGCCAAGTTCAGCCGGTATCACCAGCCGACGCTTGCCGCCGACCTTCATGCCTTGCACGCCCTCATCCCAACCACGGATAACATGGCCGGCGCCCAGAGAGAATTCGAAAGGCTCATCGCGATCCACGCTGGAATCGAATTTCTCGCCTTCGCTGCCATCCGGGTTTTGCAGCCAGCCGGTGTAATGGACACTGACGAAATCTCCGGCGCTGGCTTCGTCGCCTTCTCCCATCGTCAGTTCTTCATAAGTTAGCCCGGAGGCCGTGGTGATCTGAGACATGATGACTTCCTTTGTAGAAGGTTGAAGGGCTCCGCCCGATATCGGACGTCAAATAAGCAAGATCCCCAACTATAGCAGCATGGCCGTACCCATTTCGCTATCCCGCAGGGTGCCTCAGGCTTTTATAATGCGGACACTCCCTGACGATCATGACATCTCTGTTCAGAACACTCTTTCGCGCATTGCTGTCTCAGATGCATCCACGGATGCTGCTGATGACCGTACTGCCTTTCGTGCTCGCGCTGGCCTTGTGGGGATTGGCGTTATGGCAGGGTTTGCAACCCATGATCGATCAGCTGCATGCTTGGTTTTCGGATTACGGGCTTTTCCGGCAGAGCGGCGAGATACTTGATTCCCTGGGATTGTCATCGCTGCGCACTCTGCTGGTGCCACTGATCGCGATGTGGCTGCTGCTGCCATTCATGATCGTGACGGCGCTACTGCTGATTGGTTTGCTTGTGATGCCCTCCATCGCCAATCATGTTGGCCGTCGTGACTATCCTCAGCTGGAACGCAGGCATGGTGGCTCATTTGCCGGTAGCGTCTGGGTCTCGTTGTCGTCATTTACCGTGTTCCTGATCGCGTGGTCGATCACGTTGCCACTGAATCTGGTACCGCTGTTCGCATTGATCGTGCAGCCCTTGCTCTGGGGCTGGCTGACTTGCCGAGTGATGACCTATGATGCGCTGGCTGATTTCGCTGACAAGCACGAGCTAAACACGATTCGCGCATCACAACGCCTGCCATTGCTAGTGATCGGTGTCGCGACGGGAAGTCTCGGCGCAGCGCCCGGTCTGCTGTGGCTGGGTGGGGTGATGTCGGTGATCTTGTTTCCTGTGCTAGCTGCGGTGGCGATATGGCTTTATCTGTTGATCTTCATGTTTAGCGGTTTATGGTTCCAGCACTATTGTCTGGATTCGCTGGCGCGCTTGCGTAGCATGCCCGAAGCCGGCACTGACTCTGATCGCATCATTGATGCGGAGCTGTCAGGCATTGTTGCACCAGTAGCCCAAGATGACAGGTAACAAGAAAAATCATTATTTTTGAGGGGCGAGGCAACTATGGGATTCGGCATCATCATCATCGGCGATGAAATCTTGTCAGGCAAGCGTATTGACAAACATCTCGCGAAAATCATTGAATTGTTATCCGAGCGCGGCCTATCTCTGTCTTGGGCAGAGTATCTGGGCGATGATCCGGCTCGCATCACCGATACTCTACGCCGGACGATGAACAGCCCAGATATCGTTTTTTCATGCGGCGGTATAGGTGCGACACCAGACGATCACACCCGGCAGTGCGCAGCGGCTGCGCTCGGGCTGCCGCTGCTGCTTCATCCTGAGGCTAAAGAAAAAATTCAGGAGCGGATTGCCGACATGGCGCAAGAGGCGGGCAAGGAGGTCGACCTAAATGCGCCGGACAATCTGCATCGTCTGAAGATGGGTGAGTTCCCAGTTGGTGCAGAAATCATCCCGAACTCGTTCAACAAAATACCTGGTTTTGCGATGCGCAATGCAAACGGCGGCGTTCATTATTTTGTGCCAGGTTTTCCAGTCATGGCGGCACCCATGATGGCCTGGGCGCTCGATACGCACCATACAGACCTGTTTCATCAAGTCGCATATGCAGAAAAATCAGTGATCGTCTATGACGGTATCGAATCGACCCTCACGCCATTGATGGAGGCGCTAGAAGCAGAATTTGCCGATATCAAGGTGTTCAGTCTGCCCAGTGTCGGCGATGGAAGTCGGCGCCGACATATCGAGCTGGGTGTGAAAGGTGATCCCGAGACAGTGGAGCAAGCATATATAAAGATGCTCACAGGTTTGGATAAATTGAGGCAGGAATATACGCCAAATTAACTTGGTTCCACCTGGCCGTGAATTGCCTCATCGAGCAGGGTTTCTGAGTCTGTCCCACAGGGTCAGAACTAACTTGATGGAATAGATGACGATCATCGTCCCAACGAGATCACCGACGAACATCGTAAAGAAGCTAGATAAAAAACTCTGGGAGACGCCGCGCATCGTATACCAGATCGAATGAAGAAATGAGCTTGCGGCTGCGTACAGAACAATCAGCACCGACAGTGATGCCGGCGTCAGTTTTTCCAGTGTCGATGGTAATCCTTGGAAAAGCGCGAACCGATAGATAAGATAGGGCGCTCCGGCCGAGATGAATGGCACGACAGCGGCGGTGATCGGGTCACGTTGTATGCCGCTGAGAGCCAGGAAGGACGATGCCAGTAGCAAGCCGATCGCTCCCTCGCCTCCGAGTAACAGCGTGTTCAGCAGCCTGAGTCCCGCAGGCAGAAATATCCAGTGGGCGCCACGGTGAACTTCCAGCGCCGCGAACAGCCAGGCGTTTATATGAAAAAAACCAATATATAAAAGCGCAGAGGCAGCGATAGACAGCGCTTGGAGTGTTGAGATCATCGAATGCATCAGCCAGAGGTATCGGTGGTCAAGCTCTAGGGTGCGATGATTTTAAAAATATCTTTTTGGCTAGCCAAATCCGATTGGGCACATGAGTTGATTGTGCCCTGCATCGTATGGCGAGATTCACTCGCCATAAAATGAGGCTTTATTCAGTGTGGGATGAGTTTATCACTTACCGAGAGTAGGTATGTGATGCGCCGGCTGTTTCAGTCGGCTCTCTGATGGGATGCGTGGAGTGAGTGCTAACAAAGCAGGCCGCCTTGGTCGGTTGCGGCCCGCGATGCAGACCATCGGGGATTATTTTCTAGTTCCGCTTTGTTTTGTTTGCGTCTCTTCCGTCTGCGGGGCTGGTGCGCTCGCTGTCTTCATGTTGTGCTCCATGGTCTCAACAGCAATCTTGCAGCTGCGAGCGAGCTGGGCGAGGCTGGCACTGACGTTGTCCAGCGCAGATTTCATTAATGACAAGATGCTTTCGGAACCGGCTGGGGCTAGTCTCTCCAATTCGTCGATCAGGTTCACGATGTTCCGGCTGGCTCGGTTCACCTGATCCTCGGTGACGCGTGTCATTTCGACCTGAGCGAACGAAGCAATGCTGGCCAGATGTCGGCCATAGGTGAGCGCGATCTCAGCATGCGGCTGAGCCTGGTGGGCGCTGAGACTGAAAAATTCCTGAGGGTCCCTCGCGGTCAGCAGCCGCTGCGTTCCCGCCAGCGATGTTTCAAGGCTGGCTTTGGCAGCATTCAGGTTTAGCCCTATCACTTTTTGCATGCTGTCGATCAGAGTATCGGCCAGACTGGTTGCCAGGCCTAGCTGTGCCTGTAATTTATTGCGTGCTGCTGCAGAGCTCTGCGCGGTGGGATCAGACATTGTTGCTCCTATGTGGGTTGGTTTGAAAATGCCGTGATTGATGCATGCATAGACCAGGCGGTTAGATAGGACAACAACTATGCGCCAGGTTCATTGCGATGGCTCATCGCCGGTCGCCATCGGCCCGTTAGCGAGGACGGTGATGCTGTCTTGCCTGGGGGATGTACCGAGCTGGGTTACGATAGTCGTTGGTGCTCCATGTTTTTCTGAGACGAGATTTTGAAAGCTTTTTACAGTGACCGTTTTGTGCTGCCTCTGCCTTCCGGCCATCGATTCCCGATGCAGAAATACCGGATGTTGCGCGAGGCAGTAGCTACTTCATTGCCCGACGTGGTTTTCGAGGAGGCGCCGACCACGAGTGATGGCGTGCTGGCGCTCGCCCACCACCCGGGTTACATACAGCGTGTCAGTGGCGGACTACTCAGCGAGAGTGAGCAAAAAACGATCGGCTTTCCGTGGTCCCCGGAGATGGTGGAGCGATCCCGGCGCTCCGCAGGAGCGACGATTGCGGCTTGTCGCGCGGCATTAGCGGGGGGTGTGGGCATCAATCTCGCGGGCGGCACGCATCACGCGCATGCCGATCGCGGGCAGGGATTCTGCGTTTTCAATGATGCCGCCATCGCGGCAAGATTGATGCAGGCAGAGCGCCGAGTGAGCCGCGTCGCTATCGTCGATCTCGATGTGCATCAGGGAGATGGCACCGCTGCCATTTTGGAAAAAGATGACTCGGTATTCACCTTGTCGATGCACGGTGAGCACAACTACCCGTTTGACAAGGCGTGCAGCGATCTTGATGTGGCATTGCCGGATGGAACAGGAGATGCGGATTACCTGGCCGGTCTTGAATCCGCGCTGTCAGAGATGTTTGCGCGGTTTGATCCTCAGTTGCTGATTTTTCTCGCAGGAGCCGATCCCTACGATGGTGATCGGCTCGGTCGCCTGCGTTTATCGATGGCCGGCATCGCGGCGCGCGACATGATGGTGATGGAGGCGGCCCGTGAGCGTGGTCTGCCCGTGGCGATTGCAATGGCGGGTGGCTACGGTCGCGTGATCGAAGAGACGGTCGCCATCCATTTGCAGACAATACGTATCGCCGGTAACTACTGCCGCGGGATGGAGCTGATTTGAACGACGCCGTTAACAGCAACACGGTGATTCTCGATGTGCTCGCGCCGATGGTGTTTGTGCTTGTCTGGAGTACCGGCTTTATCGTCGCCAAGTTCGGTCTGCCCTACGCACCGCCGCTGACCTTTCTGCTGCTTCGTTATTCCTGCGTTCTGGTCATTCTGCTGCCGACGTTGCTTTGGCTGCACGCGCCCTGGCCGCAGGGAAAGGTGGGTCATATTGCGATGGCCGGTGTACTGGTGCAGGCGGGGTACTTGTCCGGCGTCTGGTCGGCGATCAAGCTGGGCATGCCGGCCGGACTGGCAGCGCTGATCGTGGGGCTGCAGCCGGTGCTGACGGGTTTCTCTGCGCGCTGGGTCGGCGAGCGCGTTGGTGTGCGACAGTGGGTGGGCTTGCTGATGGGTCTGGC